>JAZJYB010000276.1:0-13695 GCA_040390685.1 Pseudomonadota bacterium | reverse complement strand
AAGCCGAAGGCATTCGCGGGCTATATGAAACGCTATGCGACGCGGGTCGAAAAAACACCGCGAACCCCGAGCAATTTTTCATAAATATCGTCAGCGATCTTGTGCGCTGTCAATCTGGTATTCGATGGTAAGGCTGCCAGGGAAAAACCCGATAAAGTCGATGACTTAATGGTATCGAGTAATTTATAACGGACGTCGAAACGGCCATCACTTAACTTTTGCACACTACCGACCACCAAGGCTTCTGCTCCACGTGATTTCCAGTCACCAAAGTTGACCGCGCTGGTTTCAGAAATCACCGTACCAACATCGATCAATTTAAAGTAACCGCTACGTGCAAGATCGTCACGGATGATGGCAGAAACTTGCTGCGGTGCCAGTCCTTCGTCAGCAAACGTGGCGACCGCTATCGGCAATTGGGTAGATCCAACACCCGACACTTCAACCCGCAACTGCGCCTGTGCCGCACTTGTCACTATCAAACCGCACAATGCTGTGACTCTCAATAAGGAAAATATTTTCATCAATCTTATTCTTTCATTCTATGGACATACACAATACTAGCGGGAACCTCGCCGGATTTATCACGTGGAAAAGGTAAAGATTTTTCAATGGCTTTTTCTACCGCATCATCAAAAGCGGGCACACCTGAGGACTTCAATTTTCTGATCGCCCCTCGTAGCGAACCATCTGGCAAGAGCTCGATACGATATTCTACCGTCGGGTTATTACTCGAGGTATCGCTGACATTAAATACCGTATTCGAACGCACCTTGGCAGCAATACGTGCCGCGTAACTCGGGTCGCCGCGATTATTTCCAGTTGATTTTGCAGCGTCTCCTGTACCACCGCTGCCGGCTTGCCCGGCTAGCCTGCGCATGTTTTCTGCAAAGACTTTATCGCGTACCGATTGCTCTTTAGTTAGCAATTTCTTTTTCGCATCGTCTTCATCAGTTTTCTTTTTTTGTTCCGCGAGCTTTTCTTTCTTCAGCTCAGCCTTCAATTCTTTTTCACGTTCCAGCTTGGCTAATTCTTCCTGTTTTTTCTTTTCTTTCAGCTTACGTTTTTTCTCCTGCATCAAGGCGATTTCAGGGTCTTCCAGCGGTTCTTCCTTTGGCATTACCTTAACGGGTTTCTCTGGTTCCGGTTGGATTTCCTCTACTGGAACTGGTTTTGGCGCTGCCTGGCGCGTCGTCATATCCCAGACTTCAGCCTCTACTGCTGTGGTTTGCTGGCTCTGCCAGCGCACACCGACCCACAGAAATGCCAGCAACAGGCCGTGCACCATCGCTGCCAGCGCCATCGAGCGCCATTCTGTGGGTCGTGCCAACATGCCCATCGCTGGATAAGTATTCGGGGAAAATTCTGTCATGACAACATTGGATCAATGATATTTCGCGAAGTTCAATTTTAGTTTCATTTAGGACACTATTTTAAGGTATTCACGCGCACTGTCCGGCTTTTCTATTTATTTACTATGAAAAGGACGCAATTATAGTCTTCATTCATTCAAAAAATCTTCGAGCGAAATCAATGAAAAGAAAAGGTGTAATACGCGTCCACCGAACCCTCAGTACCTTTGCGCGCGATGATGCTGATACGCCGGCTCAACTGCCAGCTAAGTTTTAGCGCCCCGCTCGCGTCCGACAGACCTCGCTCTACCGAGATAACCAGACCTGGCCTCAAGCGTTTTCCGATGCTTAAGACTTGATCGCCTGATGCCGTACCGACCGCAGTCGAACCTGCGACAGTCTGTCCGGGTAATTTTGAGCTGCCAGTCTCGGCCGAACCCACCGAAAACTCATCGAATCCCAGACCCTGCACAATATTACGCGGAATGTTTCGACCACTATCATCGCCAAAAATCGCCCCGGCGGCAGATAACAATACGCTTGCCTGATTGCTGGCGATATCTGCGGTTCCCGTACCCAGCACTAACCACGAGAGTTTTTCAGCATCCGGCACACTTGGTTCAGATACCAGGTGTACCTTTGGGGATGAAACCGTCCCTACGACTTCGACACCCGCTTCCACTTCCAGGCCTTTTCTTAGTGCAAGAATGTTCAAACCGGGATTGCTCGGCGATCCCTGAAAATTCAGAATTCCGCGCTCGATCACCAATTTTTGCCCGTAACCTTCATAGATCCCATCTTCTGCGCGGATACTGCCGGTCGCCTGTAAAGCTGAACCGTCATTGCTACGTAAGCGCACAGTTCCGGCCAGCCCGGTATCAAGTCCACTACCGACAAAGACAAACTGTGGCCCCATATCCAGGGTGACATCGAGGCGGGTCTTAAGCCCTTTTCTCCCAGGATCTGGCTCAGCTTCCTGCGTGCCATTTTTCTTTTTGCCGCGATTCACTACTACGTCACCGGATAAACTTGGCGGCGGCGTCTTCGGTAATTTAAAGTACGCGCCATCGGCAATTAATTGGCCTGTCAGCGCCCAAATATTTCCCTGCTTATTGTTCTGTTGTTTGATCTGGGTTTGCCCGCTCACGACTAGCCATCGGTCTTTTCTTTGCAGCAGCGGAAACTTTTGAAATTCCGCCGAGATACTGCCACTTTGGCCAGCCATATCGATCTCACCGCTGGCAGTAAACTCACCAGTTTGACCCAGCCAATTAATGTCGCGAAATTTGGCATGCTTAGGCATCACAGAGACTTTATTACTGAACTTCAATTGATTAAGTTTGACATGTTTCTCATCGAGCTCGGCACTCAGACTCCCATTCGGCAACAATACCCCTTCTGAGGCAAATGCGACTTCCAGCTCGCGCCCTTCAATTTGCGCCTGGTATTGTGGCTTGCCGATCACGCCGCTTAAGCTGGCATCGAGTTTCAATTTACCTTTTAAAGCCAGGCCCGGATTGATCCACGGACCCAGCCATTGCAAATCCTGCACGTCAGCATGTAAGTCCCCGGCTAGTTTGGCCTCGTCGAACAATTTCCACTGAGCGCCATTTTTTCTTAATTGCGAATTCGCGTTTAAGCTCCAAATCCCTAAACGCGTACCTGATGTGCTCACTTGTAGCGCAACGCGTTCAGCATCCGAACCGGCAATCAAGCCACCCAGGTTAAGGCGCATTTGTAAGTCGCTCAAGCCCATTGCCATCGCTTGCCCGGTGCCATCGACATCATTGATGCGAATATCACCGCTCAGGCGCTGCAAATGCAACTCGCCACGTACGTAGTCTTTTAATTGCACATCCCAATCCGCATTCACTAACAAATCACCCTCGATGGCGTACTGAGGATTGAATAAATTGGCGACATCAACAATCTTCACGTCGCTGAGTTTTCCGCGTGTCTTGATGCCAGCTGGCGTCCACTCAAATTCGTCCAGCGCCACTTTTCCAAGCGCACCAGTTAATTGCGCACTTCCTACATGCAGCGTCGACTTATTTTTCACATTATCGGCCGTTTTTTCCACTGATATCTGCACTGGCGCTTGCAAAGCAAGGCCAGGTTCGCCACTCAAGTTCAGGCTTGCGATTTGACCACGCCATTGCTGAGCCTTCCCATTTATCGCTGGCAAACCTCCGGTAGCGCTGAGGGTAAATTGACGTGCTGCATTCAAGCTGGCAAGCAGATCTATCTGGTGAACATCACGCGTCCCTTTAATGTTCAAGGCCAGCCGCTCTGCAATCAGTGGCAATTTCGTTGTTCGATTTTTCTCGGCCACGGCAAGATTTGAGCGCAGCTCTTGCACCAGGATGTCGGCATTGACTACCGCGTTCTTTTCACTTCCGAGATTAATAGTGCCAGTTAATTTATCGAGATAAATTTGTTTTTCAATTCCTACACCTTGCGCCTGCAGATTCATTTTTATTGCGGGGTTCGCCAAAGCACCATGCACGTGCACATCCGCTTGCATAGCTCCGGCGAGATTCATGCCAAGCACATGCGAAAAGGCAGGCAGGTCCGGCACATCAAGCGCCAGCAGCAATTCATCTTTTTCCTTACCCCAGGCACCTTGCGCATTTAGGGTATTTTTTCCCCAATGTAGATCCATTTTTTTTACATATATCGCCACGCCTTCTTGCCAGCTCGCGTCTGCTGCGCCAGACAAAATCTGACCCGCGTAGTCACCGCTCACATGCGGCAATTCAAGATTGAGGATTAGTCTCGGTTTGAGTTGACCTGTCAGTTGGACATTTGCATCAATATGACCCGCAGGTAGCTTCATCCAGCGCGATGGATCGAAGCGCACTACATCTGCTTGCAAATTGAATTTTTGCGCATCAGAGAAATCAATCTCGCCTTTGCCTTGCACGTGCGAATCTGCCGCGATTAATTCAAATCGGTTCAATCGTAGTATCGAACTATTCTTAGCGCTTTTTTCACCATTCTGGTTTTGCGTTTGAAAATTCGTTTGATAGTGCGCATCGACCTTTAAACTAGCACGCGGATCTTGCAATTGCGCTTGAAACTTGACTACGGTGTTATCTGGTTTTTTTTCGTCATGGATTGTTGCGGCTTCCGCATGTAACAATCCGGCGATTTGGGTAGGCCGGATACGGCTATCAAGTTGCGCTAAATTGATGGCATCCAATTTAAAATTCGCATCGACCAGTGGCAAACCTTTCTGTACGATTTTGACATTTGCCTGGCCTATCAATTTTCCATTTCCTGAAACCCGCACTGTGGCATTGGTAAATTGCAGTGCCGTGTCTGACCAACGAACATCTGAACGCAAAGAAATCAAGGGTATGGCATTCTGGTCCAAGCGTCCTGGTTTGCTATTTTCTATCGCGATGCTACCGCTCATGACGTCAGCAATAACATCGGTGCTATTAGCCGAGTTGATCACCTTAGTTTTATGCGCAATGTTTGCATCCGAAACCGATGTTGCTACCGTCTGCAAATTGGCATGCACTTGTAAATTTGCCTGCGGCGCATCGGCAGAAAAATCTGCGGGATTCAATCCCTGAATATTCGCTTGAACAGTACGAAAAGGCTGGGCCGAGAAAGGCATCAACATGGCACTAAATCCGCCCTTGAGAATCGCCTTGAGATTCGCCTCGCCTTTTTTATTACTTTTGCTGGCTGCGCGGGAAGCAGCGTCACTATCACCTTCACTATCACCTTCACTATCACCGTCACCATTACTTTCGCTAATCGCCTGTGCTGCCACGCTTATTTGCGCCAGCGATCCCTGCGCGACACCATTCACAGCGACATCGGGAATCGCCTTGTTCGCCTGGCCGTGATAGTCGAACGTCGCTTGCAAGGCATAGGGTTTGCTGTTGGCGATCTGCCCTTGCAGATGTAATTTCCCCCATGGTGAAGTCAATCCGCCGCTCAATACATGTAGCGTCTGCGAAGAATCTAGCTGCGCGGTCAAGGCACTCAATTGCAGCGTCGGCAATTCGCTACCATCTTTTTGCAAAGTGGCTAAATTCAACCGGCCGAGTGCCGCATTTTTTATAGTTACCGGCAGTGGCAAACGCAAATCAGCAGGTAATTGCACTGGGTTGGTATCGGCTACGCTGGCTATGCGCAGCGCGCTCAGCTCCAAATTGTCGATCACAAGTTTTCCATGCAACAGGGTACTGGGTTGCCAAACCAATTTAATGCCGCTCGCCAGCAATTTAATTTTTTGACTGTTGAAGGACAGCTCATCGATATGCACTTCATCAGCCAAGCTTCCGCTGACGCCAGATAGTTTGACCAGATCGCCACTCAGCCATTGGCTTAGCTGCAGTGCAGTTTGCGTACCGCTTTGTGTCCAACATGCCCAGCTCAGCACTGACGTCAATATGACAAAGGTGATACTGAGAAGTGCTAGCGTTTTCAGCGCGATAGCAAGCGGCGAAATTATTTTTTTCTTTTGCACTAAATCATCCGAATTTTTCTGGCTAGTCATTGCTTAGATCCGCCCTAAAATGCGATCGCAATCGAAACGTCCAGCCGGAGTTTCTTTGACTGTTTTCCGTAAGCCAGATCTAGCGCCAAGGGGCCCGCCGGAGTTTTATATCTGAGGCCAACGCCAAGTCCCTGCTTGGCATGATAGCTAGGCCAGGAATCCGCCGCATCCCCGATATCGAGAAAAGCCGCGCTGCCCAGATTCGATCCATACCAATGGACGTATTCTGCGCTGGCAGTAGCCATGACACGGCCACCGGTTACGCTTGCGGGATGTTGTATGCCCAAGCTTTGGTAACGATAGCCACGCACGCTAGAGCTGCCACCGGTACGAAACAAATAATCTTCCGGGATACCTGTCAGGCCTGCAGAAAACATCTGCCCGGCTTCTGCCCGCAAAATGACACTGTCTTCTTTGCCAAATGGTATCCAGCGTTGAAGCTTGCCAAACAGGCGAATAAATCGTTGATCAGAGACCACCGCTTTCTCCGAAACGGCAATATCAGCCTGAACGATTTGCCCTTTGCGCGGCGCAAATTGATCATCCACAGCACGCCAGGTCCAGCCGAAGCTGGCGACTAGCGCCCGGCTAAAACGTTCGCGCTCGCCATCCGGTTGGTTTTTTTCCAAAGTGAAATTGAGCCCCATGCGTTGCTCGAAATAGCCAAGATTATTGGTACGTTTGATCCCTAAGGCCGAGCGATTTTGCAGCAAGCCAGAGACATCCAAACGATCAACCAAGACACCGAATGAATCGAGTTGATCGCGGGTACGGGGGGGCAGGTAGATATCAGCATAGGCCAGCTGTCGTCTTTGCTCCAGGCGAACTGCACTGCGCAAATCCCAAGCATTTTCAAATACATTCCGATCTCGATACGACACCTCGGTTCTGAAACCGGTATTCGTACTATAACCCGCGCCCAAAGCCAGATCACGTGCTTTGCGTTCAACCACCTCAACCTCGATAGGCACCGCATCTGCCTTAAGCGGATCGGCTTCAACGCTGACTGCAACAGTAGAAAAATACGCTGAATTTTGCAAGGCGCGCTGATACTCCAGCAAGCGCGTGCGCGAATAGGCCTCACCTTTTTTGGGCGGTTCAAATCGCTCCAGCAGGCTCGCCGGATAACGCTGCAAACCATTTACATTAATTTCACCCAAGACAAACGAAGGGCCACTATCGACCTCCACCCGCAGACTTGCGGTATGACTGTCCGCATCAATCACGGCCTCACTGTCAAGAATAGTGGCAGCCGCATAGTTATCATTGTGCAGGTTCTCTGAGAGTTGATTCTTTGCGCTTGCCCATTCGCTATCGCGAAATGCTGCACCATTTGGCAGTGACCAATTCGCGATCAAACTTTCTTTGCGTGCTAGCGCCTGGCCTTGCCCTAGCTTGGCCGCATCTTCCAGTGCGCCAGAAAATTGTATCTCCAAGTCCTGTATCGTCGTTCTTGCTCCGGCATCGATATTGACCAAGACTATGTTGGTATTTCCAGTATTTTTCTTAAAACCAATCAGAGGTGAAAAGTAGCCTTCGGTAGATAAAATAGATGATATCTGCCGACGTAATTTACGTAATACGCCGGGAGTTAAACTCTGCGCTTCGGCTGAAGCAGACAGTTCCGGAATATGCTGCCGGATCAAGCCCGCCCATTCACCTTTGGCGATGCCAAGTTGAAATGAAGTCAGTTGCGGCGTGGTGGCAGTGCTGGTAAGGAGATCCTGGTCGGAAGGTGGTTCGGCCTCATCCGTTTTAGACTGAACTGCGGATGATTCAGTCTGGCTGCTTGCGAGCTTGCCGGGCACTGTTGGTTCTGCGGCAAAACAGACATTGAAAATCAAATATGAAATGACGCCCAATGCCATACGCAAAAAACGTGAATGACTCACTTGGTCGCCAGCCCTACCCGGTTTATACCTAATTTTTTCGCTTCAGAAATCACCTGTATCACTTCATCGTATTTGATTTCTTTGTCGGCCGACAACAACACTGACAATTCAGGTTTTGCCTCGTGATACTCACGGAGTTTTTGCATCAACTGAGACCGGTTGGCAGCGCTCTCTTTACCTTCTTGCTTATTATTTCCGTTGCTACCGCCTTTTCTATTGATGCTGATCGTGGCGGAGGCATCCGGGCTGAGCGCGATCTCAATATAGTCAGTCGGCGGCTGGGTCGATTGCCCGGCTGTCGGCAGATTGATTACGCTAGGATTAGCCATTGGTGCTGCCACCATAAAAATCACCAGCAACACCAACATCACGTCGATGTAGGGCACGACATTAATTTCTGCCTTAAATTTGCGTTTACGGTCGCCACGCAGATTACTCATGCTTTGTATTTTTCCTTTGCCGTTGCCTTTGCCTTTGCCTTTGCCATACCTTTAGCGCGATTGTCTTTGCAAGATATTCGAAAACTCTTCAATAAAAGTCTCGAAATGCATCGCCAACCGATCAATTTCATGCGTGTAGCGGTTGTACGCCAACACCGCAGGAATCGCGGCAAACAAGCCAATTGCGGTTGCAATCAGTGCTTCAGCAATGCCGGGCGCTACCGCTGCCAAGGTCGCGCTTTGCACATTTTGCAATCCGCGAAACGCATTCATAATTCCCCACACGGTGCCAAATAAACCCACGTAAGGAGAAACCGAACCGACCGACGCCAGAAATGACAAGTGATTCTCCAACTCATCCATCTCACGTTGATACGCAGCGCGCATGGCACGGCGCGCACCATCAAGCATGGCGCCGGCATCCAAAGTTGTTTTGTTTGACGCTTTGACCTTATGATATTCACTCATGCCGGCTTCAAATATACGTTCCAGTGCACCGGTTTTATCGCGGCTGGCGCGACGGTTATTCGCCGCTAACTGATACAGCTCAACCAAGCTGCCGCCGGACCAAAAGTTACGCTCAAACTCTTCAGTTTGCGCACGCGCCCTTTTGATGGCAAACATTTTACTGAAAATATAGTTCCAGCTTGTGAGCGATACACCTAACAACAATAACATCACCAATTGCACCGGGATGGAGGCGTCTAAAATAAGCGTAAGAAACGACAGGTCTTGAGTAGCATTCATAGCGGATTTATCTTTTTACTTTTTTAACAAAGGGGAATCGTGGCTTTATTTTTTCAGGAAATATGCAGCTAGCGTTCTTGGGGCGAGATCAGGGAAAAAATCTCTTTCGGGATGACGGTCGGGCGCACACTAAGCGCATCAACACATCCCACCTTAATCTTGCCTGTGACCAGCAAAATATCGCCACACCATGCTTCTTGCACAAAATGTACCGAAGCTCGTCCCAGTCTTTCGACCACAACGGTCAATTTCAGTTCATCGTCCAACCTAGCGGGTGCATGATACTCGACCGCCGTCGCTTTGACGACAAACATGCACTGAGTATCATCCTTCATTTTCTGTTGATTAATGCCAGAAGCGCGCAGCCATTCGGTTCTGGCGCGTTCAAAAAACTTTAAGTAATTGGCATAAAAGACAATGCCGCCGGCATCGGTATCTTCATAATAAACACGGACTGGCCAGGTAAATTCTTGCAATATCATAAAATTAAACTGGGTTACGCTTGATGATCAAAGGGCCAAAACCTTGGCATGTCGGCATCATTTCTAGGTAATTGATATTCACATGGGGTGGCAAGGTGGCGATCCAATAGGCCGATTCGGCAATATCCACGGCCGTCAATGGCACCGTTCCCTCATAAACCTTGGCGGCGGCATCATCATTGCCACGAAAGCGCACATTCGAGAACTCAGTCCCGCCGCATAAGCCCGGCGCGATATTGCTGGTGCGTACCCCTGTACCAGCCAGATCCGCGCGCAAATTCTTGGTGAACTGATCGACAAAGGCCTTGGTCGCGCCATACACATTGCCTCCAGGGTAAGCGGTTGAACCGGCGATTGAGCCGATATTAATGATCATGCCCATATTGCGCGCTACCATTGCTGGCAGTACCGCACGGGTCATAGTGACCAAGCCCTGGCAATTGGTGGCGATCATAGTTTCCCACTCGTCGAGTGAGGCCAGGTGAGCAGGCTCGGTACCAAGTGCTAAACCCGCATTGTTAATCAAGACATCAATTTGCTTCCAATCAGCGGGCAAACTGGCCAAAGCTTGGTAGACGGAAGCCTTATCCGTGACATCCATGCTCACGGGAAATAGCCCAGAGCCCAGTTCCTGATGCAAACTAGCGAGTCGCTCAGTCCGGCGGGCAGCGGCGATTACCTTATGGCCATTCCTGACAAACACGCGTGTCATCTCCTCGCCAAAGCCCGAACTTGCCCCAGTTATTAAGACGATCATGGTAATTTTCCTTAAATGCTTGAATGAAAGAATGCAGGCCAATTCCTTTTATAAATCATTAGTGTCTAGGCGGCGAGCCGAAGACAGTGCTTTAGCACGGCAAGGCGAAGACAACAACGACACTAGTGATTTATAAAAGGAATAAGGCGCTATTTTAAAGGCTTTTCAAATCTACACCATTCCAATTGAAAACTTGCCCAAATTCGCCGCTTAAAGTAAAATTTAGCCACCATTTCGTCTCACGTAACTGGCGAAAATGCTCAAATTTTAATAATTTGCAGCACTAGATGGAGTTCCATCGTGAAGCGTGAGATTTGCAGAGTCTGAGTATTAATTGGGACTTAGGCAAAATTGTTCCAGCTAGGCGCTCCGTCGACGACAGTACTTTAGTACCTAATGTTGATTAGACGGTGGCAACGACGCTGGGGCGGTTTTGCGTAAGTCCAGGACTCTAGCCGTACGCCTGGGTAGCCGTGGTAAGAGCGATTGAGACTGCCCGCATTTCATGTTATCACCTCATTTCAGTGTCATCACTTACGTTTTCAATAGGAATTCCCATGTTTGCAAAAAACCATACCCTTGCCAATATCGATCCAGAAATATTTGCCGTTATCCAAAAAGAAAATCATCGCCAGGAAGAACATATTGAGCTGATCGCTTCTGAGAACTACACCTCACCAGCGGTGATGGAAGCCCAAGGTTCGCAACTGACTAACAAATATGCCGAAGGTTATCCTGGCAAACGCTACTACGGTGGCTGCGAGCATGTAGACGTGGTCGAGCAACTCGCGATTGATCGCCTCAAGCAATTATTCGGCGCCAACTTCGCCAACGTACAGCCAAATTCTGGCTCACAAGCGAATCAAGGTGTGTTTTTTGCGTTGCTTAACCCGGGCGACACCATCATGGGAATGTCGCTGGCGGAAGGCGGCCATCTTACTCACGGTATGCCTCTGAACATGTCGGGAAAATGGTTTAACGTGGTCTCTTATGGCCTCGATGCTAAAGAAGATATCGATTACGATGCGATGGAAAAACTCGCGCGTGAATCCAAGCCAAAACTCATCATCGCTGGCGCATCTGCTTTTGCGCTGCGCATTGATTTTGAGCGTTTTTCGAAAATCGCTAAAGAAATCGGCGCTTATTTCATGGTCGATATGGCACATTACGCAGGTTTGATCGCTGCTGGCGTATATCCAAATCCAGTACCGTTTGCCGATGTCGTTACATCGACAACCCACAAGAGCCTGCGCGGCCCACGCGGCGGTATTATTTTGTCAAATGATGAAGCGATCGCCAAGAAAATCAACTCAGCGATTTTCCCTGGCCTGCAAGGCGGCCCTTTGATGCACGTCATCGCAGGTAAAGCGGTAGCTTTCAAAGAAGCGCTCAGCCCGGAATTTAAAGCCTATCAAGAGCAAGTCGTGAAGAACGCAGCTGCCCTGGCCAACACCCTGACTGAACGCGGTTTGCGCATTGTTTCTGGCCGTACCGAATCGCACGTAATGCTGGTCGATTTACGCCCTAAAGGCTTGACTGGCAAAGAAGCGGAAGCCATCCTCGGTTCCGCCCACATGACTTGCAACAAGAACGGCATTCCGAACGATCCGCAAAAACCAATGGTCACCAGCGGCATCCGTCTCGGCAGCCCTGCATTCACGACCCGGGGTTTTAAAGAAGCAGAAGCCATCAAGGTAGGACATTTAATTGCCGATGTTCTCGACAATCCTAACGATGCAGCAACTATTGAACGCGTGAAAATAGAAGTCAAAAAACTGACGTCAGCCTTCCCGGTCTACGCAGCGTAAAACACACCAACGCCACTCTGTATGAGTGGCGTTGGTTTATGACTATTCGGTTAAGCTCCCTTCTCCCGCTCGCGGCGAGTTGGGATCAAGCGGGTTGGGGATGAGGGTGATTGCTTAACGCATAAGCTCAATAGTAAAAATCATTCATAGCACTAGATAAACACGTATTTTTGTAGCGGAACCACCCTCACCCCAACCCTCTCCCGCATGCGGGAGAGGGCTAAATCGGTGACACAGGGAGCTGCATGGTGACCGTTTTTTGCGATCTAAAAAATTAGGAAGTAGCACCATGAAATGCCCGTACTGCCATAACGAAGAAACCCAAGTCATAGATACCCGCGTACCGGAAGACGGCAACACTATCCGACGCCGGCGCAAGTGCGCCAAGTGCGACAAGCGCTTTACCACCTACGAGCGCATAGAACTGGCGATGCCGGTCATCGTCAAAAAGAACGGCAGCAGAACCGAATTTGAAACTGCCAAACTCCGTGCCAGCCTGATGTTGGCACTACGCAAGCGCCCGGTTTCAGCCGAGGCAGTCGATAGCGCAATTCAACGCATAGAAGAAAAATTATTAGCCAGTGGCGAGCGCGAAGTCGTCTCGGGCCATTTGGGTGAACTCGTCATGCGCGAATTAAAGCGCCTGGATAAAATTGCCTATATCCGTTTTGCTTCGGTGTACAAGAGCTTTGAGGATGTGTCTGAGTTTGCTGAGGCGATACAGGAAGTTAAGAAGACTTAAGCGCATTTAATTCCTGGTGATGGTCTATTTTACTTTGATAGCTTGAGCGGCAGTGTTAAGGCTTCATGGTCGGAAAAGCGTAGCGCCTTCCGACATTGACCGTTTGTGGCGGAAGACGCTGCGCTTTTCCGCCCTACGGTTCCTGATCAAAATTTACTTTGATGACTTAAGCGGCGGTATTGAAGCCGAGTCTGGCAGTAAGTTATTTGGCTCACGCGCAAGCTTAATTTTAAAAACAATAATGCTTTTCACATCCAGCCCGGCTTTTCTGCCGGGCGTAAAATGCAATAGCTTTTGCTGTGCATGGAGCTGCTCTAACATAGACTCTGGCAAGCTATTTTCCTCGACTTCCATCCAGTCTACCGAACCGTATTCATTCACAAAAAACCGCACGGTGGCCTCGCCTTCCGTGGTCGGGTTAACGCTTTCCACGCCCAACTCCAGCGGAGTAGTGACCATCGGGCGCGCATCGAGCTCATTCGATTTGAAGTATTTCTGCCTGATGTCCAGGTAAATTTTATCGTCGCGCTCAAGCCGGCCTTCCGGCATGGCAGACGCTGGCTCCAGGTCGGCCGTCGTTCGGGCAGAAGACGACTGATCCTGGCGCGGATGCGACGGCCGATTCTCTGGCGATGGCGGCACCGAGACTACGTGCGTTCGTGCCACATATGCAATCACGGGAATATTCTTGCCCAGGTCCGCTTCAGGGGCAAGTAAGGGGCGCAGCACTAACACATGCAACGAGAACGTGAGAATCAGCGCCAGACTTTTCTGCAAGCGTATTTTCATATCAGGCAAAAAAAGAACCGGGAGCTATGTCCCGGATTCCTTGTTCCATTAAACAGATTTTCACTAGCTTACTTGTCGATCAGCTCTCGCCATGAGACTCGGCGTTGTTCGGTTGCAGTGGCGCTTGTCGGAACGTCTTTCGTCAAGGTCGTGGTGTCGGACAGGCGAAT
>JAZJYB010000275.1:0-4449 GCA_040390685.1 Pseudomonadota bacterium | reverse complement strand
CCAACGAAAATCCATATCCGCCGTCGCCTAAAGTGTTGGCGGCGATTCGTGATGCTGCGACGGGAGATTTGCGTTTATATCCTGACCCGAATGCCGATCAGTTGAAGCAAGCGATTGCGGATCATCATCACGTGAGCGCGAAACAGGTGTTCGTTGGAAATAGCTCTGATGAAGTGCTGGCATTGACGTTTTTGGCATTGTTGAAACACGAGAAGCCTATCCTGTTTCCGGATATTACCTACAGCTTTTATCCCGTGTATTGTGCCTTGTATGAAATCGCCTCACGCCAGATACCATTGCGCGAGGATTATAGTCTACATGTGGATGATTATCTGGTACCGAACGGCGGAATTATTTTCCCCAATCCGAATGCGCCTACCGGGCGTTTGCTGGCGATAGATGAGGTTGAACGTCTGTTGATCGCCACGCCGGATTCAGTGGTCGTGGTGGATGAAGCCTATGTTGACTTTGGCGGTGTCTCGGCGATTGCACTGGTGAATCAATATGCCAATTTGCTGGTGATTCAAACTCTTTCGAAATCCCGTTCTCTGGCTGGCTTGCGCGTGGGTCTGGCCATAGGCCATCCCGATCTGATCACCGCTTTAGAAAGAGTTAAAAATAGTTTCAATTCTTATCCGCTAGATAGGCTCGCGATAGCTGGCGCCACTGCCGCTTTTGTCGACGCCGAATATTTTAAGCAGACTTGCGCAGCAGTGATTTCCACCCGTGAGAAGCTGGTCGCCAGTCTGGAACATCTGGGTTTTGAAGTAGTACCATCGAGCGCCAATTTTGTCTTGATCAAACACCCGCAACACGATGCGCTTCAATTGCAGGCATACTTGCGCAGCAAGGCGATTATCGTCCGTCATTTCAAGCAAGCACGCATAGCTCAACATTTACGTGTGACGATCGGTACCGACGATCAGTGCCGGGCATTAGTTCATGCGCTGAGCAATTTTCCAAATCCTAAAAACTAAAATAATTCAACATATTTTTCAATAAAAATTACCCGCCATCATGCAAACACCTAGCCTACAAATCGCTCCGCAAGGCCCTACATTTTCCCGCATCGTACTTGGTCTTTGGCGCATGTCAGATTGGGCTATGTCAGCGCAACAGCGGCTGGAATTTCTGCAACAAGCCCTGGAGCTGGGTATCACTACCATCGACCAGGCGGATATTTATGGCGCCTATCAAAGCGAGATTTTGCTGGGCGAAGCGCTGGCGCTGGCGCCGCAATTACGCGAGCGTTTGCAGATAGTCACCAAATGCGGCATCAAGCTCATCTCGAAGGCGCGGCCGGCGCACCAGATGCAACATTACGACACCAGTCGCGCGCATATCATTGCGTCTGCCGAGCAATCGTTGCGCAATATGCAGATTGAAACGATTGACGTATTGCTGATCCACCGGCCAGATCCGCTGATGGATGCCGATGAAATTGCCGAAGCTTTCCTGGCTTTGCAGCAAAGCGGTAAGGTCAGGCATTTTGGTGTGTCTAACTTCACGCCTTCTCAGTTCGAATTGCTGGCCTCGCGCATCCCTTTGGTGACCAATCAGATCGAATTGTCACTGTTACATATGGCTCCGCTAAACGACGGGACATTGGATCTGTGTCAGCGCCAACGTATCGCACCGATGATCTGGTCGGCACTGGCAGGTGGGCGTTTGATGAGTGACGATGGCGCGCAAGCGAAGCGTGTGCGCGTGGTGTTAACTCGCTTGGCGGCCGAACGCGATGTGGCAATATCGACGGTGGCACTCGCCTGGATATTACAGCACCCATCTAAGCCTTTGGTCCTGACTGGCTCTGGCAAGATTGCCTCGATAAGGGAGGCGGTCGCCGCAACCGGGATCACTTTAAGTCGCGAGCAGTGGTTCGCTTTATGGTGCGCTTCTGCGGGCAAGAACGTGGACTAGAATTGCCAGCGCACTTTTTTCTTAAGCAAGTAATATGGGGGCGATACCGCCAACATTTATGTCCCCACTTTGGTACACCATGTATAGCAAAACACAACGCAATATATTGATCGGATACATTGCATTCGTCGTCGTGGCGATTCTGGCAATTCTGGTTATGTATGGCGGCTTCGATCGACATTCTTCAACCCATCTTGATTTGATACTCGGTGCGCCGATACCGTTTGCCTTTGGCGTGTTCGCCATCCAAAATGGCTGGATAAGCAGTCGTTTTTCCACCATCGACCGGGGCGAGACGCCAGTCGCATTTTGGTTCTATGTTGCGTTGGCTCTTTTGCTTGGGGTAGGTATGTTTTTATGGGGTGTTCATGACGCACTCCAAACTGCACACTGATCGGTATCGGCGATTGCGACGTAAGTACCGAAAAACCGGGTGTAATGCTTGTGATCATCGAGCAATTGAGGAATACTTCGGGTACGGTAATTGAATTTCCTATCCGCTAGATAGTTCTTCAATTTAAATGCAATAAACAGGCTGAAAAGAGAAAAAAGTGGAAGATTCCAGCAAGTTCAATGACTATTTTGCCCATTTGAGTGAAATTAGTTGGAAGGGGCGGTTGTACAAGAATTTTGTTTCCTCACCAGTGCTATTTCTATGCGCAAGAAAATACGGTCGGCGTATCGTCGAAATCGGATCGGGAACTGGTAGCGGCCTTCTCGGTAGATTTCCTAAACAGGTTCGTGGCTTAGAAATCAATCCCATTTCGGTTAATTATTGCCGCGCTATCGGCTTGCCGGCCGAATTGATACGCGAAAACGAAGCATTTCCAATTGCCACGGGTAGCGTCGATTGTTGCGTGCTGGACAATGTGCTGGAGCACATTGTCGATCCACGCGAAACCTTGGATGAGTGTTATCGGATTACTCAAGCAGGTGGCGGCTTAGTGATTGCCGTGCCTGGCATCAGGGGCTTTGAATCTGATCACGACCACAAAATATTCTATGATGCGCAAGCACTAAAGTCGCTCGATGAGCGATGGATAATGCAAAGTATATTCTCGCTGCCCTTGTTTTTTCAAAGTGAAAAATTGTCGCGTTCGGTTAAGCAGTATTGCTTGGTTGCGACGTATAAAAAAGCGTAAACGGCAAAAACAAATCAGAGTGATTGCATGGTATTTTGCTTAAGCCCTAAGCTCTAAGAGCATTAGAAAAAATGTCCATTTCCACCTCCACAAAACATAAACGCATCATTAAGCTCGGCGGCCGTGATGTTGTCACTTACGGTTTGCGTACGCAATTTTGGCAAGACATTTATTACTACGCCATGACCTCTTCATGGCCGGTATTTTTTGCCGCGATTGGCGTGTTTTTTATTTCGCTGAATCTGCTGTTCGCGGCTTTTTTCATGATGGGTGATAAGGCGATCGGGAATCTGTCGCCGAATAATTTTCTCGGCGCTTTTTTCTTTAGCGTAGAAACTTTGGCGACCGTAGGCTATGGCGATATGCATCCGCAAACCATCTATGCGCACTCGGTAGCGACGGCAGAAATTTTCATCGGCATGTCGGGTCTGGCCTTGATCACGGGCGTGATGTTTGCCAGATTTTCCCGGCCAAGATCGAGCATAGTTTTTGCCGAGCATCCAGTCAGCCATCAGGCAGGTGAGCATCGCATCCTGATGATACGCATGGCCAATGCCAGAATGAATATGATCAGCGAAGCCTCAGCTAAACTGCGTTTGATCCGCAATGAAAATTCACCCAGCCTAGGTAAATTTCGCAAGATTCACGATCTGCATCTAGAGCGTGAACAACATCCCATGTTCGTCCTGGGCTGGAGCCTGATCCACATCGTTGATGAAAAAAGTCCCCTGTTCGGCGCCACAACAGAGTCGCTCAAAAGCGTGAATGCTGCCTTAATACTGAGTGTAGAAGGCGTAGACGAAACCACCAACCAGAATCAACGCGCAAGGCACTATTATCCCTGCGAATTAATCCGCTGGAACCATCGCTATGTCGATATTTTTGATGAGAATTCCGAGCAGACCCAGCATATTCATTACTCCAGATTTCATCAATCGGAAGAGATTAAAATTTCGTAGGCTGGGAAGGAATACCTGCCAACTTTGCTAAAGGCTTCAGCAGCGTTCTGAAGAATCTCATCAAGCAAGCCTGCAAAAAAAACAGGTATTTTTGCTTTTTTTAAATAAATACCACTTCAATACATTAAGCTATCTGGTATTAAAGTTAATTCAAATGTTTTATTCGCAAGACGATCGTATTTGCCCCTCATTTTCCACTAATCCCCATTCAATATATCGCCATAAAGTCAGCTGGTATTTGCCTATACAGACGGCGGAGAAACCACTTGACAGGGATTCTCACTGGCAACACTGTCGTCATTTGCAAAAGCAAATATCGGATCAGGACTCGCTCCGGTTGACGAATAAATAGAGTCATTTAACCGAGAATTTTCATTAGGATTTGAGATGATGACGGATGCATTTTTCGAGGCAGTTTTGGCGTGAAT
>JAZJYB010000274.1:0-8263 GCA_040390685.1 Pseudomonadota bacterium | reverse complement strand
AGGGTTGCCACGACTTGCGGAAACCCCATCTGCGCCAGCGCCACCACATCCATATACCCTTCGGTGACCAGCACATAACCCGCATCACGAATCGCCTGGCGCGCCTCGAACAAGCCATACAACTCGTAACCTTTTTGAAATAGCGGCGTCTCCGGCGAGTTCAAATACTTCGGCTCGCCCTGATCCAGAATACGCCCGCCAAATCCTATGACCTGCCCTTTAGTATTTCTGATCGGGAACATAATGCGCTCGCGAAACCTGTCATAGCGCTTCCGGCTGGAGGCATCCTCATCGCTTTTATCAATGACGAGGCCAGCTTCAACCAAAGCTGGCGAAGCGTAGTCAGGAAAAACACTGCGCAAACTATCCCAGCCGTCAGGAGAGTAACCCAAGCCAAAACGCGCCGCGATTTCGCCGGTCAAACCTCGCTTTTTTAAATAGGCGACAGCGGATTCCGCCCCACGTAACTGTTGTCGATAGTAGTCGCATGCTTTGGTCATGACATCGCTGAGCGCCAGACTCTTCGCATTTACCTCAGCGCGCTGTGCCGGCAGCAAGCGATCATCTTCCGGCACGACCATGCCGTTACTCAATGCCAAGTCTTTGACGACCTCGACAAAATTCATACCGGAATATTCCATCAAGAAACCGATGGAAGTGCCATGCGCACCACAGCCAAAGCAGTGATAAAACTGCTTGGTCGGGCTAACCGTAAAACTAGGGGATTTTTCGTTATGAAAGGGACACAAACCCATGAAGTTTGCGCCACCTTTTTTGAGCTGGACGTACTTGCCCACCACATCGACAATGTCAACGCGGGCGAGTAAATCCTGAATGAAGGTTTGAGGGATCAATTAGTAGAATTAAGTAAGCACGCCCAAAGAGAGTTTCAGGCAAAACAATAGACTAACGAATCACATACAGCGATTAGCGAGGTGCCAGCGCAGCTTTCACCATAGCGGAAACCACGGTCATGTCGGCGCGCCCTGCCAGTTTTGGCTTAAGCACGGCCATCAACTTGCCCATGTCTTGCGGTCCGGTCGCACCAACTTCGGCCACGGCAGCGGCAACTGCCGCCTGCATTTCTGCTTCGGACAATCCAGCTGGCATATACGCCGCCAATATCACTAGTTCAGCTTTTTCGATATCAGCTAAATCCTGACGTCCACCGGCTTCAAACTGGCTAATCGAATCTTTGCGCTGCTTGATCATTTTT
Source organism: Pseudomonadota bacterium (assembly GCA_040390685.1). Taxonomy (GTDB): domain Bacteria; phylum Pseudomonadota; class Gammaproteobacteria; order Burkholderiales; family Burkholderiaceae_D; genus Undibacterium. The sequence continues at coordinate 7,047 of JAZJYB010000274.1, read as the reverse complement.
TCTATGATCGCCAGCACCATCGCATCAGTCAGCTCAACGCGCTCATCAACTTCTTTTTGCTTCATTGCTGCTGTAATCAAGCGTATGGTGCCAAGCTTTGCAGCTTCTTTGGCACGCATTGCAGATTTCATATCTTCGGTGATTTGGTCTTTTAAGCTCATACTGTCCTCTGAAATTTTACCTCGACAAACAATTCATTTTTCAATGAAGTGCCAAGGGAAATAAAAGTGAATTAATAAAATAACAAAACCCGCTGCGGTACACCGGAGCGGGCATGCAAATCTACCGAAGTGCACATCAAGACTAGCGCCAAATAAATTTAGCGCAACATCAGGATTAGTACATCTTTTTAGGCAATTGCTGACTACGAATACGTTTGTAGTGACGCTTGACTGCGGCGGCCAGCTTGCGCTTACGCTCTGCAGTTGGCTTTTCGTAGAACTCGCGTGCACGCAAATCGGTCAACAGACCGGTTTTTTCGATGGTACGCTTGAAGCGACGCATAGCGACTTCGAACGGCTCGTTTTCTTTAAGGCGAATAGTGGTCATGTAAGTTCGAACCAATGAAAAATTATAGGAAGAACGAGATAATAGCAGCAAATTGCAAAATAGGGAAGCCGCTTCATCAAATCCCGCAAAAACAACGCAATGTGCTTCACTCAAATGCCTATTATAACTACACAGACTGGCCAGCAACAAAGCCTGAGGCCCAGGCCCACTGAAAATTAAAGCCTCCCAGCCAGCCAGTCACATCCACCGCTTCCCCAATGAAATACAGACCGGGAACCTTGCTTGCCATCATGCTTTGCTGCGACAGCTCTTTAGTATCGACGCCACCTCGCGTCACTTCCGCCTTCCTATAGCCCTCTGAGCCACTGGGGATCAATTCCCAGCGATTTATTTTGTCGCCCAATAATTTCAAACGCTTATCTTGCATATCTGCCATGCGCAAATCGCCGGCAAAGCCATGCGCCAACAGCAAACCGTCAACTAATCGCGCGGGCAAATACGCTGACAAGTAATTCGCGAGATTTTTCTTGCTGCTAATCTTGGCATCGATTAAATCTTGCGCCACGTCAATTTCCGGTAGCAAATTGATACGGATTGCCTGCCCCGCCTGCCAAAAACTGGATATTTGCAATACAGCTGGCCCGGATAAGCCGCGATGGGTAAATAACAAATCTTCCCGGAAAACAATTTTATTCTTTTTCTCGCCGGTCTCTATATCCACCTCAAGAGAAATGCCAGACAGCGGAACAAAGGCCTCCCAACTCGCGGCATCGAAAGTCAAGGGCACCAGCGCTGGACTTGGCTCCACCATTTTTAGATTGAAGTGCTGGGCGACTTTATAAGAAAAATCAGTCGCGCCGATTTTTGGGATAGACAAGCCACCGGTAGCGATGACTACGCTATGTGCATGTATGTCGTCTTGCTCGGTTTTGATCACAAAGCCCACTTCACCACCTGGCACATCACTGCGCTGCACGCCAAGTACTTTACATGGCATGCGCCAGGCGACTTTACCCAGATCACACTCAGTTTTCAGCATGCGGATAATATCTTCGGCACTATCATCACAAAATAGCTGCCCTTTGTGCTTCTCGTGAAAGGCAATTTTGTAGCGTTTCACCAGGCTCAAAAAATCTTGCGGAGAATAGCGCGACAAGGCGCTCTTGCAGAAATGCGGATTTTCAGAAAGGAAGTTGGCCGGGCCGGCATGCAAATTCGTAAAATTGCAGCGCCCTCCGCCGGAAATCCGGATCTTTTCGGCCAACTTGCTGGCATGCTCGACAATCAAGACACTCTTGCCACGCTGCCCTGCTACCGCTGCGCACATCATGCCTGCCGCACCAGCTCCGATAACGACTACATCATATTTATGCTTATTTTCCAACTTAGTCATCGCTTAGTTTCTTCAATTAAATTCAGGCCCGATTGTAGCCGATTCGCCTCATTCAACGAAGCCGACTCAATTCATATTCCGATTACCCAATGGAAAGACATTTACTTCCGCCTGATTCCAAATATCAAACCCATGCATGTTTGACAATGGGCAATATGTCAAGGATACTGCCGCAGCCGATCTCCTCGCTTAATTAGACCAAAATCAGACATACATCAAACATAAACCATATGATAGAACTGAGCAAAATCCACAAAACCTACCAACAAGGCGGCAATAAGATCCGGGCCTTAGATGGGATCGACCTACACATTGCTCGCGGCGAATTCGTCGCCATCATGGGGCCTTCAGGATCGGGTAAATCAACGCTGCTGAATGTGCTCGGCGCACTAGACAAGCCAGATACCGGCCGGTATCGACTGGAACAGGATGAAATCGGTGGCATGGATGACGATGCCGCCTCAGATTTGCGCAATCGCCGGATCGGCTTCGTGTTTCAATCGTTCCACCTTTTGCCACGTCTCAGCGTACTCGAAAATGTCCTGCTACCTCAGCGCTATGCGGCCAGCCACGATACCCAGGCCGAAGCAAGGGCGCTCGCTTTGCTCAAACGCATAGGGCTCGCAGAACGAGTCAATCATCTACCCGGCGAACTTTCTGGCGGGCAACTGCAACGAGCGGCAATCGCACGCGCATTATCAAACCAACCGGCTCTGTTATTGGCCGATGAACCTACCGGCAATCTTGACTCAAAAAGCGCAAAAGATGTGATGGCACTCTTGGCCGAATTAAACGCAGCCGGGCAAACCTTGGTGCTGGTAACCCACGATCCTGACATAGCAGCACAAGCGCAACGCACCATTCATTTGCGCGACGGCCGTATTGAGGAGAACCGCGCATGAGCACGACCTTGAAATCGCTCAGCCCACTGATTTTCATCGCCTTAATCCTAGCTTTCTCGCTTCAAGCACCAGCAGTGACTCCGCAAGTTACCGCGCCAGCTAAAGTAGCCAATAAGCGCCCGGTGATATTAACTGGTGAAGTCGATGCAATAGATTCCCAAGCTATCTTCGTTCCACCGTCCAACTCATCGCCTGTGGTATTGCGTAATTTTGTCGCGGAAGGCACTGCGGTAAAGGCCGGCGACCTGGTTTTGCGCATAGAAACGCAAGGCGCATCGAATATCGATCAGTTGCAAATTGAGGCGGCGCAGGCAAAGGCGCGCGCCGAACAGGAGGTCGCCGATCTGGAAGTAAAAGCGGTCGAAGCTGAGAAAGTTCTTGCCAACGCCAAAGCCGCGTATGACAAGGCGAGGGTCGATGCAGCATTACCGAAAAGTCAAATTTCCAGTCTCGACTATGATCGCTACAAGGGTGAAAATGATAGAGCCGAGCGCGACCTCGAGGTCAAGCAAAAGGCTTTCGCCAACGCTAACGACGCGGTCGCGAGACGGCGTAGCGATGGCGAACTGGAAATGAAAAAACTGCAGATCAACCTGATCTTTTCAAAAGCGCAGTTAACGCAATCCGAAGTGCGGGCAAAACAGGATGGCGTCGTGGTGCATGGCTACAGCAGCTGGCGCGGCGAACGTTATGAGGAAGGATCAAGCGCCTTTCCGGGTAACTCCGTAGGACAAGTGATGGGCTCTGGCCAGATGTTGGTGCGCGCCTGGGCGCTCGAGGCGGACCGGCCATTTTTATCTGAAGGGCAAGCGGTACGCCTAGGCTTTGATGCCCTGCCAGCCAGCACTATGATCGGCCATGTCAGCAAAATAGCTAGTGCTCCTGAAGCACACGCGAGCTGGGGTAGCGGGCGCTATTTCCGCATCGAGATTACCCTACCTGAAAACCATGGGGCAGCATTAATCCCCGGCATGAGCGTGATCATCGAACCTCAATCCGAAACTCTTGCGGTATCAAAGAACATTCCTGCCACTTCCACTGAAGTGAATATTGAAGGTGAAATCGCCTCGAGAATATCGATACCCATTTCTCCGCCCACCATACAAAATACTTGGCAATATACCTTGGCACAATTGGCGCCTGAGGGTTCCATCGTCGAAGCTGGACAAGCCATCGCCAAGTTTGAAGCATCGGAAGTGTCGACCCAGCTAGACACAAAACGAAGCGCACTGAAAGAGAAACAAAGGACGCTAGAGAAGCAAACGCTCGATCATAAAGAAGCAGATAAAAGCGGTGACCTGGCAGTCAGTGAAGCCAAGAGCAATGCCGAAAAAGCTGAACGCAAAGCCACCATGCCTAAGGATCTCATCCGCCGCATAGATTACGACAAACTCGTGATTGAAAAAAGCTTATACACGCAACTGTTCACGCTTGCGGTGCGCCAGCGTGAGGCGCAAGGGCGTGCTCGCAAAGCTGAGCGCAGTGGCTTACTGTCGCAGATTGCCCAGTTAGAAAACTCGATCAGCCTGCTCAGCAAAGGCCAGAAGGCACTCGAAGTGTTGGCGCCAAGACGCGGCATGCTGCTGTATCGCACCAGTTTTAATGGCGATAAATTTGCCATCGGCAGCCAGGTTTGGATGGGATTGTCGGTAGCGACACTGGCCGATCCTGAGCAGCTATATGTCAATGCAAAAGTACCGGAAGCGCAGGCCGCCACGATCAAGATAGGCCAGGTAGCCAGCATCAAAGTGCCAGGGGCGAACGTCTCATTGGCAGCACACGTCAGCGGTCTGGGGCGCGTCTATCACAGCAAATCAAGTTCACAACCGGTCATAGTGCGTGACATTCAACTGCAGTTTGATAGTGTGCCAAAAGGACTTAAACCTGGTTCCACAGTACAGGCCAGCTTATCGGCCGAGGGAGTGTTGGCGTCCAATGTCACCAGCAGTAAGCAATCCGCCGGCGCCGGTGCAAAAGTGAGCAAAAAATGAAAAGAATTATCTTAATGTCGAGCTTAATGGCGAGCCTGGTTTTGACTGCCTGTAGCGCAGAGAATGCCAGCAAACAAGCGCCAACAGAAACTCTGGCTCCCCGCGTATGGTTGGAAACACTCAACGTCGACGGTGAAATAAAAACCGCCGCGAATACGCCACTCAGCGTACCCGGCACCGGTTGGGAAAACCGCACTTTGATAGATATGGTGCCCGATGCAAGCTTAGTCAAAAAGGGCCAGGTGATCGCGCGCTTTGACGCACCTCGCGCACGTATGGAACTCTCGCAAGCAGAGACAGAATTACTCCGCAAGGAACTCGGTGAAGCGGGAATTTTATCCAACGCCGCAATCAGCCGCTTTGAACTATCGGCAGACAGCGCGAAGGTGCAATCTGATCTAGGCCTTAGCCAGCGCTATGCCAATGCCGATCTGGCTGTGTTCGCGCGCAACCAAATTCTCGACACCTTGCAAGACATCGGCTTTCTGACCACCAAACATGGCTACCTGGACTGGAAAACCGGCCAGATTGATGCCCGCAGTGCTGCAGAAAGCGCCGTCATCGTTTCGCAAAAAGATAGCGTCTCGCTGACCGCCAATCAAAAACGCCAAAGCCTGGCCGCGCTGGAACTCATCGCACCGCATGATGGAGTATTTTTATTAAAAGAGAAGTGGGATGGCAGCAAACCGCAGATCGGTGCAAATATGTGGTCAGGAGAAAAATTTGGCTCCCTACCCGACCTCGAGCAACTGGAAGCACATTTTAGTGTTGCCGAAGGCCAGACCTTTGGCTTAAAAGTGAATCTCCCCTTGCGCGTGCGGCTGGCGGGAACAGGTACAGAAATTGATCTCAAGGTCAGCAGTGTTGGCAGTAGCGCCAGTTCCAAATCGCGCGAATCGCCTGTCAAATATAGTGACTTCATTGCCAGCATCGATCACGCGACCGCCACCCGTTTAGCGCTTAAACCGGGACAGGCATTGCGCGGCACAGTGCGACTGATCGACCAGCCAGCCGCGCTCACGGTCCCCAACGTCGCCTTAGTCCAAGAAGGTGCCGCTTACACGGTGTTCACCAACGATGAGGGGAAAGAGATTAAACACAAAGTTGAACTCGGCTTGCGCGGCCCGGTGCGTAGCGAAATAAAATCGGGGTTGGCGGCCGGCGCGCATGTGTTACTCATCCCGGTACTTATTCCGGCGCTCATCCCAGCGCTCGTCCCAGAATCAACAGGAAACAAATCATGAACCGTGCCCTGATACTCGAAGCAATTATTGAACTGAAACGGCGCAAACTACGCACTGGCCTCACTCTGCTTGGCATGATCTTTGGCGTCGCGGCGATTGTGGCGATGCTTGCGGTTGGTGAAGGCAGCAAACGCGAAGCGCTGCGGCTGGTATCTGAACTTGGCCTGAATAATGTGCTGATCGAAAGCAAAACCATAGAGCCGGAGAAATTAAAAGAGCTGCGAACACGTTCATTGGGGCTGTCTGCTGCAGATGCCGCTGCGGCTCTATCGGTGGTTCCTGGCGCACAATCAGTCGCCTTAAAAAAGGAGATTAAAGTTGATCAATTGGTGACCGGCTCCAACGTCGTGACTGGCCGCGCCTTTGCTGTCTCACCAGCCTACGCCGAACATGGTGGGGTGCATGTTGCGCAAGGCCGTTGGCTAAACGCCGAAGATGGCGACAGCCTGGCACCAGTATGCGTTCTAGGTACACGTCTGGCACACAGTTTATTTGGCGATACTAATCCTATCGGCGCAAGGGTTAAACTCAATCACGCTTGGCTAGAAGTCATCGGCGTGTTAGCAGATCGCGCACTCGGCAAAGCCGAATTTGAAGGAGTGAAATTGGGGCTAGATGATGAGCGACTTTTTGTGCCTTGGGAGACTGCCCGCGCACGGTTTCGCTTCAGCTTGATTGAAGACGAAGTCGACAGCATTAGTCTGCGTTTAGATGGCATAGCGGCGCCCGATATCGCGGCTCGCGTGCTGCAAACACTGATCAGCCAACGCCATGCCGGTGCCGACGATACCAATCTGATCGTACCCATGGGTCTGTACCGTCAACACCAGCAAACCCAGCGTATTTTTACCATCGTGATGAGTTCAATTGCGGCAGTATCACTACTGGTGGGCGGCATCGGCATCATGAATATCATGCTGGCCAACGTACTGGAACGACGCCGGGAAATCGGCTTGAAACGCGCGCTCGGTGCGCGCCGCCGTGACGTCGTGCAGCAGTTTCTGGCC
>JAZJYB010000273.1:14179-14479 GCA_040390685.1 Pseudomonadota bacterium | reverse complement strand
TCATTCATTTGGTCAACTGCAATCGTTCTGATTTTCCGTACAGGGCATAGCCAGAAACGATAACATTCTCGCCCAGTTCCAGGCCGGACAATATTTCGATCTGCGTGTTGCTGCGGCGGCCAACTTGCACGTTGCGACGGGTGACACTTTCATTGTCGCGCCCGACCACGAACACCCAGGCGCCGCCGCTGTCGTTGACAAAGGCACCGTTCGGCAGCAATAGCGCCGGGGCCGGTTCGCCCAGCGTGATCTTGGTATCAAGCGAGCGGCCGGGGCTGAGGCCGCTAGGTTGATCCTGAT
>JAZJYB010000273.1:1471-14169 GCA_040390685.1 Pseudomonadota bacterium | reverse complement strand
GTCCTTCTTTGATCTGCGGATAAATCCGGCTGACCTTGGCGGCGATGGTTTGTTCTTTTAGCTGTGCCTGTGCCAGGTGACCGACGGCGACGCGGCTCAGATAAAACTCGTCGACTTGCGCAGTCAGTTTGTAACTTTGCGGGTCGTCGATGCGGCCCAGATGCTGATCGGCCCGAACGATTTCACCCACCTGTAGATGGAAGTCAGTCAGGCGTCCGGCGACTGGGGCGCGCACTGCCAGGGCATCGACTGTTGCCGAGACCAGCTTCAAGCCGGTTTGCAAACGGGTGATGGCGGCTTCCACCTGGAGCACGGCGTCTTTCTTGATATTCAGGTCAGTCACGCTGCTGATTTTTAAATCATTGAGCAATTGCTGTTGCAACGCCAGTTTATCGGCAGAATCTTCGATGGCGGTTTCAGAAAGAAAACCCTGCTGGCGCAGACGGCTATTTCGCTCATGGGTCTTCTTGGCTTGCGTGACATTAAATTCCAGATCGGCGAAGCGCCTTTGATTGTCACTTCGGCTGGCTTCGTAGGAGACGCGTAGCATCGCCAGATTGGTGATCTGCTGGGTGTATTCGGATTGGCGCTGCAACAATTCCAAATGCTTTTGTGTATTGGATAAACGGAACAGCAGATCACCTTGCTTCACGATGGCGCCGTCGCGTGCATAGACTTCTTCCACCCGTCCGGTTTCCAGTGAGTCGAGGATGACGGTGTGCAAAGAGACTGCACTGGCACGCACCGTAATATTGTCGAGAAACATGCCGCGCTCGACCTTGGCTATCCGCACTTCGCTCGCCGCCACTTGCAGGCCATGCGGCAGTGCGCGCAATAAGGCATAGCCCGCCAGAATGACCAGCAGGGTGGCGATGATGGCATACGCGATTTTTTTGCCATGTCGCTGCGGCACATGCGTATCCATGGCAACGCCAGTGATGGGAGTAAGAGTGGGCGAGGGAAGTTTGCTAGGGTTCATGCTGGAATCTAAGGCAACATCTATGCCATCGCCGATACGCTAGTGATATCAAGGACTTAGCGCGGTTTTTCTCAAATCTGCTAGATAGGTGGCCGATCCCGAACATTGGACAGTGTTCGAATCCGGACACTAGTTTTGCCCATCCTTGTACGGAATAATTTAATTGTCATGCAGCGCATCGCTGCTGCTAGAATGCGCTCGAAAGACACACATGAATTCGCATTTTTAACCCTAGAAAACCCATGCAACATTCCTCAGCTTATGTATTGATTTTAGAAGATGATGCCGATGTCGCGTGTGCGGCCGAGCTGTTGTTGCGGCGGCGTTATGCAAGGGTAAGTATTTTAAATAATCCGGCTGGCCTGGATAAAATTTTGGCAGAAGCTGTGCCGGATCTGGTGTTGCTGGATTTTAATTTTGCACCGGGACGCATTGACGGTGCCGAAGGTCTGGCGGTAATAGATCGCTTGCGCCAGTTGGCGCAGCCACCGGCGATTATTGCGATGACAGCGTATGCCGATGTACCCTTGGCGGTCGATGCGCTGAAACGCGGCGCGACGGATTTTATTACCAAACCATGGGATAACGCGCGCCTGGTTGCGGCCATCGATCAGGCCTTGGCCCAGCGTGCACCGCAGCTAGCCACTGCATCGCAAAGTACGTCTGCCGCTTTGATGGGCGATTCGAGCGCGATGCGTGCGGTAAAAGCCATGATCGCCAGCGTTGCACCGACCGAGGCCAACGTCATGATCCTCGGTGAAAACGGCGTTGGTAAAGAGCTGGTGGCAAGGGCTATCCATGAAGCCTCACACCGCGCTGACCACACCATGCTGGCAGTCGATATGGGCGCCTTGCCCGAGTCGACTTTCGAGAGTGAACTCTTCGGCCATCGCAAGGGCTCTTTTACCGATGCGCGTAACGACCGCGCCGGGCGTTTTCAGGCGGCCAAGGGCGGCTCCCTGTTCCTTGATGAGATCGGCAATATGCCACTAGCTGCGCAGGCGAAACTCTTGACGGCACTGGAACGACGCCAGGTGACACCGCTGGGCGCAGACCGCCCCGAGGCTATCGATGTGCGTATCATCAGTGCGACCAATTTGCATGAGGCGAGCTTGTTTAATCCAGCGGTGTTTCGCTCCGATCTCTTGTTTCGTTTGAATACCATCGTGATCCGGGTGCCGCCATTGCGCGAGCGGCGCGAAGATATTCCCATGTTATTGGCGCACTATTTGCAGCTGTATCAACAGCAATATCACAAACCCGCTTTAGCCATGGCATCAGGCGTGCTGGCAAGTTTGTGTGCGGCGAATTGGCCCGGTAATGTACGGGCCTTACGCCATGCCTGCGAGCGCGCGGTGATACTCACGACTGCGGACGAATACTGCTTGAGTGATTTTGGTTTGGAAATGCGGGCGGAAGTGAGTAATGGCGCTACGCTTGAGACTGAAGGGGGCGATAAGGATAGTTTTAAACTAGATGCCCTGGAGCGCGAAACGATCGTCGCCGCGATGGCGAAAGTCGACGGAAATATCAGCCATGCAGCGAAACTCTTGGGTGTGAGCCGTGCAGCTTTGTACAGAAAACTCGAACGCTATGGCCTCTGATTCGCTGCCGTCCACCCGTGTAACTATCGCCAAAATCTGCATAGCCATTATCTCGCTGTGTATTTTGAGCGGCACTGCCGTGCTGGTGTTTCCTTCGGTCCGCTTAATGGTGTTATGTGTGATGGCGGCGGTATTTCCTATCGCTATGATCTGGCGTTCCCTGGCGTTTTTGCTAAAGCGCAGCAACGCGCCACAAGAGGAAATCTCTGTTGGGCTTCCGCGTGATCCGCAAGGCTTGACGGATCGTGTCTTGCGCCTGGAGGCGCAATTGGAACATGCCCCTATCGCCTTGTTCAGTATCGATGATAGAAAAGAAGTCGCTGCGGTTATGGCTCTGAATGCCAACGCGCGGCGCCTGCTGGCACCTGGGCGTGCCAGCAATATTCCTGATTTGCATCAGCAACTGATACGGCAAACTAGCGGTCAGCGCAGTATGTTGAGTTTTGAAACTGAGCAAGGCCTGGAACGGGCTTTGGTGGCGGCCAGTGCCATGACATTGCAAGGTGAACCGCAAAGGCTGGTCGCCTTGATGCCGGTAGAGAATGAGCTGGAGGCAGAGGCCTTGCATGCCTGGCGCCAACTGGTGCATGTGCTGACGCACGAGATCATGAATTCGCTGACGCCAGTCGCCTCATTGTCGCGCACCGCTTTTGACTTGCTCGACGAATTACGCCCTAGTTTGCCAGCCGATGTGGCTAGTGATCTGGCGACCGCGCTCGATGCAATCAGTCGTAGAGCGCGTGGTCTGGAGCAGTTTGTCAGCAGCTATCGCGACCTATCCAATGTGCCTACCGCCAAGCCCGAGACTGTCGCGGTGGAACAAGTCTTTGCCCGGCTTGATTCCTTGTTAACGCCAACTTGGCAGGCGCGTCAGAGCAAGCTGCAATTCGTGATTGCGCCGGCCTCCTTGCAGATGGTGATAGACACCGATCAACTCGAGCAAGCCTTAATCAATTTATTGAAAAATGCCTATGATGCAACGCAGTCTTTATCTCAGCCAATAAGACAGGCGGAAGTCGTGGTCAGCGCAAAGCTGGCTAGGGGCGGGCGCTTGCGCATCGAGGTCAGTGACAATGGTCCTGGTGTGCCAGATGATCTGATCGCGCATGTTTTTACACCATTTTTCACCACCAAAATTAATGGCGGTGGAATCGGTTTGGCGATGGTGCGGCAACTGGTGCATGGCAACGGTGGAACGGTGCGCTATGCCAAATCTGTCGGTGGTGGCGCACGCTTTATTTTAAGCTTCTAGTAAGCTTCAAGTACGTTTTTTTGGCATCGTTGCGGCCTAGCGACAGCCGCAAATAAAGCCTGGCAGAATCTGGCACTGATCCTTTGTTAGGTGTAGGCTAATACCATCAGATGCAGGACACATGTTGGGTCACTTCGTTGGCTGGACATGTGTCTTTCGCGTCTTTAGTGATCCGATCGGGAGCTACACAATGCATAAGCACGGTAATTTCACTCGTATGCAAGACAGTACGCAGGCAGACTGGCAATTGATCGGTGCCGAGTTCATGCAGTTCAGCAAAAAACTGCCAGATCGCATCATTGCGCATTTGCAACTTCTCGAAGGCGACTACGGCGGATTTCCGATTGACCGCTACGCCCATTCCCTGCAAACAGCAACGCGTGCCTTGCGTGATGGGCGCGACGAAGAATACGTTTGCTGCGCCTTGCTGCATGATATTGGCGACACCTTGGGCTCCTTTAATCACCCTGATATCGCTGCCGCGATTTTAAAACCTTTTGTCAGCGCCGATAATCTGTGGATGGTACAAAACCACGGTATTTTTCAAGGCTATTATTTTTTTCATCACATCGGTATGGATAGGAATATGCGCGAGCAATTCCGTGATCATCCTTGTTTTGAAAAGACCGCGGAATTCTGTGATTTGTATGATAGTCCGTCGTTTGATAAACATGCCGAGACTTTCCCTTTGGTGGAATTCGAGCCGATGATAGCGCGACTTTTTGCTGAGCCTAAAAACACGATTTACCAGGCGGCGCTTGAATAGATTTTTCGTTTGATTCACCACAATATTAAGGAGGGTAAAATGGATATTCCATCGGTGAGACATTTAGTCAGCGCGGTCGAATGGCAATTGCGGGTTGACCTGGCCGCTTGTTACCGCCTGGTTGCCGCGTATGGCTGGAGTGATCTGGTGTTTACCCATATCAGCGCGCGCATTCCTGGCCCAGAACATCATTTTTTGATCAATCCATATGGTTTGATGTTCGATGAAATCACCGCTTCATCTTTAGTCAAGGTGGATCAGCAATGTAATAAATTGATTGCCTCGCCGTATCCGGTTAATCCGGCAGGGTTTGTGATTCATAGCGCAGTACATGAAGCGCGTGATGATGTGCAGTGCGTGATGCACACCCATACCCGTGCCGGTGTCGCGGTGAGCGCGCAGAAATGTGGCGTGCTGCCGATCTCGCAGCAATCGACTTTTGTACTGGCGTCGCTGGCCTATCACGAGTATGAAGGTGTGGCGTTTCGCGAGGAAGAGAAGCCGCGTTTGCAAGCCGATATGGGGCGCGCCAATTTCTTGATGTTACGCAATCATGGTTTGCTGGTGGCGGGCAAAAGCATCGCTGATGCTTTTCTCTCTATGTACACTTTTGAATCGACTTGCCAGATACAGTTAGCGGCACAAGCCGGTGGTGAATTGCAGTACATTAATCCAGCCATCATCCAAGGCGTGTCAGAGTCGATGCGGGTGCAAACCGGTGGCTTGGGTGGAAATTTTGTCTGGCCATCGTTAATCCGCAAACTTGATCGCATCGATGAAAGTTACAAGCAATGACCGGGCCGTCCAAGGTCATCATCATTACCGGTAGTTCGGATGGCATAGGGGCAGAAATGGCGCGCCAGCTCGCCACAAAATATGGCGCGCGCGTATCCCTGGTGCTGGCTGCGCGCAACGAGGCATTGTTGCAAGCGGTAGCGCAGCAATGTGCCAAGTTGGGCAGCGCCACCCTGGTGGTGAAAACCGATGTCTCGCTTGAAGCGCAATGCCGCGCCTTAATTGCCAGCACGATAGAGAAGTTTGGTCGTATTGACTGTTTGATCAATAACGCCGGTAAATCTGCCCACGCCTTGTTTGAAGAGGTCGAGAACCTGGCCTGGTATGAAGATCTCATGCGCATCAATTTTTGGGGCAGTGTTTGGTGCACCCATTCCGCCTTGCCACACTTGAAGGCGGCGCAGGGCAAGATCGTCGCAGTATCCTCTTTGGCCGGCCTGATCGGGGTGCCCGGGCGCACTGCCTACAGCGCCAGTAAATTCGCCATGGGTGGCTTTTTCGAATGCCTGCGCGCCGAATTGAAAAGCTTTGGTGTCAGCGTCACCCTGGCTTATCCTGGTGTAGTTGCGACACAAATTCGCTACCGTGGTTTCAACGCGGCAGGTGAGGCCGCCGGCCAGAGCGGTTTGAAGGAAGATGCCGCGATGTCAGTGGAAGAATGCGCCAGACTGATCCTTCATGGGATGGAAAACGGCCGACGCGAAGTGGTGATGTCGGCAAAAGGAAAACTCGGGCGCTGGATGAAACTCCTGGCTCCTGGCTTGGTGGAGAGAATGGCGCTGGCCGCTGTCAAGAAAGAGGTGAGGCCGCAATAGGGCTTGATTAGGTTTGATATTCTTATTGTGAATATCAAACATCACAAATGAAAATTATATTTATAACTGTCGTTTTGCTATGATTCTTCCTGTCAATTACATAAAGGAAAAAAATCATGTTTAACGCAATCGTAGAAGCTCAATTAGTCGCCACTTTCGTTTTGTTTGCCGCCGCTTTCGCGTCGGTACTGTTCAGCAACGACAATATCTAGTTTGAAATCTGCGGTTCATAAAGCTTCAGCTGATTAGCTGCTTGCTACCGTACACGATTTAGGTAAATGCAGCACAAAGCGGGCGCCGCCCATCGTCGACTGATTGACCGTAATCAGTCCGCCATGTTGTTGCAGCGCTTGCCGGGCAATCGATAAGCCAAGACCAAACCCGCCTGTGGCGCGATCCCGGCTGCGGTCTAGCCGATAGAAGGGTTCGAAGACGCGCTCACGCTCGGTTTCCGGGATTCCCGGGCCATCGTCTTCAATAATAATGTCTATCCCTTCGCCCGAATGCACGGACGAGATTAGAATTTGTCGTTCGCTGTATTTAGCGGCATTTTTGAGTACATTCGCGATTGCCCTACTCATCAATCTTTGCTCACCGATGATGATAGTCTGGCCCGGTTCAAGGCGGTTGATCACTTCATGCTGCGCCAGCTCATGGCTTAAACTTTCCAGACAATTTTGTAACGCAACCGCCAGTTCAAACGGCTGCATACTCAAATTTTGTTGCTGATCTAGTTTTGCAATATTCAGTAATTCACTCACCAGTTCGTTTAGCTCTGCCAGATCTTCTCGCATGGCATCGATACGCGTTTCTAGCTTTGGATCTGGCGCCGCTTTGCGCAAGAGTTCCAGGCCGAATTCCAGACGAGCGATCGGCGTGCGGAGTTCATGCGAGACCGAGTGCATTAGATGCTCTTGTGCACCGAGTAAAGTTTGTATGCGCCCGGCCATATGGTTGATGTGTTCGGCTAGCGGGTAAATGCTGGCTGATTTTTTTATGTTGGCCCTGGCAGAGAGTTTGCCGCTACCAAATTCGTCGGCGACGCTGGATAAGTTTTGCAAGCCTTGCCAATGAGCGCGCGACCATAGCGCTATCGGTATCAACAAGGCCAAGGCAACAATCACGTAACGCAGCGCTTCCATTTTTATCGCCAAGGCCAGGTCTATCGGCAAATCTTGCGCCAGCACCACATCGTCTTCACTGCCGACATATTTTTCGCCATACAAGTCTACCCGGCGCATGAAAGATTTATTCGCCGCATCAATGACAACAGCGCCACTTTGTAATGTCTTCTGCTGTTTTGTGGATAGGTGCGTGAGTGCCTGTTGTAGCGGTATCAGTTCAAGTTTGACGTGCGAGACTTCCCTGATTTTATTTAGCCGTACCAGCCATTCATCCGCCGGCGCCTTGTCGATGTATTGTTCCAGCAAGAAAATTTGCGGTGCCGCCTGGCGTGCCGCATTCTGTTCCAGCGGATCGCCAAATATCCAGCTAATCGCCCCGTAAATAACAAAGGTTGCCAGCGTAATCGATAGCATGACTAGCAGGAAGAAACGAAAAAATAGGCGATTCATGAATTATTTCGCTTCAGCTAATCTGCCAAGCACATAGACAGTAGCGACACTATGCCGTGTGTCAAAGCATAGGCGAGAAAGGTAAATATTTGGCAGATTAATCAACAAAATGGGGTGTCTCCTTGCGCAGCATTCTATAAGAAGCACGCATTCAACGGGTGGCATTTTGTCTCTGGCCATGCTTTGTACAATTTGATGACAATTGCCATACATCTTTAAGCAGACAAGCTGCAAAGCCTTGTTTATTATCGCTGCACTAATTCCATGAAAGGCGAAAATGAACAAATTCTTGATCCCCTATCTATTTCTGGCAGCTACCATCAGCGGTTGCGGCGGCAGCGGAAAATTGGCGGAGACGCCGGCACCCCCTCCTCTCGCGACTACAGACTTCATCGCACTTGCCAGTGGCGCCAGTTGTGCCAATCTGCGCAACCGGATGTTTGTGATCGACCAGAAACAAGTAATTTGGGATAAAGCCGGTAGTTGCGCCGATGCATCGTATGAGCTGGTGTTATTTGGTGATACTACAAAAAATGTTTTGTGCTCTAGTGCAGACAGTATCGCCGGGCCAAAAACCACTTGTGTCGATACGCAATATCGCAGCGTGTTTGACCTCATCAGCAAGAATCTTGACAAGGCTGATCTAGGTCTGGGCAGCGGGCATCGGGTCACGCAATTGACGGTGCCGGCTGGTGCAAGCATTGCGCTCCCGTTCGTCTCTATCTCGGCGCCTTTATATTATGGCGCTGCACCGACGAACATTGTCATCAAAGACAGTGCTGCCTGGACTAAGCTTTTGGATGATGGGCAGGTAAAGAAAGAAGGCGCTGGCGCTAGTCTTTCAGTCGATTTCACTAGCCAAATGGTGCTGGGCGTTTTCTTTAAGTCACCGAATAATTGCAGCGTGACGCAGCTATTAAAGTTGACCTCAAACGGACAGAAACTGATCGCTGAATTTAGCGATGAAGAGCGCATCAGCGCACAAAGCTGTGATCAGAATTCTAATCTGGCAAGTACTCCGATGAATCTGGTCGTGGTCAATCGTCTCGATTTGCCAGTTGAATTTGTCAACGTGAATGCGACGAAAATTGCCAGCAATACGCTTGATGTCACGACTTTTTCCGGCATTCAGACCGCGCAAAATCTCGTCATCAAGGACAATGCCGCATGGACTGCGCTGTGGGCTCAGCACACCAATAATAGCGGTGTTGCTGTGCCAACCGTTGATTTTTCCAAACGCATGGTGGTGGGAGTTTTCCTTGGGGCAAAGCCAAGTGGATGCTATGGCATTGCTGATGTGAATATCTGGCGCACTGGCGCAAAGTTGAACGTTTCGCATCACGACAGCATTCCCGGAATTGGCGTGATGTGTACCATGGTAATTACGACACCAGCCTATCTGGCTGAACTTGACCGTAGCGATGATGTGGTTGAATTTACCGCGATTCCGATTTCTCATTAAAATAGGCGCGATTCAAACTACCAAGAGACGCAAAGATGGCAAAGTTTTCCTCCTTTTATTTTTTTGTGATGCTGGGCGCCTGTGGCTCGGCCATGGCGCAGACTCCTGCACTTAATCTGATGCCAGATGGTAGCCATGATTTGTATATCGGGCTTGGTGCCGAGTCGCGCCCCGCTTATCAGGGTGCACGCGAAACCAGGGTAGTGGCTTTGCCAGTGCTGCAAATGGAGTGGAGTAACGGGGTATTTATTGCTGGCGCCAGTGCGGGTATGCACCTGTCGCACCAGAGCCAACAGGAATATGGACCGATGTTGTTGCTGGAAGGGCAGCGCGACCCTTACGGCACATCAAGCACGGCAGGGTCGATTAATAATGGGATTATTCAGAGCGGTCAGGTTAGCAGCAATAAGCTGGTCGGCATGGATGAGATCAATATGCATTTGCTGGCGGGGGGCTTCTACAATTTCGCGATCACGGATGGATTGCGCCTGACCAATAAGCTGTTGTATGGCGCCGGGAATAGTCATGATGGCCTGCGTTTAATTAGTGACCTGCGCTATCACCTGAACACTTTTGCACCGCATCACACTGTATCTGTGTCGGCAGGCTTGACTTTAGTTAATCAAGCATATAACCAGACGTATTTCGGTGTGACATCAGCTGAATCCCTGCGTAGCCACAATCACATGTTTACGCCATCTGCCGGTGTTAAGGATGTGCACGCTGACATGCATTGGAACTGGGCGCTGAGTGCTAGTTGGTTGCTGACTTCATCCTTGAATTTTACACGTCTGAACGGCAGCGCTGCAGACAGCCCGTTAGTGGAACGGGCCAGTAGTGTGAGCATATCGAGCGCACTTGCCTACCGATTCTAAACTCGAGAAAACATGATTTTTATTCGGCACATTCTGTCCATTTTGATGCTGTTGGCAACAGGGTTTGCGGCTGCCCAAGTGTCAACGCAAGAAGTTGCTGGCAAGAACGTAGCTGTTAATTTATTGGCTGAAGTATCGTCAAAAAGCGCAGCTGACTGGCTCAGCTATCGCGATGCGTATAAAGCCATGTTATGGTTTGAAAAATATGGCAAACCGAAAAATCTGATCCAGAATCATTATCAGGTCAGCGCTAAGGATAAAAATGCATCGATCGAAACTCTGCGCCTAAGTCTGGTGAGTAAATCAACGCGGCTCAATTTGCCGCTCGATGCCACCGGCCGCACTGTGTTGCCGCTGTTAAAAGCGGCGTATGACGATAACGCGGAATTGATCTTGAATCAAAAAGCCAATCAATACCAATTTCGTGCACGAGTCTCCATCCTTATCCGCCCTGATGGCATCTACGAGGCAGCCGATTTGCGCGCTGCATGCGAGCAATTGCTGGCTTATCAAAACACGCTAGGCAATGATGGCTTACGCGGGAAAAAATGCAGTGGCGTGCGTTTTGTGTATGCTAAAAAAAGTCTGGATACTTTGGTGGAATTGAGAATTGCTGAGCGCAATGCGCAAGTCTTGCCAGTCACTGAAGGTGCGGCGTTCTGGGATGAAAATAATGAAAATTTCAAGACTGTAAACTATGTCTTTTCCAGTGGTTTGGAAAAAATGCAGCTAGTCACCAGAAGCGCACCAATCGCGATCTCAGCGCAGTTTAATTAGCGTTGCTGTTAAGTTGCGTTGTTAAGCCCAGGCAGAGGGTGAGAACAAATAGCCTTCACCCCAAACGGTCTTGATTTTTTCAGAATCAGCATCATCGAAACGGCGTCGCAGGCGAGAAATCACGTTGTCGATGCTGCGGTCAAGGCCGTCAAATTCTATGCCACGGAGTTTCCTTAAAATCGCATCGCGTGACAATACCTGACCTGCCGCTTCGGCCAATACCAGCAACATTTTAAATTCAGTATTGCTAAGTATTACTGCCTGCCCGCGCCAAGCTACGTTACGGTCAGCACGGGAAATAAGTAAAGCGCCAAACGCCAGATCCTGCGCCTCGTCGTTTGGCTGCGCCGCTTGCACTGTGCGGCGCAACAGGGCGCGCAAACGTGCCAGCAAGACCCGTGGCTGTACCGGCTTATTCACAAAGTCATCGGCGCCTTGTTCCAGTGCCGAAACTTCATCATATGAATCTTCCCGCGCCGTTAAAATCAGGATCGGCAACTTGCTGAGTTCGCGGATTTGCCGACAAACCAGCATGCCATCGAGACCAGGCAACATTAAGTCGAGCACGACAATATCCGGTTGGCTCGCTTGAAAATGCGCCACCGCAGTATCGCCGCGCGTGACCAGGTCAACGGCAAATTCATAGCCATTTAAATATTCCATGACTAAGGCAGCCAAACGCGGATCATCTTCTACTAACATGACACGAAACATATTTTTCTCCTTAGTGCTGATTGTATAAGAAGCGGTTCAATTTGCTTATGTTTCAATTTTCTTTTTCTTTCGGCAATAGAAATTATTTACACATTTAGTTGGCTAATTGCTACACTGAATTTACCGTATAAATCATTTCCCCAATTTGCCTATGTATACCCTGTCATCTTATGTGGCGAATTTTTGGTCCAATGCCGAACTTGGTGCCAATGCCATTATTTTCTTAAATCTTACTGGTGCGATGTTGTTGGGCTTTGTCGTCGGGTACGAACGCTCTTACCATGGCCGCGCTGCGGGGATGCGTACCTATGGCTTGGTCTGTATGGCTTCCGCTGCCTTAGTCGTCATTACTGGTTACCCAGATTTCTGGTTTGGTGGCCGTGCAGCGTTCCCCGTTAATCTTGATCCCTCACGTACTATTCAGGGCATAGTCACCGGCATCGGCTTTCTGGGTGCAGGCGTTATTATGAAAGAAGGATTCAGTATTAGCGGCTTGACCACGGCGGCCTCTTTATGGGCTTCTTCAGCCATCGGCATCTTGGTTGGTGTGGGCTTTTATTCGGCGGCTATCCTGTTGGCGCTGTTATCCGCAGCCTGCATGATTTGGATGGTTAAAATAGAATCGTGGCTGCCTTCGAGACAGGCGGTCGCAATCGTGATGCAGTTTAAAGAGGGATTCGTAGCAAACGAAGCGGCAATCCGCGCATTGGCCTTGGAACGTGGTTATGAGATTGCTACCGGGACTATTTGCATCGGAGAAAAAGATGGCAGGACAGAGTGGCGCTTTGTTGCTGTCGCTCTCAATCGAAAATTAGCGACTTCCCTGAGTATCATGTCACAAGAATTGGGTAAATTTGAGGGAATCGAGTCCTACCAGCTTGCACATGCGCGTAATTAAGATAGAATACGCGGCCTGTTCAGCAGGTATAGAGATGGCAAAACCATCGCTGAAAAAAAGCAATTTCATTAAAAACCGCAGAAAAAGGTGTTGACAGATGAGTCGATATTCTTCATACTCTGGGGTTCCCTATGGAGGGGTGGCCGAGTGGTTAAAGGCGACAGACTGTAAATCTGTTCTCTCTGAG
>JAZJYB010000273.1:0-1294 GCA_040390685.1 Pseudomonadota bacterium | reverse complement strand
GTGGTAGAGCACTCCCTTGGTAAGGGAGAGGCCACGTGTTCAATCCACGTCAAGAGCACCAAGGGATCTGTAGTTGATCAAAAAGTTGTTGGGCGTGTGCCTAAGTTATTTCATTAAATTGCTCATAAAATCATTGGGAGTCTAAAATGGCAAAAGGTAAGTTCGAACGCACCAAGCCGCACGTCAACGTCGGCACAATTGGTCACGTGGATCACGGTAAAACAACATTAACTGCAGCGATCGCTACGGTACTGTCGAAAAAATTCGGCGGCGAAGCAAAAGCCTACGACCAGATCGATGCAGCGCCAGAAGAAAAAGCGCGCGGTATCACGATCAACACAGCTCACGTTGAATACGAAACAGCTGCACGTCACTACGCTCACGTAGACTGCCCAGGCCATGCCGATTATGTTAAAAACATGATCACTGGTGCTGCTCAGATGGACGGCGCTATTTTGGTTTGTTCCGCAGCTGACGGTCCTATGCCACAAACACGCGAACACATCCTCTTGGCTCGCCAAGTTGGTGTTCCATACATCATCGTTTTCCTCAACAAATGCGACATGGTCGATGACGCTGAATTGTTGGAACTCGTTGAAATGGAAGTGCGTGAGTTGTTGTCTAAATACGAATTCCCAGGCGACGATCTGCCTATCATCCAAGGTTCAGCTAAGTTGGCCCTTGAAGGCGACACTGGCCCATTGGGCGAAGAAGCCATCATGAAGCTGGCTGATGCATTGGACAACTACATCCCAACTCCAGAACGTGCTGTTGATGGCGCCTTCCTGTTGCCAGTGGAAGATGTCTTCTCGATCTCCGGTCGCGGTACTGTGGTTACTGGCCGTATCGAGCGCGGTATCGTCAAAGTTGGTGAAGCATTAGAAATCATCGGTATCAGCGACACAGCAGTGACTACCTGTACTGGTGTTGAAATGTTCCGTAAATTGCTCGACCAAGGTCAAGCTGGCGACAACGTCGGTGTCCTGTTGCGCGGTACTAAGCGTGAAGACGTACAGCGTGGTCAAGTCCTGGCAAAGCCAGGTTCGATCAAGCCGCATGATCACTTCACAGGCGAGATCTATGTCTTGTCCAAAGATGAAGGCGGTCGTCACACACCATTCTTCAACAACTATCGTCCACAATTCTACTTCCGTACAACGGACGTGACTGGTTCGATCGAATTGCCGAAAGATAAAGAAATGGTCATGCCAGGCGACAACGTCTCCATCACTGTTAAACTGATCAACCCGATCGCGATGGAAGAAGGTCTGCGTTTCGCGATTCGTGAAGGTGG
>JAZJYB010000272.1:0-19319 GCA_040390685.1 Pseudomonadota bacterium | reverse complement strand
GCTTCACCTCGATCTGGCGGCTAGAGGCACCTCAGACCTGGCGCATTATTTTTGACAAGGGAAATGAGGTGTGCGACTGCAGTCACCTCATTGCAAAATAAAAAAGGGGCGAATCATTCGCCCTTTTTTAGTTGCCTGCGCAAACTTATTTTGCCCAGTAGCCGCGATAATGTCCGCGGAAATCATTGGCTGGATCAAATACGTTTTTTGGTCCGCCATCGTAAGCGATATTTTGACCTGTCACCAAATGCACGGAAGTCACGAAGCCACTTGCTGCCACACCTGAGAACGCACGATTGAGTTCATCCACAACTTGCCAGCCATGCTCAAACAATGGCTCAGGAACAGTTCCAATTTGCATGGTATTAGAACGGATACGTTTATAGGCGGTAGTGGAGCCATCGCCTGCCGAGAGCCCTTGCAATTTATTGTTCGCCAGCGCAGCGGCAATTTCTGGTCTTTCCATGACGTCAAAATACATGTCGTTCACAGCAATCGCATGGGTCCATTTTGCGCCGTGTTTCTTGACTAGCGCCTCAACTACAGGAAGCATTTTTTTGTAGGCTTCAAATGCTGGCAGCTCTTCTACGCTCAACAAGCGGCAACTTTCACATTGCTTGATTATTTCAATGATCGCACTTGATTTGGCCGTCATGTAAGGGTTGGAAGAATCAGTAAACACCACGATACCGGCTTTGGTATTGGATTCAACCACGCCATACAAAGCGGCAATTTGCGCACTCTCTTTAGCGTTGCTGGTGACGTTGGTAAACAAGCCTTCAACTGGGCCCGGCTTGATATTGGCATGCCAGCCAACCACTGGCACTTTAGCCTTTTCTGCCGCAGTAATACCTTTTACCTGGCTTGCCGCATCCACTCCAGCCAGAACGATACCGCTGGCTTTCATGTCTAACGCTTGGCTGACCATGTTAGGACTCTGGCATCGACCGCGACAATCGATCATTAAAATCTCCCAACCTGATCCCGCGGTAGCTTCTTTTATACCAGCGAAGACACCTGCATTACCGGCATCACTCATGTCAGAGGCAATAAAAACGATTTTCTTATTTTTCTGCAACTTTGGACCGTCAACCGGACCTTCCCATTTCGACTTTAAGGCCGCCGCTTTAGCCACTTTGGCATTGGCGCGGCTGAGAAATTGCATGGGGTTTTCTTGCGCCAGCGCATCACCAATGAAACAAGACACAAGCAACAACACTGTCAGGTATTTACCTTTAATAGCAGTCATGATTCCGCAATAGTCAGATTTAAAGAAGGCCGGCATGTCGCAAGATTCACTGCAAACAAACCGTAACAATAAGTAACTTTACTATACTTACGCGGCAATTATTACAGAAAATTGTCTCATGTAAATAAAGATTCAGTTTCCAATGGGCATCTTTCAATAAAGTATTGCAATACCTTGCAATTTTCAAATTTTATTTTGTATGTTCGTGATTATTTTGCTGAAACTCCGACTTTTATAGCAAAAATAACTAGGCTTTTGAAGATAATTCAGTCTATCTTTACTGCCAATGTATCTCGGCGGATCCTGCATGATCAACATTTCTCTTCACCGGATTGCCAAAGACAGTGACATCGCCACTTCCTGTTGCATGCACTTTGATTTCCTTGATGGCAAACACACGCGAATTGGCTGAACCGGAGGAATCTACTGTCACCTCACCGGCTTTCAAACTAGCCGCATCGAGATCACCCGAGCCAGATAGTTTCACATTCAAGATCTTGGTTTGCCCTTTCACAAAGCCATCACCGGAACCATGCAAAGTAAGTTCAAGCATGTCGTTATTCAGCACCACTAGCTTCATATCGCCACTGCCTGCGGATAGCGCTTTGATTTGCTGATATTCGCCCTCAAACTTAAGATCACCTGAACCACGTGTTTCCAGGTTTAGCTTAGCTCCACGAAAGCCCTTGAGCGTACCATCGCCACTGCCTTGCATTTGCAATTTTTCCAAATTTGGCAAACCCAGTTCAACAATCAAAGGCTGACGGGTTGTGATGATGAGCCCACGGGTGCCGATAAATAAAGTATTCCCCTCAATCTTGCTTGTGACGCGCGGTAGCATGCTGGCTTCACCTTTGATCAGCATGGTCGGGTTACTTGCCTGTTGCAGCACCAGATCTATCGAACCGCTCATGACAATGTTGACCACTTGCGCATCTACCGGGCGATTTTCAGTGGCGACAACGGCGGCAGCGTGCGCACGCATGAAGCCTGCGCTGAGGGCAATCAAGACGATAGCCAATATCAGCATGGCGATGCCGGTTCTAATGATGAGTTTCATGTCATTCTCCAATTAATAGTTTCAAATTCTGCTTGCAGGTTCAAACGCTTGTGCACTTAAGCTGCGGTGCTTTGACGCAGTAAAGACACATTCCAGAGTAAATATTTTTTAAATCCGACAAAGGTGTACTTGGTGGTAAACAAACAGAGCATAAATAAGGCAATTCCACCTAACAGAAATCCCAAGCCCTGAAAGATATGGATAGTCTTCAGGTGGTGCCCGATGCTGACATGCACTACCGACCTATCGACGGCTGCTTTATCGACTGCTGACTTGTCGTCACCAGTCTTGACCACAGCGGTGTTACTTGCGGCGGCGTTACTTGCGGCGGTGCTACTTGCAGCAGAATTACTTGCTGGAGCGCTTTTGCTCACATCACCTGCTTCATCTTTATCAACAGTAATCCCGCTAGGAGAGATATCAACTCTGACATTGCCATGGTGAACAGAAAACTCTTCGTTCATGTCATCGTCGAAGTCCTGATTGATATGCTGAAAATGGTGCGTAGGAATATTTAGATTAACCTGCGGAACACCCGCCAAAACCGTCGCCGTAATCACGATCCCAACTACATACATCACCATAGAACTGAGATACGCCGCAAACAATAAAATGCTGCCAATAATGGCGGGGATGATCATAAAAAAGTTCAGCATCATCACGCCTAGCAAAGCCACCAGCAAACTGGCGAAATTGCTTGGGGTCACTTTTTCCTTGAGTTCTTGATAACGCATGCTGGCGCGTTTTTGCGCCGCCACGATATGTGGCGCAGGCAGGCTGGCGGCTATTTCTAGCTCGTCGCGCCCGGCGACCATGCCGTCGACAAATCTACCTTCGTAAGCCCACATGGTGTCTTCAACGACTTCCGCAGGCAAACCATTGAGCTCTTGTCGCAATGTGTTCATGTATTCTGTCTTGTTCATTTTTCTCTCCATCGATTATCGGCACAACGCTCTGCGCGCTTATCGACACTGTAAGCAAGTCACGCAGAGGATGCTATCGGGAAGCGATAGTGCGTAATAAGCGAGGGATGAATTGCGAAAACCGGGGATAGATTGCGTGCAAAAACATTTACCTATTCGGGGCTGGTATTTATTGATTCGAATTAGCTTTGTGCATTAATTAACGATAACCATTGTTCATGTTAATTAATCGCTATCAGTAGAAAGCTCGTGGAATGCATGTAACTTGCGCGACTGATACGCGGCAAATTCAAACGGCGTTCTGCGAGATCCAGTCATCGAGTTTTTTATCGCTACCCGCAGGCAAATGCAGGCCTAATTTAGAGCGCCGCCATAAAATATCGGCAGAGGTTCTAGCCCACTCATATTTCATCAAATACTCCACTTCAATCGCATACAAACTATCTGCAATCACTTCACCCAGTTGCGAAATTGTCACGCAGCCTTTCAACAAATGATGGATACGGGTGCCGTAAGCGTGCGCATAGCGTTGCACCAGGTACGCTGGCAGCCAGTGATATTGCTTTTGCAAATTTGACACAAAGCTCGCGAATTCCAATACTGAGCGATTGCTTGGAAGCGCACCATGAATATCACCTCCGGGCAAACATGCGCTGGCGGTCCAGGAACTTTGCTGGTTCGACAAAGCTGGAGCGATCAGGTCGACTGCGTCTTCGGCGAGTTTTCTGAAGGTGGTAATCTTCCCACCAAACACGGTGAGCAGTGGCGCCCCTGATTCATCCAGTTCCAGGCGATAATCGCGGGTAATCGCTTTAGCATCCGTTTCACCATCGTCGACTAGCGGGCGCACCCCTGAATATGACCACACCACATCAGCTGGCCGGATAGCCTGTTTAAAATACAAGCTGCTCAATTCGCATAGATAGTCTATTTCTGTGGCCTCTATCGTCACATGATTAATGTCGCCGCGATAATCAATGTCGGTGGTGCCGATCAGCGTGAACTCTTTTTCATACGGGATAGCAAATACAATACGGCCATCCGGATGTTGAAAAATATAGGCATACTGATGATCAAACAGCCGCTTCACGACGATGTGGCTCCCCTTAATCAAGCGCAAGGTTTTACCGGCTTTATGCGGAACGCTGAGCTGTTGAAATTGCGCCGCCCAAGAGCCGGTCGCATTCACCAGACAGCGCGCTTTCACCTCGATTAGCTTTTGTGTATTGCTGGGTAAATTCGGGTGCAATTGCACCTGCAGTTGCGCATGCCATTTTCCGTCTTTTTGCTGCACTGACTCGCAGTGGGTACGAGTCAGGATAGTCGCGCCTTTTTCAGCCGCATCCATGGCATTGAGCACGACCAATCGCGCATCATCGACCCAGCCATCCGAGTACATAAAGCCATGCTTAAATTCTGTTTTTAAGCTATCTCCAGCGACATGGCGCCGTAGATTCACGCCACGCGAACCCGGCAATAGCTCGCGCCTGGCCAGCATGTCGTACATGAATAACCCGACGCGCAACATCCAGGCAGGGCGCAAGCCTTGCATATGCGGCATGATGAAGCGCAGCGGCGAAATAATATGTGGCGCAGAACGCATCAAGACTTCGCGCTCGATCAGGGCTTTTCTGACCAGACTAAATTCGTAATATTCCAGGTAACGCAGACCGCCATGAATGAGTTTGGACGACGCGGAAGAAGTGTGTGAGGCCAGATCATCTTTCTCGCATAAGACTACCGACAGGCCGCGCCCGGCAGCATCACGTGCAATGCCGCTGCCATTGATGCCTCCCCCGACCACCAAAACATCGCAAGTTAATGTGTCAGGAAGCGTATTCGTCATTTCATCATCGCCTGATTTGATCCTTGAAGTAAGACTAGCGGTCTGGGTTTTAGGCGCATCAGCAATACCCTGTAAGTGGTTAAAAAAAGTCTTCCAAGTGCGTCAGGCTTTTTATTTTTTGGCGGCATCGAAAGTGCGCAGCCAGGTCAATTGCAGTACCCTGGCGTCACTGCTGGCGCGGTGACGGGTAATGCGCAGTTCATTTAGCACGTGATCTTTGGTGCTATGCCACTGTTCTTCCTGTTCTTGATTGATGATTTCGCGCAGGTCTGCCAGCTTAAAACGCGGCACGATATTCGCAGCGTCATACAGCCTTGCCATCCAGACGTAATCCTGCCCCCAACCATCGGTGTAGACCGTGAAGCCACTCAAGAAAAAATTGAGTTGCTCGGCAACGTATAGGGCGGATTTGCCCCGTTCGACCAGAATCTCACGTGGGATGAGATGGACTTTTGCGGCATCGATATCCCAGTGTTGCCAATCATCTTCCGGGCGTATCAAAGAACACCAGCCTTCGCCATGCCGGCCAGAAAATCCCACTTCAATAGGATAACTGCCCTTGCCAAAACCAGAGGCTTCGAAATCAATAATGATAGGGACAGTCATCATCGTAAGCTCCTAGACGTTAGCACGATGAAAAGTTGATTAATTCTATTGTGCCTTACTTTTATAGTATTACAAGTTGTTCACAGAGGGAATTCGCCTTGTTTGACATAAACACCATCATGGCGACGCAAGTTTGCAACGAAAGTTTGGACTGTCACTGGCGTTGACTGTTTTTTATCCAGCGCTTATTCACTTTCCCTCGTACGTAAAAAACTGGCAAATTTTGGCAATCCGGTCGAAGTCAAATCACGATATCGATAGCTAATCGTCGCGCCGATTTTAGGCGGATTGCGTCGCTGTTCGTCCGACAAACCCGTGCCCAAACGAAAGCGCTGTCCATCTGGCGTAATGACCATCAATGCACCCAACATGCCTTTATATTTACCCTGCCCCGGCTCGTGGGCGATCACCTCGGCTTCGGCGTCTAGCTGGGGTTTAAGTTTCAGCAGCACTTCGGAGCGGCCGGTTTGCCATTGCGCATCGAGGCGATGCAACATCAGGCCCTCGGCACCTACCTGGACTATTTTATCCAACATCAATTTTAATGCTGTCCTATCTGCCACCCGACTCTGTGGCAATACCTGCAACCATGCCACGCCAGCAGTTTTCACGCTGGCTTCCAGCGTCTGGATGCGCGCAGCAAAATCGCCAGTGCCATTCGGTAATTCATATAGTTGATAAGTGATATTTTTCCACTCTGCATCCACAGCTTCCTGGCGCCGTACTGCAGCGGACAGGCGTTCAAAACTCTGCCGCCCCATCCACAATTCGCCATCTAAAGCATGGGTGGGAAACCCTGCGGTAAACCATGCCGGTGCATGGATGATGCGGCCACTGCGAAAGCGCAATTGCCTGCCATCCCAGACTGCGCGTACGCCATCGAGTTTTTCGCTGACCAGATAGGCATTCGGATCAAATTTGTTGGAATAGTTTTGCGCCAACAACAAGGCCAGTGCGTCTGAAGGGAGATTGAGCGTTGCATGTTCGGCAGACAAAGCCGGCAGCGTCGGTAGCAAAGTGCCGCTCAAGATTAACAAGGCGAAAAGACGGCGCAACGGCGGTAACTGAAAAGATCTTGTATCCATTTTTATTCTTACCCTAAAAAGACTTATTTCCTGCCGGAGTATTCCGACAGGATGTGAAGACCACTCTTTGTATTGTTAATTATTATAGGCTTTTTATTAATAATAAAATCAATTTCTTTTAATGCTTGAACAATGGCGATAAGCTTGCCTAACAAAACCCAGATCAGTGCCTACACTATTGATGCAGGTCTAACTTGATGCAGGTCTAACGGAAGCATAAGTAAATGCAAAAGCTTGCTTGCAAATTATTGCCGCTGCAATAATATGAAAGGCAGAGTAAAACCAAGTTGTATTGGCAGAATATTTCCGGGCAATTCGAGGTCACACCGAATCACCAAATGGAGCAAAATATGACTACCGCGACCACCATTGATCACGAACAGAGTGAATGGCTCATCGATGATGAACATCCTGAAGTTGCTGATGTGGCGAATGCAGCTACCGATGGCAGCGTTGCCGTTGAGCCTTGGAACGTACTGATCGTCGATGATGATGTCGATGTGCACGTAGTCACCAAATTTGCCTTGCGTGATGTCAGGTATAAAGGCCGCCCGTTGAATTTTCTGCATGCATATTCTGCCAAGGAAGGTTTTAGCCTCTTGCGTGATACCCCAGATGTGGCGCTGGTCCTGCTTGATGTCATCATGGAAACCGATCACGCCGGTTTGGTGCTGGCGCGCCAGATCAGGGGCGAGCTCAACAATCACCAAATACGGATAGTCTTGCGCACTGGGCAGTCCGGCCAAACCCTGGAGCAAAGCGTGATCGTCGACTATGACATTAACGACTACCGCACCAAGAGCGATTTGACCACGCAAAAACTTTTTACCACCGTGATCTCTTCGTTGCGCGCTTACGATAGCCTGATGATTGCCAACCATAGCCTTGAGACTCTAAAGATCGCGCAGAAAAAGGTTAAGGAATTGCGTGCTGCACTAGATCATCACACCGCCGTGTCGATCACCGACCTGGTAGGAAAAATCACGTATGCCAACGCGCTTTTCTGTCGCTGGTCACAATACTCACAGGAAGAGTTGTTAGGCAAAGAACATCATATGCTGGCATCGGGCGCTCATCCAAAGGCATTTATGCAAGAGGTGTGGCAAGCCATCACGCAGGGACAAACCTGGCATGGCGCCTTCAAAAACCGAGCCAAAGATGGCAGCCCGTATTGCCTGGATACCACCATCATCCCGATACTCAACGTGCATGGCATGCCCGCTTATTATCTTGCCATCCATACAAAAACCGACACGACTTAATCGCTTGAAAGCGAGAGCATGTTGCATCCTTGTTGTAAAACAATAGTCTGCAAGACCATGCATCACATCAAGCTACCAAAATGCCGTGTTTTCGTTTATCCTCGCTGCTCGCTGGCCTCCAAAAGAAGCTAGCAAAGCGTAAGTGCAGCGCAGTATAAACAGGACTTATCCGTCCGTATTATCAAGATCAACGTGACAAACGCGCATGACATCCTTGTGCGAGAAAGAACACCATGAGCCAGAACGAGCCTCTTCGTTTACATGTGCCGGAGCCTACAGGGCGGCCGGGGCACGCAACCGATTTTTCCTATTTACGCCTCTCGCCCGCCGGCGAAATCCGCAAACCCCCTACTGATGTATTACCGGTCGACACCCGTGATCTGGCGTATTCGCTGATACGCGTGCTCGATGATGAGGGTAATGCAGTCGGCCCCTGGGCGCCCGATCTCGACATCGCCACCATGCGCTTTGGCTTGCGCGCGATGCTGAAAACCCGCGTGTTTGACAGCCGCATGCTGATCGCGCAACGGCAAAAGAAAATGTCGTTTTACATGCAAAGTCTGGGCGAAGAAGCCATAGGCACGGCGCAGGCCATGGCCCTGAATATCGACGACATGTGCTTCCCGACCTATCGCCAGCAAAGCCTATTGATGGCACGTGAAGTGCCATTGCTGGGCTTGATTTGCCAGCTGATGTCGAACGAACGCGATCCGCTTAAGGGTCGCCAATTACCGGTAATGTATTCGATCCGCGAAGCTGGATTTTTCTCTATCTCGGGTAATCTGGCCACGCAATATATTCAGGCCGTGGGCTGGGCCATGGCTTCGGCGATTAAGGGCGATACCAAGATCGCTTCAGCATGGATAGGCGATGGCGCCACCGCCGAACCTGATTTTGATACCGCGCTGACTTTTGCCCATGTCTACCACGCACCGGTGATTTTGAATGTCGTGAATAACCAATGGGCGATCTCGACTTTTCAGGCAATTGCCGGTGGTGAAAACTCTACCTTCGCTGCGCGCGGCGTCGGTTGCGGCATCGCCTCCTTGCGCGTCGATGGCAATGACTTTTTGGCCGTGTACGCCGCGTCGAAATGGGCGGCAGAACGTGCCCGCAGCAACATGGGCCCGGCTCTGATTGAATGGGTTACCTATCGCGCTGGCCCACATTCAACTTCGGATGACCCATCCAAATATCGCCCAATGGACGATGCATCGCACTTCCCCTTGGGTGACCCGATCGCGCGTTTGAAACAGCATCTGATCAAGCTCGGTGCCTGGTCTGAGCAAGAGCATGAAGATACCTTGAAGGAGCTGGAAGCCTTTGTGATTGCGGCGCAAAAAGAAGCCGAGCAATTCGGCAGCATGGCCAGCGGCCACGTGTTTAGCCCGGCCGAAATGTTTGAGGATATTTACGAACATATGCCGGAACATCTCCGCCAGCAACGCCAGCAGTTGGGGATCTGATCATGAGTGAGAATAATATGGGTGGTAAAAAAACCCCAATGAGCATGATACAAGCGCTGCGCTCGGCGATGGATGTGATGCTAGAGCGCGACGATAACGTCGTGGTGTTCGGCCAGGACGTAGGTTACTTCGGCGGCGTGTTCCGCTGCACCGAAGGCCTGCAAAAAAAGTACGGCAAGAGACGCGTGTTTGATGCGCCGATTTCTGAAGGCGGTATCGTCGGCGCGGCGGTCGGTATGGGCGCGTACGGTTTGCGCCCGGTGATCGAGATTCAGTTTGCCGATTATATCTATCCGGCATATGACCAGATCGTTTCGGAAGCGGCGCGTTTGCGTTTCCGTTCGGCCGGTGATTTCACTGCGCCATTGACAATACGCACGCCTTGCGGCGGTGGCATTTACGGCGGCCAGACGCATAGCCAAAGCCCTGAGGCAGTGTTTACGCACGTCTGCGGTTTGCGCACCGTAATGCCATCGAATCCTTACGATGCCAAGGGCTTGCTGATCGCCTCGATCGAGAACAATGATCCGGTGATTTTCCTTGAACCTAAACGCATTTACAACGGCCCGTTCAACGGCCATCACGATCAACCAGTTGTGCCCTGGTCGCAACATGTGATGGGCGAAGTGCCTGAAGGCTATTACACCGTGCCGCTAGAATCGGCGACCGTATTCCGCCCTGGTAAAGACCTGACGGTGCTGACTTACGGCACCATGGTCTGGGTTTCGGAAGCGGCCGCCAATGAAAGCGGCATCGATGCCGAGATCATCGATCTGCGCAGCCTGTGGCCGCTGGATCTGCCGACGATTTTAGCCTCGGTGAAAAAGACCGGCCGTTGCGTCGTGGTGCATGAAGCCACGCGCACCAGCGGTTTTGGTGCCGAGCTGACCGCGCTGGTACAGGAGCATTGCTTCTATCATCTTGAAGCGCCGATTGAGCGTGTGACTGGCTGGGATACGCCTTATCCACATGCGCAAGAGTGGGCTTACTTCCCCGGCCCTGACAGAGTGGCTGCGGCGTTCAAACGTGCAATGGAGAAATGACATGGGTTTATACGTAATCAAGATGCCGGATATCGGCGAAGGCATTGCCGAAGTAGAGTTAGTCGCATGGAATGTCAAAGTCGGCGATATGGTCAAGGAAGACCAGATCCTGGCCGATGTGATGACCGACAAAGCGACCATAGAAATTCCCTCACCAGTGATCGGCAAAGTGCTGGCACTGGGCGGCGCGGCCGGGCAGGTGATGGCGGTGGGATCGGAACTGATCCGTATCGAAGTCGAAGGTGCGGGTAATTTCACTGCTGGTGCTGCAGCACCAGCTAAAGCGGCAGCAACCCCTGCGCCAGCGCCAGTGGCAGTCGCAGCTGCACCAGTAGCTGCGGTGGTCGCAACACCGGCACCGGTAGCAGCAACAACTGCGGCGGCACCCGCTGCAATCAAACCAACAAATGCAAGCAGCAGCGTTTTGGCAAGTGCAGGCGCAGCGCGCCAGGCCGGTGAAAAACCTATCGCTTCGCCGGCCTTAAGAAAGCGCGCCTGGGATCTCGGTGTAGAACTGCAATTTGTGCCAGGCAGCGGTCTGGCCGGGCGCATCACGCAAGACGATCTGGATGCTTACGTCGCCCGTGGCGCCAATGCATCAACTGGTGGCAGCGCAGAAAACCGCTATCGCGAACTGAATGACGAGCAAGCGATACCGGTGATCGGCTTGCGCCGCAAGATCGCACAAAAAATGCAGGACACCAAGCGCCGCATTCCGCATTTTTCTTACGTCGAAGAAGTCGATGTGACCGAACTTGAAGCCCTGCGCACGCAACTCAATACGCGTTGGGGTAAAGAGCGCGGCCGCCTGAGTTTGCTGCCTTTGCTGATGCGCGCCGTGGTGCTGGCAGTGCGCGATTTTCCGCAAATTAACGCACGCTTTGATGACGACGCCGGCATTGTCACACGCCACGCCGCCGTCCATCTTGGCATCGCTGCACAAACGGAAAATGGTTTGATGGTGCCGGTGGTAAGACATGCCGAAGCACGAGATCTGTGGTCATGCGCCAGCGAGATGGCCAGGCTGGCAGAAGCGGCGCGCACTGGCAAGGCCGCACGTGAAGAACTCTCCGGTTCCACCATCACCATTTCCAGCCTTGGCGCTTTGGGTGGCATCGTCTCTACCCCGGTCATCAACCATCCTGAAGTCGCGATTATCGGCGTCAATAAAATGGTCGAGCGCCCGATGGTGCGTAATGGCCAGGTGGTGATCCGCAAGATGATGAACCTCTCGTCCTCGTTTGACCATCGCGTAGTCGATGGCATGGATGCGGCCGAATTCATCCAGACCGTACGCGGCTATCTTGAGTGCCCTGCAACCTTGTTCGTGGAATAAATAATGAATGCAACTTCAGTGTTAACCAACACCACTCTTCTGGTGATAGGCGGTGGCCCCGGTGGTTATATCGCCGCCATTCGCGCCGCGCAACTCGGCATCGCCACTACCCTGATCGAGGGTGATCAACTCGGTGGCACTTGCCTCAATATCGGCTGCATCCCTTCCAAAGCCTTGATCCACGCGGCCGAAGAATTTGAAAAAGCCGGTCATTACGCCAAGGGTTCGGCACTCGGTATTTCCGTGCAATCCCCAAGCATCGATCTGGCGCAAACCATCAAATGGAAAGATGGCATCGTCGCCAAACTCACCGGCGGTGTCGGCGCCTTGCTGAAGAAAAATGGCGTGCAAGTCATCAAGGGTTGGGCCAATATCATCGACGGAAAAACCGTCGAAGTAAAACAAGAAGGCGCAGCGACCCAGCGCTTTATTTGCCAACACCTGTTGCTGGCAACCGGCTCGCAAGCGGTGGAATTACCTGGCATGCCTTTCGGCGGCAATGTCATCAGCTCGACCGAGGCACTTTCGCCCGCAGCATTGCCAAAAAATCTGGTGGTGGTCGGCGGTGGCTACATCGGGCTGGAACTGGGCATCGCCTATCGCAAACTCGGTGTGGAAGTCAGTGTGGTCGAAGCGCTGGACCGCGTGCTGCCAGCCTACGACCAGGACCTGACCAAGGCGGTGGCGACGTCGCTGCAAAAACTAGGCGTGAAACTACATCTAGGCTGCAGCGTGCAAGGTTTGAATCAAAGCGGAAGCGCAGTCAAGGTGAAGAATGCGCAGGGTGAAGAATCCGAAATCGTTGCCGACAAAGTGCTGGTAGCGGTAGGGCGCAAGCCGCGCACCCAAGGCTATGGTTTGGAAGGACTGATGCTGGATATGGCAGGCCGCTCCATCAAGATCGACGACCAGTGCCGCACTTCCATGCGCGACGTCTGGGCCATCGGCGACATCACTGGCGAACCGATGCTGGCACACCGCGCCATGGCACAGGGAGAGATGGTGGCAGAAATCATCGCCGGCAAAAAACGCCGCTTCATACCGGCCGCGATCCCCGCCGTCTGCTTCACCGATCCGGAAATCGTGGTGGTCGGGCAAACCCCGGGCGAAGCACAAGCAGCAGGCACAGATAACATCACAGCCATGTTCCCGTTCTCAGCCAACGGCCGCGCCATGACACTGGACGCCACCGAAGGCTTCGTACGCGTAGTCGCCAGACGCGACAACCACCTAATCATAGGCTGGCAGGCGGTAGGCAAAAGCGTATCGGAACTCAGTACAGCGTTCGGCCAGTCAATAGAAATGGGCGCAACCCTGGAAGATATCGCCGGCACTATTCATGCACATCCAACCCTGGGTGAAGCGGTGCAGGAAGCCGCAATGCGGGCTTTGGGGCATGCTTTGCATATTTAAGAAATGGGTGGGTACTGCGTTATCGTGCCCACCCTGGTTTCAAAATTGCAGTGCTTCAAATCACCGGCAAAGTATCCATAGGGCTGCGCACCCCACCACCACCGATCTTGAGTACGTGTGTGTAAATCATCGTCGTTGATACATCGCTATGACCGAGTAATTCCTGTACGGTACGGATGTCGTAACCAGCCTGTAGCACAGCTGTGGCAAACGAATGGCGCAGCGAATGCGGCGTGGCAGTCTTGTAAATACCGGTGCTTGTTAACGCCCGTTTAAATGCCCGCTGAAAGGTCTGATCGTACATATGATGTCGGCGCACCACGCCTGAGCGAGGATCAGTAGAATGCGACTCTTGCGGAAACACCCAAAACCAACTCCAGGATGCACCGGCTCGAGGATATTTCCGATCAAGCGCATTCGGCATCTCGACCCCACCACAGCCAGCTTCCTGGTCTGCCGCCCAAAGTACGCGCGACCGCGCCAATTTATCGCGTAATCCATGCATCAGACTTTGCGGTAACATCACTGGCCGATCTTTGCCACCCTTACCTTCTCGCACGATGATCGTGCGGCGTTCAAAATCCACATCCTTCACACGTAGCTGCAAGCCCTCATTAATTCGCATTCCGGTGCCATATAATAATTGAGCGAACAGACGATGTTCACCATCAAGAAGACACAAAATCTTAGCCACTTCATCGGGAGTAAGTACAACTGGTAGACGCTTGGTTTCTTTGGGCCGGCCAATTTCTTTCATCCACGGCAAATCGATACACAGAACTTTTCCGTAAAAAAATAACAAAGCTGAAAGCGCTTGTCGGTGCGTTGATGCAGCGACATTTTTCGAATTCACCAGCGATGATAAAAACGCCTCGACCTCCGGCCCACCCATGGTAGCGGGATGGCGGACGCCATGAAAGCGTATAAAAGCACGCGTCCAATAGACATAAGCGTCTTCAGTCCGTAGACTGTAGTGCAAGTAACGAATGCGTTCGCGAAGCTGATCAAGCACCTTTCCGGCCTTCAAAACCGGCAATTCCCTGATGAGGTTTTTCATGGATTGATAATACTGTATAAAAACACAGTATATGCACAGATTAGCCTGTGTTCAAGCCATTCTTATGAGGTTTACAGCGCCATGTTATGGAGACAGGTGGCGATGGTATGCAGTAAACCTGTCTCCCGATAACAAAGTTAGCCACTTATATGATCGCCTACGAAATCGAGATTGATGGAGAAAGATACGTCACTGCAGGAGTAGAGGATTGGTCAATCCTTAGTCTTCACGTCACTGCAAGCCGAGCCGCAGAGAAGTTAAAAGTGCGTGATGGCTATGTCGAATGCTCGGTTGGTGGTATGACGATTCCCGATTCAGATGATGTTCGTCATCACTTCCGCTGGGTCGAGGCTCCGCTTGCGATCGGGAGCCGTGTTTGTATCAAAGTAGTGGAAGTGGTAGACGCAGATCCTCCAAAGAATCGCTATCGTTCCGATTCGAAAATTCAGGAAAATCCATTCACCAAAGAAGAAATTCGCGAAATGCGTTACCGAGACTATCTAGAACTAAAGGCAGAGTTTGAGGGAGAAGCTCGTGGCTAACTCAACAATCGACACGGGCGCTTTGCGCCGGTCATTTCAGCGTTAATCGTCACAAAACCAACCATTACCTTCCCCGATATGGCAGATAAAAACAAACTTTCTGAAACACTGACCAAGTATCCGTTTCGCTTTGGAATTGGAGCGATTTCCGCGTTGCTATTGCTCTTTCTATTAAATTTCAGGAAGGCGGATATTTCACCTACCATTGCAGAATGGGGGCAATTTGGAGATTATTTTGGTGGGGTTCTTAATCCCTTTTTCGGCCTAATTTCCTTGGTTATTGTTGCGGCTACATTGAGAAGCCAAACGCAGGCGGCCGCACGACAAGCTTTCGAAAATCAGTTTTTCGCATTACTGGAGTTACACGCATCCGTTTTGAACTCGATTGACCGCAATATGAAAGACAAAACAAAAATACAAGGCAGAGACTGCTTTCGGTTTTTCTACCGAAGAATTGTTGCTGTTTCTCAAAATGATGGAGTTCCAATTTCGACAGCATATCAACGATTTTTAGAGAAAGACGGTTGGGAAATTGAACATTATTTTAGGACTGTCTATCATATGTTTAAGCACGTGAAGGACGGATGTCGTTCAATCAATGCCACTGAAATTGAACAAAAACGCTACTACGATTTAATCAAATCCCAGCTTTCTCAGTACGAGTTGGTGCTGTTGTGGCTCAACGTTGAGGGCATCAATCGTGGGAATTGGGATACAGTATTAAATGAGTCGCAAGCCAAACCCTTCGAACATTTAAACAAGGCCAATCTCATCGAAAATCCAGCTAGAGTAAATCCTTCTGACGTGGCCGAGTAATGACGATTAACATGACGCTCAGCTCGGAAACTGCGCAAGTTGGCATTTCAATGTTCGGCATTTTTTCAATCATCCTCTCTTCGATTTTGGCGCATCGTGCGCAGTTCCGGATAGCTCAACGTTGGGCGTCATCGGGCAGCATTTGCGCAAAGTGAGGCTGACGGTATGCGAACCAAAGTCGTTCAAATCCAGGCTGACAACCCACAGATCATTGCGCCTTGCGGCCTGAATTGCAGCCTGTGCCATCAAGAACTGCGAAGAACTGGCCACCGGCGGCCATCAGTTCTGCTCTACATGCGAGAAGTTTCCATGCGCAGAGTTGTTGCATCTGGATGCCCGCTACAAGACGAAGTACGGCGTGAGCGCCATCGGCAACCTAGAGCACATTAGGGTCATAGGAGTGGAGCGCTTTCTAGCCGAGGAGACAGCAAGGTGGTCCTGCCCTGAATGCGGCACCATTCTTTGTATGCACAAGCCGCAATGCCTAAACTGCGGCCATACATGGCAAACCAAGTAGAGCCGACTGTGAGTTCACCTCCAGCATGACGCCCAACTCAAACGTTATGTGTTTTAGAGGGACATATGCACCAAGAACTTGACCAGCTTTCTTTTAGATTTTTTAAGTTATTTGCACGGTATGAATCATCGTTAAAAGAGAAAGATTTTTTTACCTTAACTAAGGGCAAGTTAACCGTAGACAGGGATCGATTCGCAAATGAGGTCATTGGTTCAGCTTTTCTTGAAAAGCTAGATAATAATCGCCACGCGGCTGAGTACATCTTAGAAAATCCACCTAAGAAACAATCTGTGAATGAGCACGGTAAAATAGTCTGGCCTGAAGTGCCAAATAACGAAAGGTCTGTTCAAATACTGTTTGCGCATATTTCTAGAATTAGGAATAATTTGTATCACGGTGCTAAATTTAATGGTAATTGGTTCGATCCAGAGCGTAGCGGTTTAGTTCAACTCGGCGTCAGGCCCCACGAGGCGGCTGACCGCTTTTGGCAATCTTTCTAAGGAGGTTCAGACATGAGCTTGCAATCGACTCCGTGCCCCAAGTGCAACGGCGAAATGACGCAGGGTTTTACTTTCGAAATTGATGGCTTCAAGCGCATAGTAAGCACTTGGGTCGAGGGGGCGCCCGAGAGTTCCTTCTGGCAGAGCGCGAAAGTCCCGGCGGAAAAGTGTATTCCGGTAGGCACTTTCCGGTGTTCTGTGTGCGGCTTCCTGGAAGCCTACGCGCGGTCGGAGTTTGCCGCAAAATAACGCCGTCTTCGGCCTGACCGTTCGCTCAAGCGGACCGTGCGGGAGGAAGTTTCCGGTGCAATCATGCGTTGCGGCCCGCACGGCCACTTAGCTTAAGCGTTGGGCGTATTAGTTAAAGGAATTTGCAATGACAACAATCGATTTAAAATCCCGATTCGAAGCAAAACTTCTTCGCCCGGCAAAGCTTGGTAATGATACGTCGTGGGCGTTCGTCGTACTGCCAAGAGACGTGAGTGAACAGCTTCCGAGACGAGGCAGGACGACAGTTGAAGGCACGATTAATGGGCGCCATTTCCGGGCAACCCTTGAGCCGGATGGTCAGCTAAGCCATTGGCTGAAGGTCAGTAGAGAATTATACGAAGCCGCAGGCGCGGCCGTTGGGGATATCGTTACGCTAGCGCTCACCCCGGTGAAGAAGGAACCCGAACCTGACCTCCCGCCAGATTTTCAGGAAGCACTGGCGGCCACTCCTGAGGCTAGTAAAGTTTGAAACAATACGACGACCATCGCACGAGTAGACTGGATACATTGGATTACTTCAGCCAAGCAACTTAAGACGCGCGCAAAACGAATTGCTGATGCCTGCGATATGCTCGCATCCGGCAAGAAGCAAGTTTGCTGTTTCGACCAGTCTGGCTACTACAGTAAGGCCTTCCGTGCGCCCGAGCCAGAAAATTTTTAAACGGAATATTCCGTTGAATACATCCAACAAGGCGCGCAACACCGCTCGCCTGTTGGCTTAATCTTTGAGGCGGCACAGGAAACGAAAGCGAGGCCATTATGTCTGTTGAACACTTGCTACAAGGCTCATGTCACTGCGGTGCAGTCCGTCTTACGCTACCCTCGGCGCCGGAGCAGGCCACCAAATGCAACTGTTCGCTTTGCCGGCGCATTGGCGGACTTTGGGCGTACTACGAGTTCGGAACGGTTCGGATAGAAGGACACCCGGAGCATACGGCCGAGTACATCTGGGGCGACAAGACGCTGCGCAATGTGCGTTGCAAGATCTGCGGATGTGTCACGCATTGGGAACCACTTGTCCCCGAGCCAGGTGGCAAGCACGGCGTCAACCTGAATAACTTCGATCCGCAACTTCAAGAATCTGTTCAAGTGCGCCACTTCGACGGCGCAGACACTTGGAAATTCATCGACTGAGCGGTACCGTTGCAGTGCCGTCTAATCGGGTAACCTGAGGTCGCTAAGCTCCAGCACCCACACCACCCGGCGTGCGTGTCTTGCACCGGGCGGTTCAATCAAATACCGCACACGTTTCACTTCGAAGATAGCCCTGCGCTTTCGTCCAACATTCCGGATACTAATGTGACCGTGTGCCTTGCGCCTGGCGCTTGACATGCCCTGCTGCGTCGGCTTCCAACCTGCGTTCAAGAATGGGGGACCCTATTTCCTTGAATGAGCGGCCGGCATGATGCATTTGGAGTTGCTGCACATGACGGAGCACTTAGGCATGTCAAACTACTAGCGATACGACGAACTCATCGCTTACAATCCCCAGTGTGAACGCCGTGGAGGCGGTTCACTCCAACAAGGTTAATCCGCCGCATGTATTTCGCGGATTTTATTTTTGCGTTCCGTTGCGGCGGAAAAACGCTATTCATTAGACAGAAAAAAATATATATGCGCTACCTATCTAAATATCTTTATGTGATTGTAATGACTTTAAATTTGGCCGCGGTCGCCAATGCACAAGAAGTGATCGACGTGTCTAAACCGGTAAGCAATCCACGGCTTACGGCTGCAATGGATAAATTAGAAAGCGAGAAGTCAAATAGCGCGCAGGACAGTTTGTTTTCCGAGCTTAATAAAGCCAACTACATTGCGCTGGCGATGAATTTTCCGACCGATGACCAAACATCCAAGCCAACAGCCCAAACCACTTTGCCAACGGGTGCCAAATTTGATCTGTTCCTGATTGGAAAAGGCGGAAAAAAATATTTGGTTCTGTTCACTGATTGGAATGCAGCGAATAAGTATCTTGAACGAGACCATCCAAATGAAAAATTCAAGGGGATAATTTTACCGTCTAAAGAAGCGTGGGAGTTTTTTAACGAAACCTTATCTTCACTTTGCGAAGGAATCGTTATAAATCCTGCTCACAACGCATTGGTTTTAAACAAGAGATTAGTTAACTCACTATTGCAAGCATCGAAGGTAAATAAAAAGTGAAAAATAGGTTAGTCGTTCCAGGAAGAGGAGGAGGCATGCGTCATTGTGTCGTCTGACACGGCAATCGACTCGGGCGAAAATACGCGCCGGTCAACTCTACGTTAGAAAATCTCATTTACCATATGAACAAACGTCTGCTACAAATCTTAACTGCCATCCTTGGAA
>JAZJYB010000271.1:0-10674 GCA_040390685.1 Pseudomonadota bacterium | reverse complement strand
TGGCAATTGATTTGGGCACTGCCAATACCCTGATTTATGTTCGTGGACAGGGCATTGTCCTAGATGAACCTTCAGTCGTCGCGATCCGTCAAGAAGGTGGCCCTAATGGTAAAAAAACAATACAAGCGGTAGGTAAAGAAGCCAAGCAAATGCTCGGTAAAGTGCCTGGCAATATCGAGGCAATACGCCCGATGAAAGACGGCGTGATTGCTGACTTTACGGTGACCGAGCAAATGCTCAAGCAATTTATCCGCATGGTGCACGACACCAAGTTTTTCCGGCCTTCGCCACGCATCATTATTTGCGTACCATGCGGTTCTACCCAGGTTGAGCGCCGTGCGATTCGCGAATCAGCATTAGGTGCCGGCGCTTCCCAGGTGTTTTTGATTGAAGAGCCTATGGCCGCGGCGATCGGCGCCGGTTTGCCGGTTTCTGAAGCGACCGGTTCTATGGTCGTCGATATCGGCGGCGGCACCACTGAAGTCGGTGTGATTTCTCTGGGCGGCATGGTCTACAAAGGCTCAGTCCGCGTAGGCGGCGATAAGTTTGACGAAGCGATCGTGAATTACATCCGGCGCAATTACGGCATGCTGATCGGTGAGCAAACCGCTGAAAATATCAAGAAGGCGATTGGTTCTGCCTTCCCTGGCTCAGAAGTGAAAGAAATGGAAGTCAAGGGACGCAACCTGTCAGAAGGCATTCCACGCTCATTCACCATTTCCAGCAATGAAATTCTGGAAGCCTTGACCGATCCTTTGAATAATATCGTCTCTGCGGTGAAAAATGCGCTGGAGCAAACCCCACCAGAACTCGGTGCAGATATCGCTGAAAAAGGCATGATGCTGACCGGCGGTGGTGCCTTGTTGCGTGATCTGGATCGCTTGTTGATGGAAGAAACCGGCTTGCCAGTCCTGGTAGCTGAAGACCCATTGACTTGCGTGGTGCGCGGTTCTGGTATGGCGCTTGAACGTATGGATAAATTAGGATCTATTTTCTCCTACGAATAATCGGTACGCCCATAAATCCAATTAATGGGCGCATAGCTTCGTTGCAAATACTCGCAATACTTGTGTATTGCTGTGTTTTGCGCCTTGCTCTGCATCCCATTAATTGAATTTCTGGACGCACCTTTCAATCTCTCATTTTTGACTGTTATTTGCGGCTTCCTGATATTTATTTATGCAATACAGCCCACCACCACTTTTCAAGCAAGGCGCTTCTGCCCGGGCTAAAGTGGTTTTTTTCTCTGCTTTTGCTATTTTCCTGTTGGTGGTCGACACGCGCCTCAATTCCCTGGTTTTGCTGCGTCAAATCGTAGGTACTTTGCTGTATCCGGTTCAAGTGGTGGCAGTCGTGCCGCGCGATGCCTTGGGACGTATGGCGGATTATTTTGCCTCAACTTCAGCGCTGGAAAAAGAAAATGCCAGTTTAAAGCGCCAGCAAATTCTCAACGCCGATGTCTTGCAACAGTCGAGCCAGTTGCTCGCGGAAAATGCCCACTTACGTATTTTGTTTGACCTGCGCGAGAAACTTGTTGTCAAATCCGTACTGGCTGAAATTGTCTATGATGCGCGCGATCCTTTTACGCGCAAAATTATCCTGAATAAAGGCAGCGCCCACAACGTCGCGCTAAGTCAGCCCGTGATCGATGACTTAGGGGTCGTTGGCCAGGTCACCCGGGTTTTTCCCTTAACCTCAGAGGTGACTTTGCTGACCGATAAAAACCAGGCGATTCCGGTGCAAATTTTACGTAATGGCTTGCGCAGCGTGGTGCATGGACGGGGGCAATCAAGCCACCTGGATATGAGCACAACCACCAATGCCGACGTTAAAAATGGCGATATGTTGGTGACCTCAGGGATCGATGGTGTGTATCCGGCGGGCCTGGCTGTCGCCAAAGTTGTCCAGGTCGAAAATAAGGCCAGCACGACTTTTGAAACGGTATTGTGCACACCTGTTGCCGGCATCGACTATCATCGCCAACTTCTTATCCTGTTGGTGTCAAATGATAATTTGCCGCGTCCGGATACTGAAGAAGTGCGCGCCAAGAAAGAGAAAATAAATCGTAAAGTCACACGAGATAATCTGCCTGAAGCTGTCAAAGAGAGCAAAGAGGCGAAGCCACAAACCGAGCCAACATCGCCCGACGCCAATAAAGAAGCTGCCAAGGTGACACAATAATGAATAGTCCCCATTACATCCTTCTGCCTGTCAGTCCGGCGTTTATTGCAACTAGCCTGATTGCCGCTTTTTTCTTAAATTTTTTACCCTGGGGCGGCGCATTAGGTGTGCCAGATTTTGTTGCCCTGGTGTTGGTGTTCTGGAGCATCCACCAACCGCGCAAAATAGGCATAGGTGTGGCCTTCGTCATGGGTTTGCTGATGGATGTACATTCGGCTATTCATCTGGGTGAGCATGCCTTGGTTTACACCTTACTCTCGTATCTGGCCATTGCGATTCATAGACGGGTTTTATGGTTTCATCCAGTCGCGCAATCGGCACACGTGTTTCCTTTGTTTGTGTTTGCGCAAGCGATGCAAATCATCGTGCGTTTACTGGTTTCGCCTGAAGCTAAATTTCCGGGATGGTTGTATTTTTCCGAGAGCCTGGTCACTGCGCTGCTATGGCCTGTAGTGACCTGGTTGTTACTTGCCCCGCAACGACGAGCAGTGGATAAAGATCACACCCGACCAATCTGACGCGTGTCAAAAAGCGTATCCAACAACGCATCCGACAGCGTAGCCAACCGAGCCGATTTGACTGGACCATGACAGAACTCAAGAATACTGAACGCGAACTGCATTTGTTCCGGATGCGCCTATTTTTTATCGGCGTATTTGCTGTCGTTTGTTTTTCTTTGCTGATGTCGCGCTTTGTATGGTTGCAGATAATTAAGCACAAGGTATATGCCTTGCAGGCCGATGAAAACCGCATTTCTGTCGTGCCGATCGTGCCTAACCGTGGCCTCATACTCGACAGAAATGGCGTGGTCCTGGCGCGCAATTTTTCTGCATATACCCTGGAAATTACGCCATCCAAAATCAAGATGGATCTGGACGTGCTGATCGATGAGTTGTCTGCACTGGTGGATATCCAACCCAAGCATCGCAAGCGCTTTCGTAAGCTACTCGAGGAATCGAAAAGCTTCGAGAGCTTTCCTATCCGTAGCAAACTCACTGATGAGGAAGTGGCACGGTTTACCGCACAGCGCTTTCGCTTTCCTGGTGTCGATATTCAGGCGCGCTTATTTAGGCAATACCCGCTGGGCGAAGTCGCCTCCCATGTGATTGGCTACATTGGTCGTATCAGTCAGAAAGATGCCGAGATCATCGATGAGACTGAAGATGCGTCGAATTACAAAGGCACGGACTATATCGGCAAGGAAGGCTTGGAAAAAAGTTACGAGAAAGTCCTGCACGGAACCACGGGTTTTGAAGAGGTTGAGGTATCCGCCGGTGGTCGCGCGGTGCGCCGGCTTTCGCGCAACGCGCCTAACTCCGGCAAGAACTTGCTTTTGTCGGTCGATATAGAGCTGCAAAAAATCGTCGAGGAAGCTTTCGGTGAACGACGTGGTGCGATGGTGGCGATCGAACCCACTACAGGTGATGTGCTGGCATTTGTCTCTAAGCCAACCTATGACCCGAATTTGTTTGTCGAAGGGATCGATCAGCAAAGCTGGAATGAGCTCAACACCTCGGAAGATCGCCCTTTGCTAAATCGTCCACTGACTGGAGCCTACCCGCCAGGATCGACGTATAAGCCTTTCATGGCGCTGGCCGCACTCGAACTAGGGAAACGCACACCTAGTCAGGCGATTGTCGACCAGGGTTTTTATATGTTCGGCGGGCACCGTTTCAACGATGATAAACCTGGCGGCCATGGCGTGATTGATATGTACCGTTCTATCGTTTTATCTTGCGACCCCTACTACTACATGCTGGCCAATGATCTTGGTGTTGATGCCATGCACGATTTCATGAAGCCGTTTGGTTTTGGCCAGATTACCGGAATCGATCTGGAGCATGAGCGGAAGGGAGTCTTGCCTTCTACTGCATGGAAACGCAGCGCATATAAAAAAGCCGCGCAACAAAAATGGTATGCCGGCGAGACTATCTCGTTGGGTATTGGGCAGGGCTATAACA
Organism: Pseudomonadota bacterium; assembly: GCA_040390685.1. Taxonomy (GTDB): domain Bacteria; phylum Pseudomonadota; class Gammaproteobacteria; order Burkholderiales; family Burkholderiaceae_D; genus Undibacterium. The sequence continues at coordinate 6,532 of JAZJYB010000271.1, read as the reverse complement.
CCTTCACTCCCTTGCAACTGGCGCACGCGATGGCGACACTGGCGAATAACGGCATCGTTATGAAACCGCATCTGGTGAAGATGACAGAAGATCCGCAAAGCCGGCAAAAAACTTTAATTGTGGCCAAAGAGAGTGCACGCATACCACTGAAACAAGAGAATATCGACTTCATTAAAAATGCCATGGTTGGCGTGACTACCGTTGCAGGTGGAACTGGCTATGTGACCTTTCATGACGCACCATATCAAGCGGGTGGCAAGACCGGTACTGCACAAGTGGTTGGCTTAAAAGGTGGAAAGTACGACAAGAACACTGCGGAGCGGCAACGCGACCATTCGCTGTTCATCGCTTTTGCCCCGGCCGACAAGCCGCGCATAGCCTTGGCTATCGTAGTTGAAAATGGCGGTTGGGGCTCGACTGCCGCTGCGCCTATCGTGCGTAAGGCGCTTGACTATTATCTTCTGGGAAAACGCCCAACCGATAAAGACAAGACGCCGGCGGAAAAAGCGGAAAAAAGTGATATTTTGGCGGTTCGCGCCGAATCAGAAGCGCGCGCTGACGCAGAATCCGAAGGTGGCCCCAAGCCTGGTGGCGTAACTCCCGGCAACAAGGATTGATATGCAAAACAAAGGGATAAGCTGGCGCAAAATCCGCTCGCACATTATGGTGTTTGACGCGAGTCTGGCGATTATACTTTTTCTGATTATGGCGCTAGGCATCGTGACGCTGTACTCAGCGGGCATTGATTTCCCGGGCCGGGTTGAGGACCAGTTGCGCAATATTATTATCTCGTTCGCCGTCATGTGGGTGATGGCAAATATCCCGCCGCAAACTTTGATGCGATTTGCTATCCCTATTTACACTTTTGGGCTGGCGTTACTCGTTGCTGTGGCTGCCTTTGGCATGATCAAGAACGGTGCGCGCCGATGGCTGAATGTGGGAGTTGTGATACAACCTTCAGAGATGATGAAGATCGCCACGCCTTTGATGCTTGCATGGTATTTTCAGAAACGTGAAAGCACCTTGCGCTGGAAAGATTTTATTGTGGCGGCGACAATTTTGCTTGTTCCCGTGGGGCTAATCGCCAGACAACCAGATCTTGGCACTGCGCTATTGGTGGTCGCAGCTGGTTTTGCAGTGATTTTTTTGGCGGGATTATCCTGGCGCGTGTTGATTGGCCTGATCGTGGCGGCGGCGGCAAGCATCCCGATTATCTGGCCCATGTTGCATGGCTACCAAAGAGACCGCGTGATGACCATGATAGATCCAACCACTGATCCGCTTGGCAAAGGATTTCATATCATTCAATCGACCATTGCTGTTGGCTCTGGTGGTGTGACCGGAAAAGGTTGGTTGAAAGGAACGCAGGCGCATCTGGAGTTTATTCCTGAACGCACGACAGATTTTATTTTTGCGGTTTTTTCTGAAGAGTTTGGCTTTATCGGAAACAGTATTTTAGTTGTGCTGTATTTGCTCTTGATCGTGCGTGGCCTGATGATTGCCGCCAATGCGCCAACGTTATTTGCGCGCCTGATGGCCGGTTCGGTCACAATGATTTTTTTCACCTATGCGTTTGTGAATATGGGCATGGTCAGTGGGATTTTACCTGTAGTGGGCGTGCCCTTGCCCTTCGTGAGCTACGGCGGCACCGCCTTGTTGACGTTAGGAATGGGTGCCGGCATACTCATGAGCGTGCAGCGCAACCGTAAATTGGTACAGACGTGAAGCTGAATTGCAAGGCGCATTCAGCCGGACACAAAAGCAGAGGTTTTTTTGCAAGCTTGTCCTTGGTTTTGATGTCAGTTTTTTTCGCTGGCTGTAGTAGTTCACCTAAAATCACAGCGCCTGTCGATCAACGCAAACCAGTTGCCAAGCACCCAATAGCTAAACCGGGCAACACCCCTGATTTACCGAAGGCCAATTCTGGCCGCGGTGGCTATTACATGGATGACGGGCCTGGCGATAATCCGCCTTTGGATCTGGAATCTGTAGTCGACCCGATACCAGTGGTTGAGGCATTTTCGCGCTCGGGCAATAAGCCGTATGTGGTGTTTGGCAAAACCTACACGCCGATCACGGACAGCACCATGCCATTCAAGCAGCGCGGTGTGGCAAGCTGGTACGGCAAGAAATTCCATGGACAAAAAACCTCGTCCGGCGAGCTGTACGATATGTACAAAATCACCGCCGCACATCCGACTCTACCGATACCATCGTATGCACGGGTCACCAATGTCGATACCGGAAAACAAGTGATAGTCCGTATCAACGACCGGGGGCCATTTCATTCCAGCCGCATCATCGATTTATCGTATACCGCCGCTCTCAAGCTGGGTTACCTCGGCAAGGGAAGTAGCGTGATGGAGGTGGAGCGTTTGCTGCCGGCGGATATAGAAAAAATGGCGGAGAACCGGCAAAATCAGGCAAGCTTTACGACATCGAGCAGAGAGACGGCTAGTGCGTCAGCTGCGCCGCAAGAAATAAAACCAGATCAAATCTCGCTGGAGGAATTGATCGCTGCGCAAGAAAATAAGTCGGTTGAAAAACTCTCGGCTACGCAAACTACGCAGGCGCAAACTCCGGTTTTCTATATTCAGTTCGGCGCCTATGCGATCCGCGCCAATGCAGAAACGGGTATGGCTAGCCTGAAGACAAAACTCGAAAATCGCCTGCCTGATTTTGATATTGTCGAGCAGGGAAGCCTGTATCGACTGATCAGCGGGCCTTTCAAGAGCCGGACCGAAGCGACCACAGCGATGTTGCAACATGGCGAAGTTGCCGGGTTCAGAGCCATCATTGTGCAGCGCTAAAAATATTTTTTATTCTTCGGCGTTCTTGAGTTCTAAAGCCAATTCATACAGGGCATTTTTCTTTTGCCCGGTAATCTGCGCCGCCAGCGAGGCTGCCTGTTTGACCGAGCATTCTTTCAGCAATATAGCCAAGATCCGTTGTGCTTCCAGCTGATCATTGCTTTCGTCTGAAGTGTGGCCTTCGATCAAGACTACGTACTCGCCCTTTTCTCTATGGCTATCGGCATTTAGCCAGGTTTGCGCCTCACCTAAAGTGCAGCGATGGATTTCTTCAAATAACTTGGTCAGTTCACGCGCGAATACAATTTGTCGCTCAGCACCAAAAGCCTTCAGCATGGCCTGCGCTGATTCTAGAATACGATGCGGAGCCTCGTAAAAAATCATCGTGGCAGGCACATTGACTAGACCTTGCAATAGGGTATCGCGCTGTCCAGCCTTGGCCGGTAAAAAGCCGACGAAATAAAATTGATCGTGAATCAGGCCGCTGGCAGAGAGGGCGCTGATGGCCGCCGAGGCACCTGGCAATGGCGAGACTTGTAAGCCAGCTTTTTTAACCGCATCGACAATTTTCGCACCCGGATCAGAGACGCCAGGCGTTCCGGCATCAGACACCAATGCAATCCTTTCGCCGGCTTGCAGGCGTGTGATGATCTTGTCGGCGACTTCCCTTTCGTTATGTTGATGTGCTGAAATCAGTGGTTTGTGCAAGCCATAGCGCGTCATTAACTGCGCCGTATTGCGCGTGTCTTCGCATGCCACTGCATCAGCAATCGAGAGCAAATGCAGTGCGCGCAAGCTGATGTCACAAACATTACCGATGGGCGTGGCAACTACATATAATGTGGCGAGCGGATAACTTTGTCTGGCAACAGCATCCATGATGGCGGCATTCGCCAATATGGGCTGAATCGGCAGAGTAGGCGGGGTTTCTTGGTTCATGGTGCTTCACTTCAATTGATCAAGCTAGGATTGTACGATGATCCTAGACTCCTTAGTTGGACGGGTTCGAGTGTGCATTTTTTCGCCCCTCTGGCAAGACGCGACGACGAAGCAACCTTCATGTTGCTAGGAGGAGTAACGCAGTCCAGAGGGGCGAAAAAGTGTGCAATCGAACTCGTAGCGCTCTCACCCACTTAGTGCAAGTTGAAAAAACAGTGAAAGCTCTTATACATGCGGCACTCCAAACAAAATATAGCGGTCAACTGAGGAATCTAGGATGACAGAACATACTTGGCTGGGAAAACGCATGGCCAGCTTAAGGACAAGTCGCCAGCGTATTGGCGATGAAGGCGAGGAACAGGCCTTGCAGTATTTACTTGCAGCAGGGCTTAGCCTGGTACAGCGTAGTTTTTTGTGCAAGGGTGGAGAGATAGATTTGATAATGCGCGATCAAGCCGGCCTGGTCTTTGTCGAAGTCAGAAAGCGGGCAACCAAGCAATTCGGCGGCGCGGTTGCCAGCGTGACGCCAACCAAGCAAAAACGCATGGTGCACGCCGCCCAAGTGTATTTGCAGACGCAAAAGACCACTCCCGCTTGCCGTTTTGATTTGATTGCAATTGATGATGGTGAGATTGTCTGGCTGAAGAACGTTATTACGGGCTAATCGGGACTATTTACCGATACTACATAGCTTTCTCTCTCTCTCGGCTTACCTGCCTTATAATTCGATACTATGATAAATCAACGCATCCTTTCGCACTTTCATGAAAGTGCCGAGCTCAAGATTCAGGCCGCGGCCATTCTTGCACGACCAATTGAACAGGCGATTGAACTAATGTTCCATGCGCTGTCTAACGGAAACAAGATACTTGCTTGTGGCAATGGTGGCTCAGCGGCAGATTGCCAGCATTTTGCTGCGGAATTGGTCGGCCGCTTTGAACGTGAACGTCTACCTCTGCCGGCCTTGGCATTGACGACCGATACCTCGATCATTACCGCGATTGCCAATGACTATAGTTATCAGGAAATTTTTTCCAAGCAAGTGCAGGCATTTGGTCAGGCCGGTGACGTTTTATTGGCACTGTCGACTTCTGGCAATTCCGCCAGCATAGTAAATGCGGTAAATGCAGCGTTAGAACGTGATATGCGTGTGATTGCATTGACCGGAAAAGGCGGTGGCGAGATGAAAAAAGTACTCACCGATGCCGATGTGCATATCTGCGTACCGCATGACCGTACGGCCAGGATACAAGAAGTTCACTTATTAACAATACACTGTATGTGTGACGGCATCGATGCCGCTTTATTTGGAGGAGATGCAGATGATTGATGGAATGTTCAAAAAAGTAGCGCGTCCGCTGGTAACAATAGGATTTTGCTGCGCCGCTGCGGTGAGTTTGCAGGGCTGCGTGGCACTTATCGTAGGTGGTGCCGTCATGGGTACTTTTGCTGCGACTGACAGGCGTACCTTTGGCGCGCAAGCGGACGACAAAACGATAGTCATCAAGGGTGAAACGCACATGGCCAATGCGCTCGGTAGTGCGGCGCATATTAATGTCAGCAGTTTTAACCGGCGCGCTTTGTTGACCGGTGAAGTTGCCGATGAAAGCGCAAAAGAAACAGCCGAGCGTGAGATGCGCTCAATCGATGGTGTGCAATCGGTGGCGAATGAACTGCAGATTGCGCCAATTTCAAGCTATTCGGTACGTTCCAACGATACCTTGATATCCGCCAAGGTAAAAGCTTCATTTATGGATACCAAAGACTTGTATGGCAGCGCCTTTAAAGTCGTGACAGAAAATGGCGCGGTGTTCTTGATGGGGCGTGTCACGCAGCGTGAAGGTAATCTGGCCGGAGAAGTGGCGCGCGGTGTCAGCGGCGTGCGTAAAGTGGTGAAGATTTTTGACTATATTAGCGAGCCGGAATTGAAAACGATGCTGGCGACGCCTGAAGTGCAGGAAGTCGCGAAGTAAAATGATGTAAAAAAAGGGCTGGAAATCCAGCCCTTTTTCTTTGATGAAATCAATCTATCCGCCTCAACGTTTGAGCAAGGATAAAAACTCTTGACGCAGGGTGGAGTCAGTTAAAAAGGAACCGCGCATGACGCTGTTGATCATCTTGGCATCCATGTCTTTGACTCCGCGCCATTGCATGCAAAAGTGGTCGGCTTCCATTACCACCGCCAAGCCGTCTGGCTGCATTTTTTCCTGTAGCGCATCGGCTAACTGAATCACCGCTTCCTCCTGAATTTGCGGCCTGCACATGATCCATTCTGTGATACGCGCATATTTGGAGAGACCAATCAGGTTGGAATGTTCATTCGGCATGACACCGACCCATACCTTGCCCAAGATCGGGCAAAGATGGTGTGAGCAGGCACTGCGCACCGTGATCGGGCCTATGATCATGAGTTCGTTCAAGCGTGAAATATTCGGGAACTCGGTGACGGCCGGCATAGGGATGTAGCGCCCCTTGAATATTTCGTTCAGGTACATCTTGGCGACACGGCGACCTGTTTCCTGGGTGTTGTGATCGCTCTCGGTGTCGATCACCAGGCTTTGTAGAACGCCGCTGAGCTTGCTTTCCACTTCATTCAATAATTCGTCGAGTTCACCAGGTTCGATGAATTGCGCGATATTGTCATTGGCATGGTAGCGCGCCTTGCTGGCAACGATACGTTCACGTATACGTTGAGAGATAGGTATCTGGACTGGCTTTAATCCGGTAGTCGAGTCGATTGACATGTTTATTTCCATCGTAGGTGCGCGCATGCGGCAAAGCGT
>JAZJYB010000270.1:0-6098 GCA_040390685.1 Pseudomonadota bacterium | reverse complement strand
GATAAGCTTGCCACTGTGCGCCAACACATGCATAGCAAAGGCGCCCAATGGCACTTTATTTCCACAGTCGACGACATCGCATGGCTGTTTAACTTGCGTGGTGCCGATGTCAGCTACAACCCGGTATTTGTCGCGCATGCTCTGATCGGGCCTGATGGGGTAAATCTCTACGTTTCGCCGGGCAAAGTTCCACCAACGGTGATCAGCGCATTAGCGCAAGATGGCGTCACAGTATGTGATTACGATAGCGCTGCTAGTGGGCTGGCCACGCTGCCGGCAGGCGATGCATTGCTCATCGATCCGAACCGTATCACTTTGGGTTTTAAGCAGGTCATCACACCAGATACCAAGCTGGTCGAAGCGATCAATCCTTGTGTCTTGCTGAAGTCGCGCAAAAATGCACAGGAAGCGCAGTTTGTCCGTGAAGCCATGGAGCAAGACGGTGCTGCCTTGTGTGAGTTTTTTAGCTGGTTAGAAAATGCTTCTGAAACGGCGCAACTTTCCAAGCTCACTGAGCTGACCATCGATCAGGAAATCTGCGCAGCGCGCGCACGCCAGCCCAACTTTATCTCTGCCAGTTTTGGCACCATCGCCGGATTCAACAAAAATGGCGCCATGCCACATTATCGCGCGACTGAAGAATCACATTCTGTGATCGAGGGCAATGGCTTGTTATTGATCGACTCTGGCGCTCAATATCTCGGCGGCACCACGGATATCACACGCGTCGCAGCTATCGGCACCGTCTCGACTGAGCAAAAACGCGATTTCACTTTGGTTCTGAAAGGCGTGATCGCGTTATCGCGCATGCAATTTCCTCGCGGCACCTACTCCACCATACTCGATACAGCGGCGCGCGCACCGATCTGGGCTCAGGGCATCAACTATGGCCATGGCACCGGGCATGGCGTTGGTTACTTCCTGAATGTGCATGAAGGCCCGCAATCTATTTCTTACCTCGCTATTCCAAACGCCAACATGGTGATGGAAGCAGGCATGATTACCTCGAATGAACCGGGCATCTATCGTCCGGGAAAATGGGGCGTCAGGATTGAAAACTTGATGTTGTGTGTGCCTGGCGATAGCACAGAATTCGGCGAGTTTCTGAAATTCGAAACGCTGACCTTGTGCCCTATCGATACCCGCTGCATCGATCTAAGCTTGATGCGCGATGATGAATTGGCCTGGCTCAACGACTACCATGCAACGGTACAACAACGCCTATTGCCGCGAGTTACAGGCGAGGCAAAAAATTGGCTACTGGAGCGCACTCAAGCGTTGTTGAAATAAGCTAGATTTTCTGGCCTGTCGTATAAAAATCACCCTACTTGGTTTAAAATGCAAGCACGCTTCATCTCAGAAGAGCCACGTGTTTTAAACCAATAATGGACTGTCATGCACTATCGTATCTCTTTCATCTTCGCGTGCGCCATGTTGGCAATCGCGCCATCCAGCGCCTTTGCCGAAATTTACAAGTGCGCCAATAGCGCAGGGCAAATTAATTTCTCTGACCGCCCTTGCAAGGACGGAGAAAAGGCTGCGGAAGTGAAGGACAGTGTTGGTTTCGCATCCTTGCTGGCGCGCGAGAACGCAAAAAAAATTGGCCAGACTTGCTGGACCCTGGCGCATAGAACCTCGCAATGCCAAGTGCCTGTCGGCAATGCATTAAATACCAATTTCCGCGAAAATTGTAATGAACCGATCAAGCGATTTGAAAAAGACGCCGAGCGTGAGCGCTATGAACTGGAGCGTAACCTGGCTAACAATCGCATATACACCCGTTCAAACAACGAAAATGCAGCTGATGAAAGCAACTTAGATTACAGCAACAGATATCAGAAAAAATCAAAAGAAGCCTTGAGATGCGAGGTGCTCAAAGAAGAAATGTGGGCCTTCGTCAAACAAAATTTCAGCAAAAAAATATCTGAAAAAGATACCAAAGAAATTGAGTACTACATGAATGCCGTGCCATCTGACGGGCGTGAAAACGACAAGTACCGCAGAAGATAATTTCTTGCTCCAACCAAGCATGCACGCTTGGTTGGAAATTTCTCGAACTAGAGTTTATCGATCACACTGCGATACCGAGAATCTTCTCGCGCACTCAGAGCTAAATCTTTAGGCGTCTGGCCCTCGTTGTCTCTGGCGGTAACCGGCGCTCCCGCCGCCAATAAGGTATCAATAATATTCTCTGAACTACGCCCCATCGCGGCATAATGCAATGCCGTCCTGCCCTTATTATCCACCGCATAAACTGAAGCGGCATTATTCAGCAATTCCGAAACTACGTCGTTGCGCCCCTCTTTGGCGGCTTGCAGTAAGGCGGTTAAGCCCAAGCTATCTTTTGCTTCAATTTCTGCGCCGCCCGCAATCAAAGTTGCAATCGATTTTACCGATGCATAATGCAAGGGCAGTCTGCCCGCGATATCCACATCCGAGACTTTCAAGCCTTTCGCCAACAGCAAGGCCAGTACCTTTTGATCGAGTCCACCTTGCGCCGCCAAATGGAGGATAGTCCTGCCATCGCGACTGCGTTCCAGCGGATTCAAGCCGAAGCCGATAAAATATTCCAGGCGATCAAGCCGTGGGCGCAACGCCACTTTCTGCAGCAAAGTCAAGTCATGCAGTGTGCCGACATTTTTTGGGTCGGCACCATTCACCACCAGCCATTTCAATGCGTCTAGCGATGCGCTGGAGGCTACCTCGTACAGCAAATTGTTCAGGGCCGGCTCGCCCATCTTCTTGGCTACCGCGGTCAAGTTGTTTTGCTGATTGACGCCATCCACCAAGCCCGCTTCCATGAAGATAGACTGCAATTCAGTCTTGAGCGGGCTCATTTGTTGCATGCTCTGGCGATTGGTCGTGCACCAAGCCATCAGCAAGACAAGTATTAACAGCGGAACAGCTTTGATCCAGATCCCGACGCTAGATTTGGGCTCACTCATAGGCACATCCAAGTATTCAATTGAAAAAAGGTCGATACATCATATCAGCGCAACAGCATAACTCAAATGATGGTTCGACTTCAATCCGGAATCAATGATTAGTGGGCCTACGAGAAATGTACAATTAGACTTGAATTTCAGCGGCAGCCGGAAACTGCACGCAAAATTTGCTACCGGCACCCGGGGTGGATTCGATCACCAGGTTGGCGTGATGGCGCAACAGTACGTGCTTGACGATGGCAAGACCCAGACCGGTCCCTTTGGTTTCACGCGAGCGGCTTTTATCGACGCGATAGAAACGCTCTGTTAGTCGTGAAATATGCTCGGCACTAATGCCAATGCCGTTATCTTGCACGATAAATTTTGGCCCTTGCGGCAGATCTTTCCAGATGAGTTTGATCTCACCATTTTCCGGCGTATACCGAATCGCATTGGTAATCAAATTGATCAAGGCACTGCGCACTTCGTCGGCGCTACCTTGGATATCGGGGCCATCAAATTCCAGGGTAATTTGGTGGCGTCCTGCCGAGATCGCTTCGGCTTCCTGTAACAACTGTTCGAGCAAAACACGCATATTAATGCGCTCATGCCGGACTGAATATTCCATCGATTCCAGCCGGCTCAAGGTCAGCATATCTTCGACCAAGCGCTGCATGCGCTCGCCCTGCTCGGTCATTAATTTTGTATGCGATTTGCGGATAGCCACGTCCAGATCGGGTTGCATCGTCGCGATTTCAAGAAATCCATTAATCACGGTCAGTGGTGTACGCAATTCATGCGAGGCATTCGCGATAAAATCACGCCGCATCATGTCGATACGTTCTGATTCAGTCACATCGTGCGTAACCAAAATTTGCCGGCGATTTTCAAATGGAATGATGTGAACGATCAGCTTGCGTTCGCGGAAGGTCAGCGTCAGCGGAGTGTCGTAGCGGCCAAGAATAATGTAGTCGATGAATTCAGGTGTGCGTACCAGATTGGTCACGCGCATGCCTTTGTCGTGCGCCATACTCAAACCTAAATGCTTTTCTGCGACTGGATTGCACCATTCCAGAAACAACACGTCATCCATGATCACGACGCCATCGGGCAATAGGCTCATGGCCTGGCGAAAACGTGCCAGCCATTCTGCCAGTTCGGCTTGATTTTTTTCATCTCCGCGACGCAATTTGTAAAGGCGTGAAAACACCTCGGTCCATGCGCCCCAGCCATCTGGCAAGCGTACACTGGCTGGGTGATCTAACCAATCCGATAGCATCAATAAATAATGCAGCTGTACGCTAATAAGTACCATCGTACCGATTAAAGCGAGCACTAAACCGACAGTTACTCCCCAAAAATACCAGCCGATGGCGGCACCGGTCAGTACGATCATCATGCGCACCAAAGCGGAAATCCAGAAGACAAGATGGGGATGCATTGGAACCTATAACGAGAAACAGAGTGAAATTGACAGAGGAAAAACGTCTGGAATATTCTACATTACCCAGGAAACGATCACTTCTCCGACAACATATAACCGACGCTACGTATTGTTTTAATTAAGGATTCTGCATCCTTCAATACTTTGCGCAACCGCAGTACATGCACGTCCACCGTACGCTCTTCAATTACAACGTGATCGCCCCACACTTTATCAAGCAATTGATTGCGTGAAAAGACGCGATCCGGATGTGCCATGAAAAATTTAAGCAGCTTGTACTCGGCATGACCGATATCAATTTTTTGCTCGGCAATTTTTACCGTACAACTGATGGGGTCAAGCGAGACTGTGCCCGCCGCCAAAGTTCCTTGTGCATGTTCCGGGCTCTTGCGGCGCAACATTGCCTTGATGCGGGCGGTGAGTTCTTTCGGTGAAAACGGCTTGGTCACATAATCGTCTGCACCATGATCTAGACCGGCAATCTTATCTTCCTCCATACTCTTTGCCGTTAGCATGATCACTGGCATTTCATTGAAGTGCCGGTCCGAACGTATTTTTGATAACAGGCGCAGGCCGCTCTGGTCCGGCAACATCCAGTCAAGCAAAATCAATTGCGGTGTACGGCGCTGTAAAAACTCCCAGGCCTCTGCGGTATTGTTAACAGAAAAAGTTTCCCAACCAGCGGCGCGTAAAGTAAATGTCACCAGCTCAACAATCGCGGGTTCATCTTCAACAATAAGGATAGTTGTTTTGTCGGCTGCCATTACTCTTTGCCCAAAGCCTGTTCCTGTTTGGAGGCAACATAATCAGAATGTCGGATATCTTTTCCTTCAACGATATAGATCGTATGCTCGGCAATATTTTTGGCATGGTCGCCAATGCGCTCAATGGCTTTAGCCACCCACAAGGCATCCAGTGAAGAAGAAATCGTGCTTGGATCTTCCATCATATAAGTAATCAGGTTGCGCATGATAGAGCGAAAATCATTATCAATAATTTGGTCTTGCGCAATCAGCTTGATGGCTTTTGCATCGTCTTGGCGGGCAAAGGCATCCAGCGATTGATGCAACATCTCGGCCACACTTGCGGCCAACACGCGCACGGTTTCATAGCCGCTAAACATCACGCCACTTCTGCCCTTGCTATTCGCTTCAAAGGCGATACGTGCGATCTTGGTAGATTCATCACCGATGCGTTCTAAATCAGTAATCACTTTGCCGGTCGCCATTACCGTACGTAAATCATTGGCGGCTGGCTGACGCTTGACGATTAAGTGACTACACATATCGTCGAGGCTGACTTCAAGACGATTCACTTCTTCGTCAGATTTAATCACTGCCTGAGCCTGTACCACATTACCGGAGCGGAAGCAGGTCATCGCATCATGGAAATGACTTTCAACCAAACCGCCCATTAACAAGACCTTGGAACGGATGGTTTCCAAGTCGTTGTCGTATTGTTTTGAAGAGTGTTCGCCTGTCATATGTTGCTCCTAAATCTGATCGAATTTACAAAAATGTGCAATATCAATGTGCATTGCGGGCGCCTCTAGAAATTCAATTCTCGGGATGCAGACCAAGGCGCGATCCGGAACAATACGTCGGTATTGTGAGGAATCGCAACGCAGGTATGCGCCCGAAAATTGGATTTATAGCGGCGCCCATTAACCGAAGCGGCCTGTTATGTAGTCCTGAGTTTCTTTTTTTGCCGGATTCATGAAAATCTGATCG
>JAZJYB010000269.1:6460-14358 GCA_040390685.1 Pseudomonadota bacterium | reverse complement strand
ATATTGGAGACAGCATGGAACGTCGTTCCTTTCTTAAAAAAGCAGCAGTAAGTGCATCAGTTGGAGCCGTCAGCGTCGTTGCCGCAGCTCCGGCATTGGCAGAAACCCCAACGCTGAACTGGCGTTTGGCATCGAGCTTCCCTAAAAGTTTGGATACCATTTTTGGCGCGGCTGAAGTATTTTGCAATCGCGTTAAAGAACTGACAGAAGGAAAATTCAATATTCGCCCTTTCGCAGGTGGCGAAATTGTTCCTGGTCCTGCGGTTTTGGATGCAGTCAAGGACGGTACAGTAGAAATGGGCCATACCGCTTCTTACTACTTCTTTGGTAAAGATCCTACCTTTGCGTTTGATACGGCAATGCCATTTGGCCTCTCATCACGCCAGCAAACTGCGTGGATGTTGCATGGCAATGGTATGAAACTGATGCGCGAATTTTTCGCTGAATACAATGTGGTGAATTTCTTGGGTGGTAACACCGGCACCCAAATGGGCGGGTGGTTCCGTAAAGAGATTAAGAGCGTTGAAGACCTTAAAGGTCTGAAGTTCCGCGTTGGTGGTTTTGCCGGTAAGGTCATGACCAAGCTTGGCACTGTGCCTCAACAGATCCCAGGCAGCGATATTTATACCGCACTGGAAAAAGGCACGATCGATGCAGCGGAATGGGTAGGCCCATACGATGACGAAAAACTGGGCTTCTATAAAGTCGCCAAGGTCTACCACTATCCAGGTTGGTGGGAAGGTGGAGCGCAGTTGTCGTTCTATGTCAGCAAAAAAGAATGGGATAAATTGCCGAAGTTATATCAGGCTGCAATTGAAGTGGCAAGCATGGAAGCGCATACCGATATGCAGGCGAAGTACGATGCAAAAAACCCTGCCGCACTGGGCCGCCTCTTGCAAAACAAGATTTCATTGAAGCCTTTCCCACAGCCAGTGATGGAAGCGTGTTTCAAGGCGGCGCAAGAAACTTTCACTGAAGAAGCTGCGAAGAATCCTAAGTTCAAAAAAGTCTACGATGACTGGGTTGCTTTCCGGAATAACCAGGGTCAATGGTTTAACGTGGCGGAACAGTCTTTTGCCAAATTCAATATGTCACGCGCCTTGAAATAAGGCGTCAACGCTTGAATGAAAAACCGCACTTTTGTGCGGTTTTTTTTCGCCCTGATTTAGCAAAATTGGCTGTTGAAGAAAAGCTCAAGACTTCTCAACGCCGAGACGCCGACGCGCAGAGGAGCAACAAAAGCAGTGGCGAGTATTTTGTTTGCGGTTCTCCGGTTTTTCTCCGCGCCTCGGCGGTGAGATGTTTTTTTTATGCAACTGAATAATTACGCTGGTACTTCGCAATGCAATAAAAAACCCGCCGGAGCGGGTTTTTCTGTGGTGCGTGTTCGGTTAAATTATTGGGTGAATGGGTGTGACCGGTTCATCCTGTTTATCGCCTTGCGTATCTTCTTGCGGCTGGTCGGCACCGTCTGGCAGATTGATCGGGTTGGCGTCGTCAACCGGAATAGTTATATTCAACTGCACATCTTCTTTCATGTTGGATTTTTTCTCAACCGAGACGATATTCGGGAAGGCGATAATCAAACTCACCATCACGACTTGGGCCACGACAAAGGGAATCGCACCCCAGTAAATATCGCTGGTTTTGACTTCTTTGGGGGCGACCGAACGCAGGTAAAACAGCGCGAAGCCAAACGGTGGATGCATGAACGAGGTTTGCATGTTCACGCCGAGCAAGACGCCAAACCAGATCAGGTCGATCCCCATCTTTTCTGCGACCGGCCCGACCAGCGGAACGAGAATAAATGCCAGTTCGAAGAAGTCTAAGAAGAAGGCCAAGACGAAGAACAAGATATTAACGACGATTAAGAAGCCGACTTTCCCGCCTGGCAGCGAGGTTAGTAAATGCTCAACCCAAAGATCGCCATTGACAGCACGAAATACCAGAGAGAATACGGTCGATCCGATCAGGATGAAGACCACAAAACAGGATAAACGTGAGGTGGAGTTCATCGCCTGTTTGGTCAAATCCCAGGTGAGCCTACGATTCAACATCGCCAATACCATTGCACCGAACGCGCCCATGCCGCCGCCTTCAGTAGGTGTCGCTATGCCGATGAAAATAGTACCGAGCACTAAGAATATGAGAGCCAAAGGAGGGATCAGCACAAACACGACTTTTTCTGCCATGCGCGATAGCAGGCCAATTTTCAATTTACGGTTAAGCACAGCCAAAGTGAAGGCAAAGGCAATACCGATACCAGCAGAATAAATGATCAGCTCATCGGTTGCGACATCTGGATGGCCGGCCGCATAGTATTTGGAGTAGGCGACGCTGGCGCCTATGCTCATCGCTAATAAAATCAACAAGGACACCGCGCCGCTATCGCCATTGGTCTGGCGTAGGTTGCGGGCCTCTGGCGGCAGAGCTGGTACCCAATGTGGTTTTAATATGGAAATAAGCAGGATGTAGCCGGCGTACATCACGGTTAGTACCAAACCGGGAACAAAGGCAGCCTGGTACATATCACCAACGGAGCGACCCAGTTGATCCGCCATGACGATCAGAACGAGTGACGGTGGGATGATCTGTGCCAGCGTACCAGATGCGGCGATCACGCCCGAGGCGACTTTTTTATCGTAACCATACCGTAGCATGACTGGCAGCGAGATCAAGCCCATGGATATCACCGATGCAGCCACTACGCCGGTGGTTGCCGCCAATAAGGCGCCGACAAAAATCACTGCATACGCGACACCGCCGCGCAAGGGGCCAAATAGCTGGCCGATGGTATCGAGCAGATCTTCTGCCATCCCCGACCTTTCCAACACTAAGCCCATGAAGGTGAAAAAGGGAATCGCAAGCAGAGTGTCATTCGACATGATGCCAAAGATACGGTTAGGCAAGGCTTGCAAAAGTTCTGGTTTAAGCAAGCCAAACTCTATGCCCAAGAAACCAAAAAACAAACCGTTTGCAGCAAGGGCAAACGCTACCGGGAAGCCAGATAGCAAGAACAATACTAGGGTGGCAAACATGATCGGTGCCATGTTCGCGATGAGAAATGCCGTCATTTTTTATAGTCTCCGCTGATTTTATTCGAACTTATTTGAGGTTGTTGGCGGCTTTAATCGCCTCAATTTCTTCTTCTGGTGTGGCTGCGTGCTTGTCAAATTCACTGGCAGACACCATGCCTTTTAGATAGCCTATGCGCTTGATTAACTCGGAGATGCCTTGCATGGTCAGCAGGAAGAAGCCGATCGGGATCAATAGTTTTGCCGGCCAGACGATCAGGCCACCGGCATTGCTAGAGACTTCCTGGCTATGGATAGAGACTAAGGCAAATGGAATCGCGAAGTACAGGATGAGACTGGCCATTGGCAATAGAAAGAAGGTGAAACCAAAAATATCCATCCAGACCTGGGTGCGCTTGGAAAAACGTCCGGAAATCACGTCGATACGGACGTGCTCGTTTCTGCGCAAAGTGTAGGAGGTGCCAAGCAGGAAAACCGCAGAGAATAGATACCATTGAATCTCTAGCCAGCCATTCGAACTGGTATTGAAGATATAACGCACCAGGGAATTGCCGGTACAGATCAAGACGGCAATTAATAATGCCCAGCTGACCGCATGGCCAACTTTTTCATTAAACGCGTCGATAAACCTCGAAATCGAGATGAGAAATTTCACTTTTTGTCTCCTTATGGGATGGTGTTTTGTTTGCACCTACCGATCAAAAATAGTAAGTGCATTTATTTTGTTGGAACAAAGTATAAGACATTTCGTGCCGCGAGCAAGGGGTAACAGGCGGTAAAAAACGCCTATTTGAGGGCAATGAGACAAACCCAGTATTTCTACGTACGTGAAATTACCTGAGTTAAGACAGCGGATAGGATTTGCGCGATTCGTTAAGCAACGAACCGCGCCTGGGAGAGTTAAATAGCGAGTTGCTGACGGGCACGCGCGATCGCCAGCTTGACTTGCTGCGGTGCAGTGCCACCGATGTGATTACGTGCCGCAACCGATCCTTCCAGCGTCAAGACTTCAAACACGTCTGCGCCAACCAGCACTGAGAATTTTTGCAGGTCGGCCAGGCTCATGTCGCTTAAGTCGCAGCCTTTGTCGACGCAGGTCCGTACCGCCAATGCAACCGCTTCATGCGCATCGCGGAACGGCAAGCCCTTCTTGACCAGGTAGTCAGCAAGATCGGTCGCGGTAGCGTAGCCCTGTAGCGCGGCGGCGCGCATGGCCTCCGGTTTGACGGTAATGCCGCCGGCCATATCGGCGAAAATACGTAGTGTATCGACCAGAGTATCAACGGTGTCGAACAGTGGTTCTTTATCTTCCTGATTGTCTTTGTTGTAGGCGAGTGGTTGGCCTTTCATCAAGGTCAGCAAAGCAATCAAATGACCATTGACGCGGCCAGTCTTGCCGCGTGCCAGTTCTGGCACATCGGGGTTTTTCTATTGCGGCATGATCGATGAACCGGTGCAGAAACGGTCGGCAATATCGATGAAGCCAACTCGTGGGCTCATCCAGATCACCAGTTCTTCAGACATACGCGAAATATGCGTCATGATCAAAGCACCGGCGGCGCAAAATTCAATCGCAAAATCACGGTCAGAAACAGCATCGAGCGAGTTGTGGCAAACATCGTCAAAACCCAAACTGCGCGCGACCCGTTCACGGTCAATCGGGAAGGTCGTGCCAGCCAGCGCCGCAGCACCAAGCGGCAGACGATTCACGCGTTTGCGGCAATCGAGCATGCGCTCGCTATCGCGGCTAAACATTTCTACATACGCCAAAATGTGGTGACCAAAGGTAATCGGCTGCGCCACTTGCATATGGGTGAAGCCGGGCATGATGGTATCAAAGTGTTGCTCAGCCAAATCAAGTAGGGCGCTACGGAAATCACTGAGCAAGCCGACGATGATGTCGATAGAAGAGCGCACATACAGGCGGATATCGGTCGCTACCTGATCGTTGCGCGAGCGGCCAGTGTGCAGACGTTTACCGGCATCGCCGACCAGTTCCGTCAGACGTTTTTCGATATTCAGATGCACGTCTTCAAGGTCTAGCAACCACTCAAACGTACCTGATTCTATTTCTGTCTGTATTTGCGCCATGCCACGCAGGATATCGGCATGATCTTGCGCGTTGATGATATTTTTTGTCGCCAGCATTTCGGCATGTGCCAGTGAGCCTTGGATATCAAATGCCGCCATACGCTTGTCAAAAAACACTGAAGCGGTATATCGTTTGACCAGATCTGAGACAGGTTCAGAGAAACGAGCAGACCATGCCTCGCTTTTTTTAGAGAATTGTGATGTCATAGTGGTTTCCTTGAGATTGCATAATTATACCGTGCCACTGCATTAAGTCCCTTCCCCTTCTGAGGGGGAAGGTTAGGATGGGGGTGTGGCGGTTGAATAAACATAACGGTAATTTTAAGCATTCGACCTCCATCCCAAGCTTCCCGCTGCCAGGAGGAGAGTGCGAAATCAGCAACCACATAGCGACCTGAATAGAAACGTTAAGACAAATGCCTCAACAAATAACAGACCAGAAACCACGTGCAGGCACAATTCTGCTGATACCAGATTGTTGCAATATCGGCATAGTATTTAAGGTGCTGATTGCAGTCAACGCTCTGGTTTTGCTCAGCCTGTTAGCGCGGGGGCAGGGGTTTCTGGTGAATTTTCAAGAGTTTATTGAGACTTCGATGCTAATTGAACTCATTTGCCTGATTTCCTTGGTGACTCTTTGTGGATTTCGTAGCATGGTCGCCAAGCAGACTGTGCCCGACTGGGTACAACGTGCCGCATGTGGCGTAGTGCCGGCTTTGATTTGCAGTTTGTTGCTGGGCTATTTTGATGGTATGGAATGGTTTATCTTTAGCTTTCCACATTTGCAATTGGGGTACACGATTTTTTTATGTTTTGTCATTGGGATGTGTCTGCAACATTATTTCGAATTGCGGGGCAGGGCGTTTTCACCGGCTTTAGGTGAAGCGCGCTTACAAGCATTGCAAGCGAGAATCCGCCCACACTTTTTATTTAATAGCCTCAATGCAGTTTTGTCTTTGATACGCAGCGAGCCGCGCCGTGCCGAAACCGCCCTGGAAGATCTGGCCGATCTTTTCAGGGTGCTGATGCGCGACACCCGTGATATGACCACGTTGAAAGAAGAACTTCGGCTGTGCGAGCAATATCTGGCGATAGAAAAAATACGTCTCGGTGATCGCCTGCAGGTAAGCTGGCAAATTGAAAATTTATCCGAACACGAATTACAAGAAGCAAAAATAGCCGCTTTGTTGTTACAGCCATTACTGGAAAATGCCGTGCACTATGGGGTAGAGCCATCGCTTAAGCCGGCCATGATTACTGTGGCAATTCGCCGTACTCTCGATAAGATTGAGATCGTGGTGAGCAATCCTTTCCATGATGGGGCCAGGCTGCCAGAAGGTAATCATATGGCACTGGAAAATATCCGCCAACGTCTGGTCTTGCTCTATGATATCGAAGCGCAATTAAGTTATGGCGTCATCGGAACAAGCTTCGAAGTTAAACTGTATTTTCCATACAAAAAATGAACCGTCCAAAAATACTCATAGTCGATGATGAGGCGCCTGCCAGGCAGAGATTGGCGACCCTAATTGCCGATATTCAGCAGGAATGCCCATGTGATTTGATAGGCGAAACATCGAATGCGCAAGCAGCCTTGGATCATATCGCCCTGGCGCATCCCGATATAGTTTTGCTCGATGTGCAAATGCCAGGGATGACGGGTCTCGAGCTGGCGCAACATCTTGCGCGCAATAGCCAAGAGCGCATGCCGGCGATTATTTTTGTCACGGCCTATGATGATTATGCCTTGAAGGCGTTTGAAGTCCATGCGATGGATTATCTGCTGAAACCAGTACGTGCCAGCAGGTTAATTGAAGCAATCAATCGCATCAGTCAAATGCAGGCTGGCGCGCAGCGTAACGCGGTCACGGCGGCAATACACGCATCGCCAGTGGCCCGCCAATGTTTCTCGATTTTAGAAAGAAACCGGGTCCTGCTGATACCAGTGGTAGATGTGCTGTTTCTCAAGGCGGAGCAAAAATACGTCACCCTACACACCAAGACCCGCAGCTATTTGCTGGAGGAATCCTTGACTTCAATTGAGGATGAAATGGCGAATGTGCTGGTGCGGGTACACAGAAATGCGTTGGTGGCGCGCAATGCCATCATAGGAGTAGAGCGCGCATCGCATGTCATCGACGCAGATAGTGAGCACGAAAAAGTGATCGAATCATGGCAAGTGATCTTGCGCGACGCCGATGAACGCTTGCCGATTTCGAGACGGCAGTGGCCGGTGATTAAGGCCTTGGTTCGCTAGTGCCAATGGCTCACGTGTGAATGCTGGGCTGATGAAACTTTAGCCCAGCACCGTACTAAGTCAACTATCACACATCCCATTGGATCGGGTAATTTTCTCAGTAAAACCGAATTAACGATGGCGACGTAAACCAAACAAAAACAAAAGAAAAGCGCCGACAAAAATAGCGGCATGCAGTTTGTCAATTCCTCGCAGACTTCCTTTTCCTAAAAATCTATAACTATAATTATCATCAGAAATGACGCGGTATCGGGCGATTGGTAGTAATGGGATAAAAAGAAAGACGAGGTAATGTGTGGTCATAAATGATTCTGAATCCGCGTCGTAATCGGAATTGCCATAGAGTTTAAAACCTATTCCGTTGAAGGTAGTGAGTGACGGCATGGATTTTATTGGTGTCAGTTCGCCATTAAGCCACGGCAATTTCATCTTCTCTTTAGCCTGTGCGTGCCCTTGGTTTGCGGCTCTTTTGTACCACATGGCAGCCTTGGCATAATCTTGTGTCACGCCGTCGC
>JAZJYB010000269.1:0-6450 GCA_040390685.1 Pseudomonadota bacterium | reverse complement strand
TTCCAAAAGTGCAGCCTGCTCGCTCGCGCTCTGCTGGTTTGTTTTGTCCGACACAGACACGGCTTCGTTTTTCGCGTTGTGTTGTTCTGTACTTACGATGTTTTGCATCCTATCCTCGCTGTGTTTTATTGGCGTTTTGTCGTGGTTCTATTTCGTTTTATTACAGTTTTTTAGTGACGAAATAGCGCGGTAGGTGCGATTTGGCTTCATCAATCGCACGTATGAATACACCATATTCCGATACCACTCTTATTGTTCAATGCAAGTCCATTGTGCGTATTTGTAATTTCAATGCACTACAAAATGCGGGCGATTGATGAAGCCTAATCGCCCCTACGTTATGATTCGGCGCGCAGCATACCTCAACAAGCAGCGTGATTCACCGTGATCACATGTATAGCCAAACCACCCAATGAAGTTTCTTTGTACTTGGCTTGCATGTCGGCGCCAGTCTGGCGCATGGTTTCGATGACTTGATCGAGGCTGACATGATGGATGCCATCGCTTTTCAATGCCAGCGAAGCGGCGGTAATTGCCTTGACGGCGCCCATACCATTGCGTTCGATGCAGGGAATTTGTACCAGGCCGCCGATAGGGTCGCAAGTCATACCTAGGTGATGTTCGATACCAATTTCAGCGGCAGTTTCTATCTGTTCGTTAGTGCCGCCCAGCGCTGCTGTCAGGCCGGCGGCGGCCATGGCGCAGGCTACGCCGACTTCACCCTGGCAGCCAATTTCTGCGCCAGAGATTGAGGCATTTTTTTTGCATAGCATGCCGATTGCGGCTGCTACCAATAAAAATTCTCTTACGCCTTTTACGGGATTGCTAGGTTTGCAGTCTTGCGAGTAGTAACGCAAGATGGCCGGTATGATGCCAGCCGCGCCATTGGTTGGAGCTGTAACCACCCGTCCGCCAGCTGCGTTTTCTTCATTGACAGCCATCGCATACAAGCTGACTTTGTGCATGCCATCATGCGGCAGGGCGTTAGTGAGGTCGTTGGCGGTGAGCCAGAGTTTGGCGGCGCGTCTTTGCACATGTAAACCACCGGGTAATTCACCGGTGATTTGCAAGCCGCGTTCTATGCAGTGGCTCATGACATCCCATAGCCTGTCCAGGCCTGCATCGAGTTCTGCATCGTCGCAATGGACTAGTTCGTTGGCGCGCAACATCGCGGCTATGCTTAATCCGGTGCGTTTGCCATGGGCCAGAAGTTCTGCCATGGTGCCGAATGGATATGGCACTGTGACAACTGCTTTGTCGTTGGCGCTAGCCTTACTGCCCTGGTTCAATTCTTCTTCTGAATAAATGAAGCCGCCGCCGGTCGAATAGAAAACCCTATCATAGGTACTGCCATCGATGCGTGTGAGCATGAAGCGCATGCCGTTGGGGTGTCCCGGCAAGACTTCTTTTTTATGCCAGATAAGGTCATCAAGAATGTCGAATTTAACGCTGTATTCACCCAACAGATGCATGATGCCGCTGGTGGCTAAGGTACTGAGTTTGTCGTCGATACTTGCCGGGTCTATTTCCTGCGGCGTTTCGCCCATCAGGCCGAGGAGGATAGCCTTGTCGGTAGCATGGCCGATGCCCGTCAAGGCGAGTGAGCCGTACAGTGCGACTTGTACTTTGCTCACTTTGAAAAGCTCAGGACATTCCAGTAAAAAACGCCGCGCCGCCAGCATAGGGCCGACAGTATGCGAGCTCGATGGACCTACGCCAATTTTAAATAAATCAAATACACGCATGTCCATCTGGTCGTCTCACTTTTTTAAATTTATTTATTATGCCGCCTTGGTCAGGGCTGGGCTAACGTTGACATTTTTCAGCATGTCTTTGACTAAATGCTGTATGTCTATCTGCGCCTTCCATCCCCAGTCCCTGCGGGCGATTTCATCATCGAGGCTCTGTGGCCAGGACGCTGCAATTGCCTGACGGCTGTCTGGTGCGTAGTGTATTGTAAATGCGGGCAAATTTTGTTCGATTTCTAAGGCCAATTGCCGTGGATTAAAGCTTAGGCCGGCAACGTTGTAGGACGAACGTATAGTAAGCTGCTCTGCTGGCGCATCCATTAAAGCAATGGTCGCGCGGATCGCGTCTGGCATGTAGATCATCGGCAGCGTCGTTTCGGCTTCCAGGAAGCAAGAATAACTTTCGCCACGCAAGGCTGCATGGAAAATCGCAATTGCATAATCAGTGGTGCCGCCGCCCGGAGGCGATTTGTAACTGATGATGCCAGGGTAACGAATGCTGCGCACATCGACCCCGTATTTCTGGAAGTAATATTCACACAGGCGTTCACCGGCAAGTTTGCTGATGCCGTAAATGGTAGTCGGGTCCATCACGGTAAATTGTGGCGTATTTTGTGCCGGCGTATTTGGGCCAAAGGCTGCAATCGAAGACGGCCAGAAAACTTTGAGTGGCTTGCCGGCTTCTCCGCGGATACGGGCTAATTCTAAAATATTTAATAAGCCATCCATGTTCAGGGTCCAGGCTTTTAAAGGCGCTTGTTCACCGGTGGCCGATAACAGCGCTGCCAATTGATAAACCTGAGTCACCTGATATTGCTCCAGCACTGCTGCCAGACGTTCGGTATTGAGCACATCAATTACTTCATATACTTTGGCTGCATACAAACTAGCCGGGCTGATGTCTGCTGCGATGACGTTGTCTGCACCGTGCTGTGCGGCTAGGGCATCGACCAGTTCACTACCGATTTGTCCGTTGGCACCTATGACTAAAATTCGTTCCATGTTCTTACTTTCTATTCTAATTGATTGATTTATTTATTTGATTAAACCCAGTTCACGACCAGCCTGAGCAAAGGCGGCGAGGGCGGTTTTTAATTGTTCTGTGCTGTGCGCTGCGGATAGCTGCACACGGACCCGCGCCTGACCCATAGGCACTACCGGATAAAAGAAACCGGTGACCAAGACACCTAGCTCATACATGCGTGCGGCAAATTTTTGTGCTACCGGTGCATCAAATAACATGACAGGGACAACCGGATGGGTACCTGGCTTAATCGTGAAGCCCAAGGCGGCGATTTCGCTACGGAAAAAAGCTGTATTCGCGTGTAATTTATCGCGCAATTCGGTCGAAGATGACAGACGTTGCAAAACCGATAAAGACGCACCGGCGATCGATGGAGCCAAGGTATTCGAGAATAAATAGGGGCGGGATTTTTGTCGTAAGGTGTCGATGACTTCTTTGCGTGCCGAGGTGAAGCCGCCCATCGCGCCGCCCAAGGCTTTGCCAAGTGTGCCGGTGATGATGTCGATGCGTCCCATGACATTATGATGCTCGTGCGTGCCGCGACCTGTGGCACCCATGAAGCCAGAAGCATGGCATTCATCGATCATGACCAGCGCATCATATTTGTCGGCCAGGTCACAGATTTCATTGAGCTTGGCGATTGTGCCATCCATCGAGAAAACACCATCCGTGACGATAATGCGATGACGTTTGTCTGCCGCTGCCTTGAGTTGCACTTCCAGATCGGCCATGTCGTTGTTGGCGTAACGGTAGCGTGCCGCCTTGCACAGACGGATGCCATCGATGATCGAAGCGTGATTTAAGGCATCAGAAATGATGGCGTCCTGCCCGTCAAACAGCGGTTCGAAGACACCGCCGTTGGCATCAAATGCTGCCGCATACAAAATGGTGTCTTCCATGCCGAGAAAGCTTGAGATGGCTTGTTCCAGTTCCTTGTGTACGGTTTGGGTACCGCAAATGAAGCGCACTGAAGACAGGCCATAGCCGAATTTTTCGGTGGCGGCGATAGAGGCTTGCACCATGGATTCATCACCGGATAAACCCAGATAGTTATTCGCACAAAGGTTGATCAGCTGGCGGCCATCGTCGCAGGTGACTTCAGAACCCTGGCGCGAAGCGATCACACGCTCCGGTTTATATAGACCTTGCTCGCGCAAAGTGTCTAGTTTTCCAGACAATTCAGTAAAAAATTGATTTTGCTTTGCTGCGTTCATGCTGGTCTCCGGATTTATTGTTGCGGTATTGCCGTCAATGAGCTCATGCATCTGCGCTTCTGTTAGGATGAATGAACTCGTGATTTAAAATAAAGTTTTACTAATTTATAGCTTTATTCGATATAGCGAACTAAATTTCGATATAGTGGATATTATCCATTCTTTTTGAAGTATGCAATCATTTTCAAATAACATTTATGAAAAAAGCCATTACTACTAATCCTCCGGCACCGCCTGAAGTTGGCGCGACGCTGCAACGCATGCGCCTGGAACGTGGTTTGACACTAGAAGATCTGTCACGTACCGCCGGTGTTTCTAAATCGATGTTGTCGCAGATAGAAAGAGAAAAAGCCAATCCCACCATCGCTGTTGCCTGGCGTCTGGCAAATGCTTTGGGAGTGTCGATTGCTGAGTTACTCTCATCGGTGACGCCTAAAATTGACACAATTCGTATGCTGGAGCCGCATGAGACGCCTACTTTGCCAGGTGAACATGCAGGTTATGTACTGAAAATACTCGGGCCGATGGAATTGGCCGGGCGCTTTGAATGGTATGAATTAAGCCTGGCACCTGGTGGCGCCTTGGTCTCGAACCCACACGACCCCGGTGCGACCGAACATCTGACCTTGCTACAGGGAAGTGTAGAAGTCGAAGTCGATGGAATCAAGAAAAAACTCAAAATAGGCGGCACCGCACGTTATGAGGCAGATAAGAATCACGCCATACGAAATATGGGAAAAGCCGAAGCCAAGGCCTTAATGGTGGTGATTCATCGGTAAAAAGCGGCTTTTATCAAATAAAGTTCTCCGATGTGGGGATAAATTCCCGCCTCAGGAAGATTTTGTCTATGCGGGAAGTTATAATGTGTGGGAAACCAAATCCCAACTAATCTCTTCCTCATTTTCAACAAATATATGCAATACGTATCAACCCGTGGACATACCACTGAGCAAAACTTTTCTGAAATTCTTTTAGGTGGCCTGGCTCCCGATGGCGGCTTGTACTTACCGCAATATTACCCTCAAGTCACACACGATGAATTGAACGCCTGGCGCTCATTCTCTTATGCTGAATTAGCCTTGGCCGTACTCAAAAAGTTCGCCACGGATATTCCCGAAAGCGATCTGAAAGCGATCACTGACCGCACTTACACGGCCGAGGTGTATCGCAACGTCCGCAGCGAGCAAAATGCGTTTGATATCACCCCTTTACGCACTCTGACCGAAGCGAACGGCCAGAAACTTATCCTGCAAGCCTTGTCGAATGGCCCGACCTTGGCATTTAAAGACATGGCGATGCAGTTGCTCGGCAATTTGTTCGAGTACACGCTGGCCAAGAAAAATGCCGAGTTAAATATTTTTGGTGCGACTTCAGGCGATACCGGTAGCGCGGCAGAATATGCCATGCGCGGCAAAAAAGGCATACGGGTATTTATGCTCTCGCCGCATAAAAAAATGAGCGCCTTCCAGACTGCGCAGATGTTCAGCCTGCAAGACCCGAATATTTTTAATATAGCCGTTGAAGGCGTGTTTGATGATTGCCAGGATATGGTCAAGGCGGTCTCGAACGATCTTGAATTTAAAAATCGCCAGAAAATCGGCACGGTCAATTCCATTAATTGGGCCCGCGTCGTGGCGCAAGTGGTGTACTACTTCCGTGGCTACTTGAGTGCTACCAGTAGCAATGAGCAAAAAGTTTCGTTCACTGTGCCTTCCGGTAACTTTGGCAATATCTGTGCTGGCCACATTGCGCGGATGATGGGTTTGCCGATAGATAAACTGGTGGTAGCCACCAATGAAAACGATGTGCTCGATGAATTTTTTCGTACCGGTGTGTATCGCGTACGCAAGTCGGCAGAAACCTGGCACACCACTAGCCCATCGATGGATATTTCCAAAGCGTCGAATTTTGAACGCTTTATTTATGACTTGCTCGATGGCGATACGACGCGTCTGGTTGCCTTGTTCAAAAAGGTTGAGACTGAAGGCGGTTTTGATTTATCCGGCAAGCCAGGTAGCGACGGTGACGAATTTAAAAACATTGCTAAATTTGGTTTTGAATCGGGTAAATCGGTCCATGCAGATCGCCTCAACACGATACGCCAGGTAGAAAAAAACTATGGCATTACAGTCGATACGCATACTGCAGACGGCATCAAGGTAGCACTGGAAACTATGCTGCCCGGCGTGCCGATGATCGTCTTGGAAACCGCATTACCGGCGAAGTTCAACGAGACCATACAAGAAGCTTTAGGCCGTGACGCAGAGCGCCCGTCAGGTTTTGAAAACATCGAAACCTTGCCGCAGCGTTTTACTGTAATGACGGCTGACGTGGAAAAGATGAAAGCGTTTATCGCCTCGCGTACTGGTTTGTAAATCAGCATTTGCAAAGAGTTTTATAGACTGGATTTCACTAGTGTCCGGTTAAAAATCGAATAAATTCAATTGGTTAGCGACAGGTGTTG
>JAZJYB010000268.1:0-2278 GCA_040390685.1 Pseudomonadota bacterium | reverse complement strand
AGACGGCCATCCGCACCCGGCTTGATCCAGGCGATATCGTCACCGATGGTGGTGACCTTCCAGCCGCCAAAACTGGCTGGCGGGATCAGCATGGAGAAATTGGTCTTGCCGCAAGCCGATGGGAAAGCTGCCGCGATGTAGTGCTTTTTGCCTTCAGGGGATTCAACGCCCAGTATCAGCATGTGTTCAGCCAGCCAGCCTTGGTCACGTCCCATGGTGGAGGCGATACGCAAGGCGAAGCATTTTTTGCCGAGCAGTGCATTGCCGCCGTAACCAGAGCCATAAGACCAGATCTCGCGGGTTTCAGGGAAATGCACGATGTATTTAGTCGCATTGCATGGCCATGCCACGTCTTTTTGTCCGGCAACCAAAGGTGCGCCTACGCTATGTACGCAAGGGACAAACGCGCCATCGGTGCCCAGCACGTCATACACTGCCTTGCCCATACGCGTCATGACGCGCATATTCACGGCAACATACGGCGAATCAGAGAGCTCAACGCCGATGTGGGCGATGTGGGAACCCAGCGGCCCCATCGAGAACGGCACCACATACATGGTGCGGCCTTGCATACAGCCATCGAACAAAGGGTTTAAGGTCGCGCGCATGTCGGTCGGCGCCATCCAGTTATTGGTCGGGCCTGCATCTTCTTTTTTGGCCGAACAAATATACGTGCGGTCTTCTACCCGCGCCACGTCGGTAGGATCAGAGCAAGCCAGGTAGCTGTTAGGACGCTTGGCTTCGTTGAGTTTTTTCATAGTGCCGGAAGCGACCATTTCTGCACAAAGACGGTCGTACTCTTCTTCGGAACCGTCGCACCAGTAAATGTTGTCCGGTTTGGTGAGGGCTGCCATTTCGGCGACCCAGTTGATCAGTTTTTGCTGCTTGACGTGAGCGGGGACTTTCATCGTTGCCACTCCCTTCATGATAGGTTGATTCAAGATACTTTCTCCAATGCCATTTCAATAAAAAAATCGGTGTAGCGGCACGGCAGGACGGTTGAGAAGTTGTCTGGATTGCGAGCAAAGGCTCAAACAAGAAAAAATGGCAGACGATCTCAACGCGCTTCTGTCGGATAATAGGAAGGCAAAACGGCTGGTCTTGCATCCAGACTAGCGCCCGCTGGATGGTGCTGGGCGAAAGAATCAAAAAGCTACGGTGCCAAGTATTTTACACGCGCAAGGCGTTTCAAGCTAATTTTTACCGTCAAGATTATTGACACAGTGTTACTTTTACTGAAAGAAAACCGTTTTTAAGCGATTAAGGAAATTATATTTCATGAAAATAGCCATTCTGGATGATTACCAAGATGTCGTGCGGCAACTCCCCTGTTTCAGTCTCTTGCAAGATCATGAGGTCAAGGTGTTTAACAGTGGCGCGGTCGGCATAGGGCAGTTGGCAATTCGTTTGGCGTCCTTTGAGGCACTGGTATTAATCAGAGAGCGAACCAGCTTTCCTAAAGCGCTACTGAGAAAACTACCCAAACTGAAACTGATCGCCCAAACCGGCAAGGTATCTGGGCATATTGATGTCGCGGCCGCCACCGAACTTGGCATTACGATAGTGGAAGGCGCCGGTGACCCTACCGCTCCCGCCGAACTGACTTGGGCCCTAATCATGGCATCATCGCGCAAACTCACGCAATACGCGACCAGCTTGCAAGATGGATTGTGGCAGCAGGCGTCTACCAACGGACAATATAACGGCTTGGGACGCTCTTTGAAAGGGCGAACCCTGGGCATTTTTGGCTATGGCAAGATAGGAAAGATCGTTGCCGCGTACGGCAAAGCCTTTGGTATGCAAGTAGTTATTTGGGGTAGCGCCGCAAGCCAGCGACAGGCGCAACAGGATGGTTATCAGTGTGCCATCTCAAAGGAAGCCTTTTTCTCTGAAAGTGACGTCATTTCTATACATCTTCGCTTAAGTGATACCAGTCGCGGCATTGTTAGCGCGGCCGATCTGGCTCAGATGAAGAGTGATGCCTTATTCGTCAATACCAGTCGGGCCGAGCTGGTACAAGCTGGCGCGCTTGAGGTGGCGTTAAAGTTGGGGCATCCCGGGTTTGCCGCTATCGATGTATTTGAAACTGAGCCGGTAGCTAGGCAAAATCCCCTGCTCCATATGGAAAACGTTTTGGCAACGCCACATTTGGGCTATGTCGAGCAAGCGAGTTATGAAATGTATTTCCGGGCGGCATTTCAAAATATCCTGGATTTTGCGAATGGAAACCCAAGCAATGTCTTAAATCCCATCATCAAGCCTGACATCACGGCCAAAT
>JAZJYB010000267.1:0-1833 GCA_040390685.1 Pseudomonadota bacterium | reverse complement strand
GCCCGACGAGCTGCCAGACTGCTCCACCCCGCGTCTGAAGAATGAAACTATACAGCGTTTTGCTGCTTTGCGCAAATCTTATTTAGGAAGCGATGGGTTATCTGTTCGTCTCGTGCTTATATATAGCAATCATTTTAGCTCTATACGCATGCAAAATATTGCACATCCAGTGTTACACTTCCAGCTCCAACTTCTCCCGCTTTGCACCATGAAATTTTGCTCCGCCTGCGCTGCCCCTATCGTTATACAAATTCCCGCAGACGATACGCGTGAACGTCATGTTTGTTCTGCCTGCGGCACAATTCATTATCAAAACCCAAAAATGGTGGTCGGCTCGATACCAATCTGGGAAATGGACGGCGAAGTAAAGATTCTCCTGTGCAAACGTGCGATAGAGCCGCGCTATGGCTATTGGACTTTGCCTGCAGGCTTTATGGAAAATAACGAAACCACCAGTCAAGGCGCACAAAGAGAAACGCAGGAAGAAGCGGGTGCAAATATCACATTGCACGAATTATTCTCGATGTTAAACGTACCACAGGTAAATCAGGTGCATCTTTTTTATCGCGCGTCGCTGTTAGATATTGACTATCAAGCCGGCGCCGAAAGTCTCGATGTACAGCTGTTTGCAGAACATGAAATCCCGTGGGATGAAATTGCCTTCCCGACCGTCAGTCACACTTTGAAATTCTTTTTTGAAGATTTGGCGAAAGTAAAACAAGGCGGCCAATTCAGCTTACATACCCATGATATTTTCAAGCCCATGCGTCATGATTAAAATTTTTTATTCTCGACCATGATTCCCTGGCTAGAAATTGATACGCCATTTCCTGATGTCGCAAACGCACTAACTGAAGCACAAGGCGCAGCCGGCTTACTTGCCGCAGGCGCAGATTTGTCTGCGGCGCGATTATTGGATGCCTACCGCCATGGTATTTTCCCTTGGTTTTCAGAAGGACAACCGATTTTATGGTGGTCAACCAACCCACGCATGGTGTTAATGACCCATGAATTTAAGTTATCCGACAGCCTCAAAAAAACCATCAAAAAACGCGCATTAGATACCCGCTGGGAGATCAGGTTTGACACAGCGTTCGAAGCGGTGATGCGCGCTTGTGCAGCGCCACGGCGCGATGGCACGGGAACCTGGATCTCCGAAGACATCATTGC
This sequence comes from Pseudomonadota bacterium, assembly GCA_040390685.1. GTDB lineage: Bacteria > Pseudomonadota > Gammaproteobacteria > Burkholderiales > Burkholderiaceae_D > Undibacterium. The sequence goes on along the minus strand of JAZJYB010000267.1, from coordinate 663 downwards.
CGGTTACTCCGCCTTGCATATAGCAGGATATGCACATTCCTCTGAAGTGTGGTTAGACGGGCAATTAGTCGGCGGCGCATACGGAGTTTGCATAGGGCGCATGTTCTATGGCGAATCAATGTTCGCACGAGTGACAGACGCATCGAAAATCGCGATGGCGCATTTAGTGCATTTCTTACGTGCAAATGGCGTAGGAATGATAGACTGCCAGCAAGAGACCGCCCATCTTGCCTCATTGGGCGCCAGACCGATTTCGCGCGATGACTTTATTCAAAAGATCAAATTGGCCGTCGATCTGCCAGGCATCGCCGAATGGAAACCAATCAGTATCTTCAGTTGATGCAAATTGGCGCGATTGAGTACACTTATTGAAGGGAGAAACGGCATGACACAACTTAACGAACTGCCCTTCTCCAGCATACAGTTTTATGCAACTGCACCCTACCCATGCAGCTATCTCGACGGCTTGCAAGCGCGGTCGCAAGTCGCGACTCCTGCGCATTTAATTAATGCCGATACTTACTCGGAACTCATACAAAATGGTTTTCGCCGTAGCGGCATTTTTATCTACCGCCCGCATTGCGATACTTGCCATGCCTGTACGCCGGTACGAATACGCGTCGATGAGTTTCAGCCAAATCGCAGCCAACGACGGGCAAAAAT
>JAZJYB010000266.1:0-1600 GCA_040390685.1 Pseudomonadota bacterium | reverse complement strand
TTATCGAACGCAGCCAGCGTAAAATTTTACGCCGCAGCGCCTGGCTTTTATTGGGTTCGCTACTGATAGGCATAGGGTTTTCACTTTGGCTGAATCACTCTTTACGCAAATTGCAACGCTATGCCACCGGGGTGGAAAACGGTGAAAAAATCGCCCTGCCAAAATTGGGCAATAACGAAATCGGCCAGCTCGGGCGGGCACTGGAATCCATGCGCGACAAGTTGGAAGGCAAGCAATACGTAGAGCAACTCATGCATACCCTGGCGCATGAATTAAAGAGCCCGATCGCCGCGATTCAGGGCTCGGCCGAGCTGCTCAGTGAAGAGATGCCCAGCACAGAGCGGAAAAAATTCCTGGGCAATATCATCGAGCAAAACCAACGGCAAAAACAACTCATCGATAAATTGTTGGCCCTGATCAAAATCGAAAAGCAGCAGAACTTAGAAAATCCTGAAACGATAGTCCTTTCACACCTGCTGAAACAAGTGGCCGAAGATGCGGCGACAGCTATCAGCGCCGAAGCCTTGGCTTTAACTATTCAGGCAAGCAATATCAGCCTGCGTGGCGACGCTCTGTTGCTACGTCAGGCCTTAGGCAATCTGTTGGACAACGCCATCGCCTTCGCTGCGCCAGGCGGACGTTTAATGATCAATGTCAGCCAGGAAAATGGCTGGGCAAAGATTAGCGTCATCGATGATGGGCCAGGCATCCCGGCTTACGCCTTGCCGCGTATTTTTGATCGCTTCTATTCACTGGCGCGGCCGGGCGCCCCCAAAAGTACGGGCCTGGGCCTGCCCTTTGTGCGCGAAGTTGCCTTGTTGCATGGCGGTAGCTTGACTGTCCTTAATCGCAGCGATGGTGTCACCAGTGACACCGCTGACACTGGTGTTTGTGCTTGCCTGAGTTTGCGCATATAAGTGCGCTGATATAAACTGCTTTGAACTGGCAAGCCACTCCATTATTCCCTTAGCGTATTTGAAATTTCTGGATCTTTCATGAACAACAACAAAAATCGCCTGATCGACACCATCAGGCATTCCATCATTGGTGATGACAGCGTAATCGACGGCCCATATGGCCCGCGCCGCCTGAGCTATGCCGACTACACCGCGTCAGGCCGTTCTCTATCTTTTATCGAAGACTTTATCCGTAACGAAGTCATGCCGCTGTATGCAAATACGCACACCGAAACCTCGGGCACTGGCCGGCAAACCACGCGCTTCCGTGAAGACGCCCGCGCCATTATCGCCAAGGCAACTACCTGTAGCGAGGACGACTGTGTGATCTTTTGCGGCGCCGGTGCAACCTCGGCGATTAATAAGATGGTCGATGCATTAAATATCCGCCTGCCCGCGAATCTGGATGACCGCTATCAACTCAATCAACATATCCCGCCAAATGAACGACCGGTGGTTTTTATAGGCCCCTATGAACATCATAGCAATGAGTTGCCTTGGCGCGAATCGATTGCCGATGTCGTCACCATTGATGAAGATGCCGACGGCCATGTCTGCCTGAATAACCTTGAACAACAGTTGATCAAATATCAGGACAGACCACTCAAGATTGGCAGTTTTTCCGCCGCATCGAATGTCACCGG
>JAZJYB010000265.1:0-2411 GCA_040390685.1 Pseudomonadota bacterium | reverse complement strand
AAAATAGTGGAGCAAGGATTAATTTTGAAAAAGAGCCTTGACTTTGTTTCTCATACAAGGTTGGGCTAAAGCTTCATCAGCCCAACATTCAAGAGGCAAATGTATTTTTGGCGAGTTCGTCGGTGGGTGGTGCACGCACACTGATGGATGGACGGCACATATTAGAGTCGGCTCAGAATTTATTCAATCAAGTACAAACCAATTCACCTGAGGAGACACAAATGTTTGTGATGGATGTTCCTAATCTACCCTTCCAAGAATCTGTAGTATCTAACGCTAGCGCGACTACACAGCCAAACACCCAAAAATTTGATCGTGTGATTGGCGTTTGTCATTTGAGTGAGAATCCGTACGATACGCTATCTGCGGTGAATACGATGAGCCCAGCTTTAGTGATAGAGAACTATTTTTTTGATAGGGGGCAAAAAGCACCAGGTAAAGCCAAAGCAACTGTTATGAAAATGCCAGATCATGGAAAATTAGAGGACGTTGGTGATGGAAATTACGCCTATTACCCAGACAAAGCATACAAAGGCGGTGATCGTGCCACTTTGATGGTCGAGATGAGTGGAAAAAAAGTGAAGATGGAATATTTCTTCCGCGTGATGCAAACGATACCGCAAGAATACGAGGATAGCCCTTCGCCGTATGAGTTAAGTGGATGTCCAAAAAAAGTACCTGTCTGGAAAATTTCATCGTTAACAGATTTCAAAGGTAATAAAACATTGGTTGCGGTTGAAGCTCCGTAGGCGCGATTACGCTTCATCAATCGCGCGGGAATTTGTATTTTTCAATGTGCGACAAAATGCGGGCGATTGATGAAGCCAAATCGCCCCTACGCATTTATTCAACGTAGACATTCAAGCGGATAAACTCAATGCAATGCAGAAGAAAAAATATCGCTAGCGCCACATGCTTTCTCACCTCATTCTGGCAGATCGCGACTCAGCATCCTTGCAAACAACTTTGGCGGTAAGGTCTTTAAGGTAAGGCAGAAATTAATAGCCCTTCCGAAATCAGTTTTTGCACAATTTTTGCCTGCAGTAAGTCACGACGACGTTTTGCAGGATCTCGATGCTTGGCATGTTCCGCCATCCACAGCTTAAACTGGACAAAACTCTCGGGCGCGATAGTCCTCATCATGGTCATTTTTCCTGTCGCAGAAACAACCATTTGTTCAAATCGTGGGGCATCGGTCAGGACGGATGCGCGCTCGGCTTGAATCGGCCACAGGTCATTCTGATCATGGGAAAAGCGGAAAGGATGCGGGTCATCCTGGATCGGCTGGCGTCTCAAAAAATCAACCTCAAAACCCCTATCGTTGATCGCGGTTTCCAGTTGCGCATCTTTACGTTGAAACGACTTGTCGGCACGCTGCAATATATCGATGATGGAATTACCCTGGTGCGCCATCGTCGTTAAGAACTGTACTCGTTTGCGCGCATCCCAGAGCAGATCGACGTCCATCGTTGCTAAAGCGCCTTGTTGAATCCGTACACCGGCGGCTGATTCGTAAGCGTAGAGAGCGTGCGTACCGACAACAGTGAAGTGCTCGTGAAGTCGCGCCACATCAAACTCTCGCAGTACCGACACGACAGTCGACGGCGTACGACCGACACGTAGCGCCTTATTCTGTCGCTCTGCATCCGTTAATGCAGCTCTCAGCGACTTTAACCGTTCTTCAATCTGACGCTTGCGCAAGGTAAATTCGGTGTAAATTTTTTCGTTTTCCGGAGACCGGCGCCCAAGACGGGTTTGACGATTATCGGGCTGCGTTTTGACTAGATATTCGTAGGCAGCTTCAGTCTTCCAGTACATGCCGCCGATATATTGCTGAGCCTGTTCCGCAACGCGCTTGTGTTCGGAGAAGAGGGTCGCTGCGTCAATAAATTGTCTCGCCGCATTGTCCGAGAGGGGCAGGTATTCCATCATGGCGACCTATTCACCGTATATTTTATAAAATTCTATTTTATACGGTGAATAGCTGAAATAGTTAATTATTGTGCGTTTGAGCAAAACAATCAGCTGCTGGGGATTTTGAATCGAGCCGATGCACGGCGCAGACTACAATTTAGGTACTAATAATACCGATGAATATACGCGTTGCGGCGCGTCTGCAGCTGATTCTTTGCCGCGGCATTGGACGCTACTTTTTCTATCTGCGAGATGGCCAAGCCTGGGACTTTTCTCGACCGTGGTTTGGCTGGGGTCGCAAGGTAATTCGTCAAGCGCTTCACGAAAGGCATGCTCAGGTAGGCGAATGGAAAAGCGATGGGCCAGGTGGTGAGCCAGGCTTCCATCCAGGCGGCAAAGAAGTCGTTGGAAATCCCTAGCCACAGCACGCGCATCACGGCTGAAATCACTAAGGTAATTACGCCGGTGACAAGCAAGGTCGGCAACATCGATGCCAG
>JAZJYB010000264.1:0-3647 GCA_040390685.1 Pseudomonadota bacterium | reverse complement strand
GTTCTCCAGAAAAAGCTAAATTAACTGAATGCGATGTGGTATTTTTTGCCACTCCTCACGGTGTGGCGATGGCGCAAGCGCCAGAGCTGGTGGCGGCTGGCGTCAAGGTGATCGATCTGGCGCCAGACTTTCGTTTGCAAGATGTTGCGCAATTCGAAAAATGGTATGGCATGACCCATACCTGCACCGACTTATTAAAAGAAGCTGTGTATGGCTTGCCAGAACTTAACCGGGTGGCGATCAAGTCGGCGCGCATCATTGGTAATCCTGGCTGCTATCCGACCACCATGCAATTGGGTTTCTATCCTTTGCTTAAAGCTGGCGTGGTCGATGCTGGAAACCTGATTGCCGATTGCAAATCTGGCGTCTCGGGTGCCGGGCGTAAAGCCGATATCGGTTTATTGTTGACCGAAACTAGTGACAGCTTTAAAGCCTATGGTGTTTCTGGACACAGGCATACGCCAGAAACCATCGAGCAGTTACAGCATATGACGCCAGAAAAAGTCGGGCTGGTATTCACGCCGCATCTAGTACCGATGATACGCGGCATGCATTCCACCTTATATGCGCGTTTGACTAAAGACCTCAGCAATGAAGAATTGCAGGCTTTGTTTGAAAATGCCTATAAGGACGAACCGTTTGTCGATGTCATGCCATTTGGCTCCCATCCGGAAACCCGTTCAACGCGCGCCTCGAACATGTTGCGCCTTGCCTTACATCGCAATGGCAATACCGTGATTGTGTTGGTGGTGCAGGATAATCTGGTCAAAGGCTCATCTGGCCAGGCTGTGCAATGTATGAATATCATGTTTGGACTGGATGAAACGACCGGTCTGAAGCACGTCCCTGTCATGCCTTAAGCTCATGGCAAAGTCTCGCTTCTGGCCTCGACGTATCGCAGCGTCGAAAATGACCATCAATCACCAACAGCCTTGGCCGATCAAGTTGGCCCTGATTGCATTGGTGATTGGTGTCGGCGGTGCAATTGCACTTTGGACTTATGACCTTGGGCGCAGTTTTGCCTTTGGCACAAAATTTAGCGCCGAACGCGTGGAATCCTTGCAACAGCAAGTCGCGAGCTTAGTCGCCGAGCGAGATAAGCTGGCAACCACGGCGAATACTGCCGAAAGCAAAGAAAACATTGAAAAATCGACGCAAAAGCAATTGACCGATCAGGTTAAGGCGCTGACGGTAGAGAATCTGAAGTTGAAAGATGATCTGGCATTTTTCGAAAGTTTGATGCCTTCGACGACAGGGCCAGATGGTATTTCAGTTAAAAGTATTAAAGCAGAAATGCAGGCGCCGAATCAATTGCAATACCACGTATTGATTATGCAGGGCGGCAAAAGCAAGCATGATTTTGGCGGTGAAATGCAACTTGTCCTGACGTTGGTGCAGGGCGGAAAACCTGCTATGATGCAATTCCCCGATGCCAAATCGGGTGAAGCAGGAAAATTAAAATTGCTTTTTAAGCATTATCAACGCCTCGAGGGTGTCATTGTTTTACCCGAAGGCGCCATAGTTAAAGCAATCCAGGTCAAAGTATTGGATAAAGGGCTGCAACGCGCCCAACAATCCATTAATCTTTAAATTGATATCAATTTATTGCCTTTGGCGGCGAATCGCAAACTTAATAGACTCTCGGGAACCAACTTATGTTTAGTAAAAAAAACAAAAATACCATTGATAGCCTGATCGGGATATCAACGAATATCGAAGGCAATGTCCATTTTAAGGGCGGTTTGCGCATTGATGGCCATGTCAAAGGCAATGTGATCGCTGAATCCGGATCATCCAGCATGCTGGTAATTTCTGAGAAAGCAAGAATAGACGGTGAAGTTCGGGCTGCACATATAGTCGTGAATGGCGAGATCAACGGGCCGGTGTTTTGTTCTGAACTGATAGAGTTGCAGACCAAAGCCAAGATTTCTGGCGATGTCCACTATAAAGCCCTCGAAATGATGAATGGCGCTTTAGTCTCTGGTAATTTGACCCATGAGCAAGTCGCTGAAACGGTGTTGAAACTGGCCGCATCCAACTAGCTCATGAATATCGGTCTATAATGAAGGTCTGATTGAATTGTAGGAGCTAAAGATGAATGCCGTAACCGAAATGCCAAGTCCCATCGTTTTCACTGATAGTGCTGCCTCTAAAGTAGCGCAACTCATCGAAGAAGAAGGCAATCCTGATCTGAAACTCCGGGTATTTGTCCAAGGTGGCGGATGTTCCGGCTTTCAGTATGGGTTTACTTTTGATGAGATCACCAACGAAGATGACACCGTCATGCATAAAAATGGCGTTCAGCTGTTGATCGATGCCATGAGTTACCAATATCTGGTCGGTGCAGAAATCGATTACAAAGACGATCTCGAAGGCGCGCAATTTGTCATCAAGAATCCAAACGCCCAGTCGACTTGTGGTTGTGGATCTTCATTCTCGGCATAAATTTGCTGTGAGCAAAAACGGGACGCTGAGGCGTCCTTTTTTTATGTCCGAATTTTATGCTTGAATTAAATTCTCTGTTGTCACTTGGAACAATTCATCTCAAACTGACAAAATCTGATTACACTTGTTGCTAACCACAGGAGTAAGCATGGAGCAGATCAGCTTAGATAGGTCACATCAGCAGCGCCAGGGCGCAGTGGTTGCGGCCCTGCGCGCTGTGTTGCCCACGCATTGCATACTGTTCAATGAGGAAGATACCAGGCCGTATGAGTGTGATGGCCTGGCAGCGTATCGACAACTGCCGATGGTAGTCGCCTTGCCGGAAAACGAGGCGCAGGTCATCGCGGTGCTGAATGTGTGCCGGCAGATGCAGGTAGCTATCGTTCCGCGCGGCGCCGGCACCGGGCTTTCAGGTGGTGCGATGCCGATTGCCGATGGCGTGGTTTTATCCACCGCAAAACTGAATAAAATAATAAAAATTGATGCCTACGCCAGAACGGCTGTAATGCAACCTGGCGTACGTAATCTGGCGATTTCTGATGCGGTTAGCCAGCACGGTTTGTACTATGCGCCCGATCCCTCTTCTCAAATAGCCTGCACCATCGGCGGCAATGTCGCTGAGAACTCTGGTGGCGTACATTGTCTTAAATATGGACTGACCGTGCATAACGTATTGCGCGTGCGCGTCGTCACGATAGAAGGCGAAGTCATAGAATTAGGTAGCTCGGCATTGGATGCACCGGGATTCGATTTGTTGGCGATTTTTATTGGCTCAGAAGGCATGCTCGGTATCGTTACCGAAGTCACCGTCAGGTTGATACCGCAAGCGCAAACGGCGCGCGTCATTATGGCTTCGTTTGATGACATCATCAAAGCTGGCAATGCTGTCGCGAATGTGATTGCGGCCGGAATAATTCCTGCCGGTCTTGAGATGATGGACCAGACATCTTCGCGCATGGTTGAACCGTATGTGCATGCCGGTTACGACCTTGATGCCGCCGCAATTTTGCTGTGCGAATCCGATGGCACAGCGGAGGAAGTAGACGAAGAAATCTCACGCATGAGCTCGGTATTGGAAAGCGCCGGGGCGACTGCGATTGCGGTCTCGCAAAGCGAAGCCGAGCGGTTGAAATTTTGGTCTGGACGGAAGAATGCTTTTCCGGCGGCGGGGCGTATTTCCCCCGATTACTACTGCATGGACG
>JAZJYB010000263.1:0-4702 GCA_040390685.1 Pseudomonadota bacterium | reverse complement strand
CCGCGGCCGAAGTGATGAACAAAATCACCCCAGCCGATATCTCCGATCCGCAAGACGTTATCGCCCGCGCTGCAGCATTAAGTTTGGAACTCGATACCCCGATTACCCCGGGTTTCGAGGCGCTGGTGTTCAAGGCTTCACGCGGGATTGAAGATATTTATGAGCTGACTTACTTCCGCAAAGACGGTAGCCGCTTTCCGGCGATAGTGTCGGTCACGGCTTTGCGTGATGCGCAAGACGCCATTATCGGTTACCTGCTGATAGGTACCGACAACACCGCGCGCAAGCAGGCGGAAGACGCCTTGCTCAAGGCGGGTGCCTTGCAGAGCGCGATCTTTAACAGCGCTAACTTTTCCAGCATCGCCACCGATGCGAATGGCGTGATACAAATTTTCAACGTCGGTGCCGAACGTATGCTCGGATATACCGCGGCTGAAGTGATGAACAAGATCACACCGGCCGATATTTCCGATCCGCAAGAAGTTATTGCCCGTGCAGCAGCCTTGAGTCTGGAACTCGATACTCCGATCACCCCGGGTTTCGAGGCGCTGGTGTTCAAGGCTTCACGCGGGATTGAAGATATTTATGAACTAACCTATTTCCGTAAAGATGGCAGCCGCTTTCCGGCAATTGTGTCTGTCACGGCCTTGCGTGATGCGCAAGAGTCGATCATCGGTTACCTGCTCATCGGTACCGATAACACCGCGCGCAAGCAAGTGGAGGCAGAGCGTGAAGTCATCAACCAACGCCTGCGTGATTTGCAGTTCTATACGCGCTCGCTGATCGAATCCAACACCGATGCGATGATGACTACCGATCCGCTCGGCATCATCAGCGACATTAATCATGAGATGGAAATTCTTACCGGGCGCTCGCGCGATGAATTGATCGGTGCACCATCAAAGAATTACTTTACCGATCCTGCACGGGCAGAAGCTGCCATCAAAAAGGTTTTGCACGAAGGTAAAATTTCTAATTACGAACTCACCGTGAAAGCCAAGGACGATAAATTGACGGTGGTGTCGTATAACGCCTCCACCTTCCATGACAGTAGCGAGAATCTGGTCGGCGTGTTCGCCTCGGCACGTGACATTACGCATCGCAAGGAATTTGAACGCTTGATGGAAAAAAATAACATCGAGTTGATGAACGCGACGGAGCAAGCTGATAAAGCCAATTTGGCAAAATCAGAATTTCTCTCAAGCATGAGCCACGAATTACGTACTCCTTTAAATGCCGTGCTGGGTTTTGCGCAGCTGATGGCGTCTGATGTACCACCACCGACCGCAACGCAACAAATGTCGATAGACCAGATCTTGCAGGCTGGCTGGTATTTGCTGCGTCTGATTAATGAAATTCTTGATCTGGCGATGATTGAATCGGGCAAAGTCACCCTGTCGCAAGAGCCCATGTCATTTACCGAGGTCTTGCAAGACTGTGAGGCAATGATTGCGCCACAAGCACAAAAGCGCGGCATACATATGATCTTCCCTAGTTTGGATACCTTGTTTTATGTGCACGCTGATCGCACCAGGGTCAAGCAAGTCATGATCAACTTGCTGTCAAATGCGATTAAATATAATCGTGACGGTGGCACTGTGACGGTGAGTTGCACCAAGAGTGGCGAACACCGCGTCCATGTCAGTGTGACCGATACTGGGAACGGCCTGGCGCCGAAACAATTGGCGCAGCTATTCCAGCCATTTAATCGCCTCGGTCAAGAAAGTAGTTCTAAAGAAGGCACGGGCATAGGCTTGGTCGTGACCAAGCAATTGATCGAACTGATGGATGGCTCTATCGGTGTGGAAAGTAGTGTCGGTGTCGGTAGTGTATTTTGGTTTGAGCTAGCCGCCTCCAGCGTGCCAATTTTAGACTTGGGGACAACAGGTGACGAAGCTGTCGAGACGTCGACCAATGCCGTACTTAGCACAATTAAAAATAAGCGTTCTATTTTGTATGTGGAAGATAACCCTGCCAACATGAGCCTGGTCGCGCAATTGGTGGCGCGTCGTAGTGACCTGGTTTTGTTGTCGGCAATTGATGGGCAAGTGGGGATGCAAATGGCCCGCGCCTACTTGCCGGATGTCATTTTGATGGACATTAATTTACCAGGCATCAGTGGTTTTTCTGCCTTGAAATTACTCCGCAAAGACCCGACCACCATGCATATCCCGGTATTGGCATTGTCAGCCAACGCCATGCCCCGTGATATTGAAAAGGGGCTGGAAGCGGGATTTTTACGTTATCTGACGAAGCCAATTAATGTTGTCGAGTTTATGGAAGCGCTGGATTTAGCCTTGGAATATGCAGATGAAACGCCTGACCTCATTTGATTGTGTGCTCGACAACGTGGCTAGGTAAAAAAGTATCAATGGCAAGGTTCAAATTTTAGAAAGAATTTTATGTTAGAAATATCCGATATTTTAAATGCCAACATACTGATCGTCGATGATCAACAGGCTAACGTTACCTTGCTTGAACAGATATTACGCACGGCAGGTTACCTGAACGTGACTTCGACGATGGACCCGCATCAGGTATGTGGGATGTATGCAGAACAACGTTATGACCTGATTTTGCTGGATTTGCAAATGCCAGAAATGGATGGTTTTCAGGTGATGGAGGGTTTGAAAGAAATCGAACCGGACGGTTACTTGCCTGTGTTGGTGATTACTGCGCAGCCTAGCCATAAGCTGCGTGCCTTGCAAGTGGGCGCGAAAGATTTTATTGCCAAGCCATTCGATATAGTCGAGGTACAAACGCGTATCCATAATATGCTGGAAGTGCGCTTGCTGTATCGAAAACTCGATAATTACAACAAGGTATTAGAGCAAACCGTTCTGGAACGCACCGCAGAATTACGTGCGAGCGAAGCGCGCTTTAAGAGCTTCACCGAGCTCTCGTCTGATTGGTATTGGGAGCAGGATTCACACGGCAATTTCACGCAAGTATCTGGCCCGGTTTTTGAAATGCTGGGGATAGAGGTAGACGAATTGATGGGCGTCACTAAAGCCACATCAACCGGTGGTTGGAACGTGGCTGAGCGTGAGTTGTTGCACGCCAATATCGCAGACCGGCGTCCCTTCCTTGATTTTATTTACAGCCGTACCAATGCTGACGGCACGACGCAATATTTGCAAGTCAGCGGCGAACCCATGTTTGATACTGCCAGCCGGTTTACCGGCTACCGTGGCATCGGCATGGAGCTGAAAGATCGTCGTCATTCTGTTGTACTTGATTAAACTCCCTTCTCCCGCTGGCGGGAGCAGGGAGCTAATCGCTACTGCTCGGCAACGATTAGCGCCGATACGGAAAGCCGAAAATCGGGAGTGCCTGAGCTTTGTAGCTAATCGTAAACAATTAGGATTTATAGGCCAATTTTTTATCCTCAGATTGATTTCGAACAGGAATTGAATGACTGATAGCTACCTTAATCGCCTATAATTCACTGCATCTGCATCTGCATCTGCATCTGCATCCGGCCACATTTTTGTTTCGCATAAATCGGCTTTTAGGTTTATTCTGAAAGCCGTTTCGTTTTCTTTCTCACTAAGCATGTTTGTATTTCTCTATGGCAGTATATGCTTACCATCGCCTGATATCGGCGGGTAATTTGAAATTCATTTTGTCCCACTTCCGATCAAAATTTAATTTATGGGATCCATCATCGATCAACGACATGACATAGTCGAGGCGGCCGTGATGCAACGGCCAGACGCTGTTGTAGAGGTGACTATATTCTTGTGGGAACGCCTGGCGGTTGAGCTCATTTCCATTATTGGTGATGAGGGTTTTCAGTCGCTGTACACAAGAAGCGCTCATCTCAATAGCGTCGCTTTTCCATGGATGCAGCTTGACCATGCTACTCAATCATCCGCTTCTCGTTTCGCCGGTTTACAAATGAGCCTTGAAAACAGGGCGCTGACCGATCCAGCAGAAACCAAGGAGGCATGCAAAACTTTGCTCATTACATTTGTGGATATTCTGGCCTTGTTAATCGGCGACAGTTTAACGGCCAGCATTCTTCGTTCTGCCTGGATGGGCGAATCATTCGATACAGTTGTAAAAGGAAATCTAAAATGAGTAAAAACGTCACCATACGCCGTTTGGCAACAGGCGTACCTGGTTTGGATGATTTGCTGGGCGGTGGGCTACCCGAGTTTTCTTTTAACCTGCTGGCAGGCACGCCAGGCAGCGGTAAGACTACGATGGCGCACCAATTGATGTTTTCCTTGGCTAACCCTGATCGCCGCGCCTTATTTTTTACGGTACTTGGTGAATCGCCTTTAAAGATGCTGCGCTATCAGCAGCAGTTTCCATTTTTTGATATCAGCAAAATCAATCAATCGATTAAATTTGTCAATCTCGCGGCAGAACTGCTCGATGGCAATTTTGATCGTGTTTTGGCGCGTATTTCTGAAGAAGTCGAGAGTTTTTCACCTAGCCTGGTGTTTGTCGATTCGTTTCGCTCGGTGGTGCAATCAGCGCAGGCAGCTGAGCCAGGTACCTCTGGTTTGGCCAATTTTGTGCAGCGCCTGGGCATGCAAATGACCAGCTGGCAGGCCACCACTTTTTTGATTGGCGAATACCTCTCACCCGAGGCAGAATCCAGCCCAGTGTTTACCGTTGCCGATGGCATTATCTGGATGTCGCAGGTAGTACATCGCGATGCAATGATACGCAAAATCCAGGTAGTAAAAAT
>JAZJYB010000262.1:2016-11491 GCA_040390685.1 Pseudomonadota bacterium | reverse complement strand
TGGCGCGACTGTGTATACTGGTGGGTTATAGCTCCCTCTCTCACCCCGGAAGCCTATAATCTACAGGCGCAACTGCTTTAGCTTGGAATTGTTATAGCTCCCTCTCTCACCCCGGAAGCCTATAATTGTTACGCTGCTATTGTCTTCTTTACCGAAGTTATAGCTCCCTCTCTCACCCCGGAAGCCTATAATATTGAACACAAAATTAACGCCGTCGTACAAGTTATAGCTCCCTCTCTCACCCCGGAAGCCTATAATGTCAGATGATGAATTGAGTGAACATTGGCAGTTATAGCTCCCTCTCTCACCCCGGAAGCCTATAATTTGGCTACAAGTGATGCTGCTGCTCTATCGGTTATAGCTCCCTCTCTCACCCCGGAAGCCTATAATTGTCCACCAGTAAGTCATTGATTTGTTTGTATATTCAGTGATTTTCTGGTGGATTTATTCATTCTAAAACAGGATTAATTGGTTAGCGTTGACCTTTTTTTCCTGGTAACTGCGCTCGCCTACCAGAATTTTCATGCCTGCAAATTGCTTCTCACTGATTTGCAAATAGCGAATTGAGCCTTGCTTTGGCAAATTTATCACCAGACGTTTAAGATGTTTTTCGCTGTCATCTACGCCGTTGACTAGTCGCCCGTACACCGACCATTGCAGCATATCGTAACCCTCTTGAAGCATAAAACGCCTGAAAATAGTATAGGCTCTTTTTTCGGCTTTGGTCACTGTCGGCAAATCAAAAAAGACTAATAGGCGCATAAATCTTCTGGTCAGTTTGCTCATATTAACGGCAGTCGCTAATGTTAATTGGCATCAAATAAATCTGCGGTGCTGGGTAGTATTTTCGTGACACATGGCATCACCAATTCCAACGCATTGATGCCTGCATTTGGGCTGGTGTCTTGCACAATTTGCGAGAGGCTAATCACCAAAGCATCAATCGCTGCCAACACAGTACAGGCGGAATTTTTACCTTGATGGGAGGTGGTGGCGATATCCTGATGCAGGATATTGACTACAGTCGCCTTATGAATTGGCGTGAGGTCGTCGGCTAGCTCTTGAGGAAAATTTTTTAAGACATGCGCATCGAGCAGAGGACGGAACGGTTCTAACAAATCATCGGCCAAGTTGAAGGTATTAAGTTCGCTGCAATGATGTAAACCAAAGGCGGGCAAAAACCCATAAGCACACAGGCTACGCGCAATCGCGGCACGCAAACAGGCATAACCATAATTGATCGCTGCGTTATAAAACCGTTCCTGCGCACGAATAAAGCCAGCTCCAAACACCACAGAAAAATAGCGTTTTGCCGCTTGCGCCTCATGGTTCTCGGTATCGCCGGAACGTACCCTGCTAGCTAGCAGACGCAGGGTTTCTGCCTCTTCATGACCGTAACGCTCCAGCACTTGCGCCTGGTTATGGATCTTTTGTTTGATAATGTGCTGCCACAGGCGTTTTTGCGTCGGCACACTCAGCGCCAGTTGCGCCTGCATGATTTTTAAGGCGCGGCTGTGCGGCACAAAGGGCAGTAAAACACCGTTCGGGCAATGATCGCTGCCGACCGTAATGGTGGCGATTTGCGCTGCCGCCAAATGCGACAACAGTTGCGCCGTAATCGTCACCTGCGGCTGATCAATCACCAGTACCGAAATATCTTCCAGCGGAACTTTAGCCGTGCCTGCGTCTTGTTCTATCTGCATCGCGCCACGCACCAAAGACAATCGCGCAGGCTGGCTGATCACCACACTACGCCAGGCCACGACGCTGCTCCGGCTTGGCAGGGAAGATATTGCCTAGTTCATCGACGTGGAATTTCTCTAAAACTAACGCCACTTTTACTCCAATACTTCGCATAAGACCTTCCTTTCCAACAGCTTGATTCCTATCATGTGCCCATAGATTTATAGCAGCAGTAGCGCGATCACAGCCAGCATAATATCCTTGAGTTGGCGTTTTCCCTTTTAAAGTAACTCGTACCAAATCATTCGGATAAATCGAAAAACAAAACGCAAAACTGGCATCAATCAAGGTCCATTCATCCTCATCTTTCGCCGCGACTATCGCCCGATCAGGCAATACCTTTACCACCCTATGATGAACATACAGCGGCACCAGATGGAACTTGCCCGCCTTGCTAAATACATCCACCCGCAACATGCTATCGTTTTTGGCGATGCCGCCACGGATAGGAATGCCGGACTGATTATCAATTGCTTTGGTTACACTACGCACTAATGGCCCCTGGCTGCCATCCTTAGTCGGTTTATAAAACGGTTTATCGACAGCGAAGGCTTTATCTGCCTTGCCACCAAAAGCACCTAGGCGCTCTCGTATCGCTTCGTATAGAGCCTCATTGCGATGTGGCTCGATCAGCTTATCCAGATCTGTCGTACTGAGCTGATTCAGCGCGACTTTTTGCGTGACGCGATTTGGCTTTTCGGGAGTGGGTCTAGCCGCATAAATGGTGTCTTTATGCGCTGCACCGCTATTTCTCCGTTTCGGTGCACGCGATACAAACAACGGCTTGACCTGTGCCAGCATGGCATCGCTGTAACCCAGTGCGGATAGATGCTCGCGCCATTGTTCCAACGTGAGGTCATCGCGGACATTGCCGGTACCACGGTCAATTCCAGCACGGGCGCATAGCTCATTTTCAAAATTTTCCCAAGGGCGAGGGAAGTGCCTTTCCAATTGGTCGAGCATCGCCGGGTTGATGATCTCGCCAGTGTCCAAATCAACAAAACCCGAACGCACAGCTTGCAGTTCTTTACGCCGCGCATAGTCTGCCAAACGCTTGACCATACCGTGGCTACAAGCGGCGACCACTACAGCATCAATCGCATGATGCCTGTCACTGGCTGCACGTAATTTGGCCAAGCCCCAACGGGCGCGTAAAAAACTGGTGAGCTGGCCGTTCACCACCACGCAGCGTTTGGCTTCGCTGGTGCTATGCAAAGCCAGATTCTGTTCTACAAAATTTTTGAAATAGCGGCAGGCGTAACGCGTGTCCTGCAAATTGCGTTCTTTAAAACCGGAGGCATCTTCTTTACTAAATTGTTTGCGCATTAGGCGATCACGCTTGGCTTGACGATATACCTTGTTATTTAAGGTGAACGCCACAAACATTTGCCATCGGTGACTCTCGCTTGCACCATCCAGATATTCATAAGGAGTTTGATTTCCCTTGTCGCGGTTCTCTTTGGTCAAAACCAACACTTTATTATTCTTGCTGTCGTCAAAACTACGAGAGTACGGTAATGCATGATCAACTTCAGTATAAGTGGGATCAGAAATTAAACGATTTAAATCTATTGGCTCCAAAGAGTAGGCGCACTTACCTTGTTGTTCTTGATAGAACTGCCATTTCTCAAATTCTCTTGCGCTGGCGCGACGGCCAAAGGCTTCGGCAAAGCGTTCACGATTTTTTTCATTTCGATCGCCAAATGCTTTTTGTTCTTTTTCGATTTTTTGTCGTTCATCTAATGGCCGTGATAAATCACGCGCCATTTCTATATGCACGGCCATCGGCGGACCGTATTTGCGAATGATGGCATTGGTGATTATCCGTGCCTGATTGAGCGAGCGCAGCACCACAGGATTATTCGGTAAATCCTGTTCAGTATCACGCAGCATCTTGCCGCTGGCATCTCGTCCCACGTAAAAGCTCGGCAGCAAACTGAGTTTATCTTCGTCGTCAAGCGGGCTATTCGGTTTGCTATGCACATAGCCCGCCTCATCGCAAGCTTGGTCATAACGTAATCCGCGCTCCATGCCCGGCAATATCTGATTAAGTGCCTTAATTGAAAGCCGGATAAAGTCATTAAAGCTCAGACTCAATAAGGCTTCAATTACAGGGTTTTGCAGGCGAAGTTTAGTCAGCTGCTGACGAATCTCTTCATCGGTTTTATACACGCTTAAAACCACACCGATTTGATCAAGTAGTTCTGGCTGGGTAGCGATGCTTTGCCATTCGGTTTTGAGCTGCGCCATTTCCAGTGTTTTACGTAGTTCATGCCAACTCTTCAACTCTATCAAATTGGCCGTCTCCGGGTCTTTATTTTCATCCCGATAATTGAGGCCGACAAATCTCACCTCTTCAGACCAGAAACCCAATTTCACCATTTTGGCTTTAAGTTGCTTATATTTGACACTGGCTAGTTCATAGGGCAAGTCGATACAAGCATTGCGCTCGTCCGCAGTCAAGGAACGCACATTCCCAGCCTCGCTGATGCGGCAATTATTCAGTTTAGTCAGCCAGACAAAACGTTCGGCAGACCAGCTGTGTTTAGGGGCGCGATATTCCTCTTTTTCGAAAGTACATTTACCTATCATGGCTAGCATGGCCTGGCCAGACAAGGTGGGTTTTTGCTGCCAAAGCAATCCGTTTTTTGTATCCAAGATCGCTTGTTCCAATTGTATTTGTGTATATGGATTGCCAAGTTCACGTTGCCGCGTAAATAGTGTCGCCAGCTCATCTGCCAAAATTTCACGACCTAATGACTGGCTGTAATCGCCACGTTTATTACGCTGATTATCGGGGAATACTGCAAGCATCATTTCTGCAGCGGTGCGATGATTTTTATCACCCATTAATTTATGCGTACGATCTAAACCTTGCTTTACCTTACCGCCTTCAGATCCTTCGGCCTCGCTCTTGCGCGCAAACCAAAAACCGCGATGTTTGCAGATGTGATAAATCACCCGCGCCCATTCTTCTCCACTTAATTTTCTATCCAATGCATCGACTCTCAACTGCCAGAGCGATTGAATAACAGGTGTCTGTTTCAGAAATAACTTACTGTCAGCAATGACGCCTTCATGTTTTAACAGACGAGCAAGCTTGAGCAAGCGCCAGGCACGGCGGCGCAATCGACGACGCACCAAGCGTGAATCTCGCCGCGCTTTATTTAGTGACTCACCGTCAGTAGTTTCTGCTCTGTCAAAAATACGGACGCCAAGATCGATGATTTGCTCTTGTCCAAGTACTGCCCAACCAACTGACGCAATGCCTATGTCTAAGCCTAAATTGTAAGGGCGGTGAGTTTTCTGATTTTGCATAATGACGTTTTTTCTATCTGTGAGTTATAATCCAACCCGTTGTAGTCTTCCGGGGTGAGAGCTGTTGCTATAATAAAGATTATCTTTTTAGATATATCATGTACCCAAAAGCCCGATTGTTTATTCAATCGGGCTTTTTCTATTTAAACTGTCTGCAATCTTATTAGAGTTTCAATTCGTTTTGTTCTTTTTTATTAAGTTTTCGTATGGAAAATATTGGATAGGTCATGAACACATCAGCACTTGAAATTCCCACTGGCTTAGCGCTCGAATGTGAGATTGCGAGCATTGAAGCCTCTGCACATGACCAGCGTATTGGCCGCATCATTGCTAGACGCGTTGCACTAGCCGTTAATCCTAAAACGGTCTTCATCTCGAATGAACAGGTTTTTTCCAAGTCGCGCGCGCGACTCATGGCAAAGTTCACTGGCGATCTGACTGACCAAACCAGTCAAGTCGATGCGTAGCGTTTCAATTGTTTGGCTGGCAGAAGCAAGCGCAGAAAAAGACGAAATACTTGAAAAACGCGATTGGCCTTCAAGTCCCTTGTGAAACCATGCACGGAGTTTCCGCAAGGTGTATCAGCAACGCGTTTACTCCAGCTTCTTCCCCACATATTTCATCAGCAAACCCTTCGGGCCTATCGCCCAGCCCAGTGTTTGATTGGCAAAGCCCAAGGCGTTTATTGGCGTTGAGGTCAACACTTGCCAGCTCTTGCCGCCATCGACTGAAACGCCGGAACCGGTTAGACCACCGGCAACCCAGACCTGTGGGGCAGCGGGTACAGTCGTCACCACCGACAAAAATCCAGCCGGCAAAATCGGCGCGTCCTGCCAGGTTTTTCCACCATCTTCGGTACGCACGCCGTTCAGGTTTGGTAATGTCGTTTTCTGATAATCACCTCCGACGGCAAAGCCATGTTTGCTATCCGAAAACGCCACGGAAAACAAACCGCGCGCTGCTGCAGCGGCAGGAATCTGGGTTACCGAATTTGCCCAGGTCTGGCCACGGTCAGATGAATGAAACACGCGGGTCACCTCGGCACCACCGGTGACAAACCAGACGTCACCCGGCCCTTTTACACTTAGGCAAGTGCCGCTGGCGGCAAATGCACCCTCATTTGCCAGGGCCGCAAGTTGGCGCGGATCTTTTGCTACCGCATGCCAGGTTTTACCTGCATCGGAAGTCAGCAATACTTGAAATTGGCCATTCACCGGGTCACCAAAAACCACGCCATTATTTGCATCCCAAAAATCCATCGCATCCCAGAATCCGTTTGGATCAGGATTGGTGATCATCAATTGCCAGCTCGCGCCACCATCGATGGTTTTGTACATGCGTGAGGCGGCGCCGGGGCCGGCACTCATGGCAATTGCAGTCAAATGATCAAAGCCTTGTATATCGCGGAAATCCAAATTTTCCGCTTCTGGCACTACTAATGTTTTCCAGTGCTCGCCATCGACTGTCTTCAGCACGGTTCCTTTTTGGCCGCTGGCCCAGGCAATGTTAGCGCTGACTACAGAGAGGCCGCGCAACTCTACGGTAGTGTCACTTTGTACCTGCTGCCAGGCATCTTGCGCAAACACAGGTGGCGTGGATATTCCTACAGCGACTAAAGAAATCGCCAACATGCGAAGAATTTTTTTCATTGAGAAATTTCCAAAAATAGACGCTGACATTCTATTACAAGGAGTGTGCTGGCCTGCTTGTCAATTTTCATGACATTTCATAACAACACGCGAAAGCGACAAATAACACCCTTCCCGCTGATTTCAAGTTTTGCAAACAATCTGCTTGCCCGATTAATTTTACTGGGTTATATTTTGTTTTTTAAGCATCACTTCTGCACGCTCCATGTGCACTCGAAATCATCGTACCGCTCTATCAGGAGACCCGGAAATGACTGATATCACAGCCTCGGACGACGGGAACAGCTTAACAAACTCCTTCAAGAAATATGCCCGATGGCTGGCCTTGCTAGCCATGCTGCTAGGCGCGGCGGCATTCTGGGGCTGGCGTCCTGCTGCCAAGCCACTGGCACCGGTTTCCAAGGTCGTGATTGCGATCCCTACCCAGATCTATAGCGCGCCGATGATAGTTGCAACGACGCAAGGATTCTTCCAAAAAGCCGGGGTCGAGGTGATCAATCAACCTGCCCTGCTCGGGAAGCTGGCATTGCAAGCTGTGCTCGATGGCAAGGCCGATCTGGCGGTAGCGGCTGATACCCCGACCATGTTTGCGATACTGGGAGGTAAGGACATTGCGATTATCGCCGGGATCTCACAGTCGCGACGCGCCTTGGGCATCGTCACCCGTAATGATCGTGGCATTAACTCGCTGCAAGATCTCAGCGGCAAATCCATCACAGTGACCAAGGGCACCAATGGCTTGTATTTCCTGGATGCGGTGTTGCAAGTGAATGGCATCGCCAGTGATTCGGTCAATCAAGTCGATTTACCGGTAGCCGACGGGGTCGCTGCTTTTAAGGCAGGCAAGGTCGATGCCTTAGCCATATTTCAACCGCACCTGGCCCAGCTAGAGGCGAGTATGGGGAAGCAGATCAAAGTGTTCTACGGTGAAGACGTTTACGCTTTCCGCTACTTATTGATCGGTAAGCCGGCGTATATCGATAGCCACCCTGAGGAAATTCAACGCATCTTGAAAGCACTGATTGCTGCGAACGCCGCTATCCGTACTGATCTGACTAGCGCCCGGCACGCGGTGGGTGAGGTCGTGAAAGTCGAGGACAGTATCATGGCCAAACTTTTTGATCCTGAAGATTATGTCGTATCACTTGATCAGGCGATGCTACTGTCCTTAGACGACCAGACCCGCTGGGCGATGCAGCAGGGCTTGGTCAAGCCAGGGCCGGTGCCGAATTATCTGAGTTTCACCAAATACCAGGCGCTCAAAGCGGTGCTGCCTGGCGCTGTAAAGATCGTGTATTAACCGCCAGTGTAAATGCCAGATTCGGGGGGTATTTTGAAGATACGTACCAAAATCACTATTCTCACCGCGGTGGCCGCGCTGATTATGCCCGTGTCATTGGGGCTAGCACTGTTTGCGGCGCACCAGGTCGAGCTACAGATGCAGCAAATTTCCAAGGCCGAGGAGATGATAGGCAGCGCCACCCAGCTCCGTCTGATCGCAGTAGAAACCGCCTTATTTCACGAGGCGCGCGCGCAGGATCAGTGGTCACGTAAAGTCGTCAGCATGCAAAGCGAGATTAACCGCATGCCCTACGACACCCTGATAGAGAAAGAGCAACTGACACGCATACGCAGAAACCTTAATTTGGTGCAGGCGATTTATCCGCGCCTGATCAATGCTTCGGCGCAAAGACGTGAGATTTTCAATCCTGAAGGGACCAGCATCGACGTCGCAATGGAAGCGCGCACCATCACCTCACTTGCGGTGATTACCCAAGAGTTGATGGATACCGGCAACGAACTCATCACTAGCAACCGCAACGAGGCGAGAAATGCGATGCGCTTGATGCAGCTAGCGATAGGACTGATCATTCTGGCGATGGGGGTATTAATCAGCTTCAACTGGAGTTTGATCAGGCGTGGCATATTGCGCCCCTTGCGTGATGTGGAACTCGGCACGCAACGCATTGCTGCGGGCGATTATAGCCATCGTTTAAATCTGTCGAGAACCGATGAAATCGGTAGTTTAAGCGCCGCCTTTGATAGCATGACCGCACGGGTCCAGCAGACCCGGGGTGAATTACAGGTCGAGGTGGAGAACACCCGCCGCTCTACCATCGCCCTGCAAGAGAGTATGGAATACACCAGGGCGATACTCGACAACGCCGTGGATGGCATCATTACCATCGATGACAACGGCATTATCCGCTCGGTAAATCATTCTGTTGAAAGCATCTTTGGTTATGGCCCGACAGAACTGATAGGGCAAAACATCAAGATGCTGATGCCGGAGCCGTATCACAGCGCGCATGACGGCTACCTTGATCAGCACCGCCGCACCGGCGTTGGCAACATCATCGGCAACAGCCGCGAAGTCGAGGGCCGGCATAAGGACGGCCACAATTTCCCGATGGATTTAGCGGTATCGCAAACCACGCACCAGGAACAGCCCTTATTTGTCGGCCTGGTGCGCGATATTTCTGAGCGCCGTCTCAACGAAAAAATAAAAACTGAATTTGTCTCTACCGTCAGCCATGAATTACGCACACCTTTAACCTCGATCAGTGGCGCACTCGGGCTGATAGTCGCCGGTACCATGGGCGAAGTGCCGCTGAAGATGCGTGTGATGCTAGAGATTGCGCATAAAAACAGCCAGCGGCTTGGACATCTGATCGACGATTTGCTCGACATGGAAAAAATGTTAGCGGGAAAAATCTCCTTCAATAACCAGGTTCAGGCGCTCATGCCCTTAATCGATCAGGCCA
>JAZJYB010000262.1:0-2006 GCA_040390685.1 Pseudomonadota bacterium | reverse complement strand
ATATACGGTGAGCGAGCGGGCCGACGATATCCTGGTGTACGTCGATGGCGATCGCTTGCAGCAGGTGTTGGCGAATTTCCTCTCAAATGCGGCAAAATATTCGCCTGGCAACGGGCAAGTTGAGGTCAAAGCACACGTGACGGGAACCCTGGTACGGGTCTCGGTGACTGACCACGGCTCCGGCATACCGGCACAATTTCACAGCCGGATTTTTCAAAAATTCTCTCAGGCCGATTCGTCCGATACGCGCACCAAGGGCGGCACCGGACTGGGTCTGGCCATCACCAAAGAATTAATCGAACGCATGAATGGCAGTATAGGGTTCAGCTCGGAAAGCGGCAAAGGCGCGTGTTTCTATTTTGATTTACCGCTATGGGTAGATCAATCAACAGACTAAACTATCTGGCCCGCACCGGACACGATAGCGTTAATAACATAGGGCCATTGAACTCAAGTCTCGGTACTCACCAGATCCCAGTTATCTTCCTCTTCGTACTGGCAGATCCAATTCACTGCCTGATGCCATTCCCGCACGGTTTCAGCATTTACGCTGGCGGGGCACGGCCTGCCGGTGAGCTGGCTGTGGCGCACTTCCCAATGCAGGCGATACAGCAGGTCTGAGTAATCCATGATCAGGTCTTTTCTGCGCAGCGCTATTGCGCTGCGCAACTTGTTGGGCGCATCACTTGTTGCGTCCAGATTATGCGGGAAGAGTTTAAGGATATTTTTTAAATTCGATGCTGCTGCGCTCAAAGTAATTTTCTCTGTCAGGCCGGCGCACCACGCCAGAAAATACAACGACTCCTGGCGCGATGAAAACTGCTGAAATTGCTCTTCGGTCGGCACTGCCGCAAACAGGAATTCCTGTTCTTGCGCGGACAAAAATCCGCTCATCTGATGCGTCTCGAGATACGCGCGAAAGCCTGTACAGTCGCGCGCCAATGCCGCGCTGCTGACCGCCCACAAGGCGATCAGGCGTTGGAAGACTTCAGCACTACTGCGCAGTGTGACTTCCTCATCCGATTCGATCACATGCAATTGCACATTGATGCGGATGCCGCGCTTATGCAGCTGCAACTCCGAGGCTTGTTTACGTTGTTCTGGGCTCATAATGGATTCGGCGAAATGGCGGCTTGATCAGGCGGGCATTATGCCACGCGGCATTGCCAATGCTGACCTGACACAGCCAGCATGTTAAAATTTCAAGTAAATCAATTGAAGGAATTTTATGAACATCGTCATCCTCGCCGCTGGCATGGGCAAACGCATGCAATCTGCTCTGCCTAAAGTTTTACATCCTTTGGCTGGCAAGCCTTTGCTCTCGCACGTGATCGACACTGCGCGCAGCTTGCAAGGTGTAGGCACGCCAAATATCTGCGTGATTTACGGTCATGGCGGCGAGCAAGTGCCGACTACCGTCGCCGCGCCTGATCTGCGCTTTGCGCTGCAAGAGCCGCAGCTAGGCACCGGTCACGCAGTCGCCCAGGCTAGTTCGGTATTGGATGACAGCGTGCCGACGCTGGTGCTGTACGGTGACGTACCTCTGACCAGCAGCGCCAGCCTGCAACGATTGATCAGCGCCGCGGGCAGCGACAAACTCGCCATCCTGACCGCGGAAATGGCCGACCCGAGCGGGCTAGGCCGCATGGTGCGCGAGGATGGAAAAATCGTGCGTATCGTCGAACAAAAAGACGCGAATGATGACGAGAAAAAGATCACTGAAATCAACACCGGCATCCTGATCGCGCCGACCGCCCAACTCAAATACTGGCTCACCACACTGTCAAACAATAACGCGCAAGGCGAATACTATCTAACCGATATCGTCGCCCGCGCCGTGCTTGACGGCGTATCGGTGGTCTCGGCGCAACCGGATAATATATGGGAAACGCTGGGCGTGAACAGCAAGGTGCAACTGGCAGAACTCGAACGCGTATATCAAGGCACCATCGCCAAAGGATTATTGGAACAAGGCGTCACCCTGCTCGACCCGGCACGCATTGATG
>JAZJYB010000261.1:0-12649 GCA_040390685.1 Pseudomonadota bacterium | reverse complement strand
TTGCCGCCCAGTGAGTCGCCGTTGCTGCGGTAAAAGCCGCCAATTTCACCTTTGGGAAATCCCTCGCGCGAGAACCAGGCCAGGTAATCGCCGGGCAAATCGGCAATGACACGCCCCTGATATTTACCAAAGGGCATCTCGCGGGTGAGTAAAAGTGCCAGATCTTCTGCTTGCATGTGGATTTCGACTTTATTTAAGGTGACTAGAGTTGGCGAAGGCCAAATGCTACAATTTGTACATGATTTTTTATCAGAAAGATCCTTATTATGCCAACAATGCCAACTAGTGCCTACCCGACACCGTACGAACAAGGTAATGCCAATCAGACCACAACCTGGCAGCAATGCATCCCGTTTTACGAAAAGCTGGCAGCTGATTTTCCGCAGATTCTGCACTTCTCACAAATCGGGCTCTCGGATAACGGCATTCCCATGCATGCCGGCGTCATTACCAGCGATGGCATATTCGATCGTGATGAAATCAAGAACGCAGCGCGACCAGTCTTTTTCAATAACAACGGTATTCACCCAGGCGAGCCTGAAGGCATCGATGCCTGCATGGCCCTGGTCAGGGATTTTTGTACCCAGCCAGAGCGCCTGGCAACGTTGGGCCAGACGGTATTCCTGTTCATCCCGATTTACAACGTCGATGGCTGCCTGAACCGGCAAAACACTTCGCGTGTGAATCAGGATGGCCCCGAGTTATTTGGCTTTCGCGCGAATGGCCGCAATCTTGATCTCAATCGCGATTTCATCAAATGCGATAGCCTGGCCGCGCAAGTATTCAATCAATTTTTTAGTGAGTGGGACCCTGATGTCATGGTCGATACCCATACTTCTAACGGTGCCGATTACAGTTACACCATGACCTTGATCCAGACCCAGGCCGATAAACTCGGCGACGGTCTCGGCCCTTTCTTGCGCAACAAAATGCTGCCAGCGATTTACCAAGAGATGGATCAGCGCGGCTGGCCGACTTGCCCGTATGTCAATCCAATCAAAGTCACGCCTGATGATGGCATAGAAGATTTTTTAGAGGTGCCGCGTTTCTCAACCGGTTACGCCGCCTTGCACCACACCATAGGTTTTATGCCAGAAACGCATATGCTCAAACCGTATGCTGACCGTTACGCCTCCATGGGCGCACTGGTCGAAACGGTATTGGGCTTCACTATAAAAAATGCTACACATATCCAATATTTGCGCAGCAAGGCCAGGCACGCTGCTGCGCTAAAAACACAATGGCCAGTGCAATGGAAGGCCGATCACAGCCAACATTCTAGCTTCCACTTTAAAGGCTACAAGGCGGTTTATTCTGCGAGCAAGCTCGGCAACTACACGCGCCTCTCGTACGACCGCAGCCAGCCGTGGGAGAAAGATATTGCCTACTACGATCATTTTGTTGAAGAGCTCGTAATCCAAACGCCCAAGGCTTACTTGATCCCGCAAGCATGGCGCGAGGTGATACAGCGCCTACAGTGGAATAAAGTTGAGCTACAGCGCCTGACAGAAGACCAGACCTTTCAAGCGCAAAGCTATCACATTAAAGACGTTAAATCGCGTGCAAATGCCTATGAAGGGCATATGTTTCATGACGAGTTAGAACTCACAAAACAGTCAGAAACTATCCATGCCAGAGCCGGTGATTATCTGCTGTATCTGAATCAGGAAAATGCCCGTTATGCAGTTGAGACGCTAGAGCCGCAAGCGCATGATAGTTTCTTCCGCTGGGGATTTTTTAACAGCACGCTAGAGAAGAAAGAGGCGTTTTCAGATTACGTATTTGAAGACAGCGCGCTGGAAATGTTAGAGCAAGAGCCGGAATTAAAGGTGAAATTTACAGAATGGAAGGCGCAGCATCCAGAGCTACTGAGTAATCAGGAGGTGGTACTCGGATTTATCTTCGCCAACGGCAAGCGTTTCAATGAGCCTGAATGGCGTCGTTATCCGGTTTTTTCAATAATGACTTTGCCGTGATGATGCGCCCGTGATCACTCTCTACGAATACATGCAACAACCGCGCTTTTGGATAGCGCGCGATGAAGACGGCTATTGGCTGGTGCCTGCGCGCAATGGCGGTTGGGATGAGCGCAGCCCCTTCGTCGGGCGCGTGGGGTATCTGACAGAGTTGGCTGATTTGGATGGGATTGATTTGGGCTTGCCGGAAACCTAGAGCTCGCCAGCACAATCGGGATTGTCAAGAATTGTTGCTTGAGATTAAATAATCATGGCGTTGAAGTGGCTTTTGGCACAGAATATATTAGGTTGGTATTTAATCATTCGGCTTTGATAATTTTTTGCGTGGCTGGAAATGCTAACTAAGGTTCTTATTAATAATAAGTTAAACTTTTCTATGAAAGTGCATAAAAATGTCAAAACTTTTAGATTACCTCAATGTTCTCGATAAAGATGCGGCTGCACGTGAGGCGCATATCAAAGATCCTAAAGCTGCAATGACAAAATATGGTTTGTCTGATGATGAGCAGAACGCTGTTCTTTCCCGTGACAGGGCGAAAGTTGCAGCTGTGATTGGTATCCCTGCGGATCAGGTACCAGCGATTATCGCTCCTCATTCCACTTACTAGCCCGCTCGACTTCTGACATTAGTGATGACGCCTAGATTTTTTCTTCGATTGAGTCTAGCATTTTTGCTATTTGTCGGAAGTGTTCTCCCTCTATTAGTTGTAGCAAATACTAAATTCGATGTTGATGGCCTACTTGCCGATATTTCTAAGACCTTAAAGACGTCTCCAGGAAAAGCTTCGGTTGATCTCGCCAAAATAAAAGAACTGGAAACGACGCTAAATACGAAGCAAAAGGAAAAATATTATTTATTATCGGTCGCTTCATTGACCTTTAACGGAAAGTATAGCGAACAAGTTGCGTTGATCCAATCAGTAATTGGTCAGATTCAAGACCCGGAATCACGCGTTAGTTTTCTATATTATCTGTCGCATGGTTATGCCAGTCTTGGCGAGTATGAGAACGCCCTGTTTGCGATGAATGACGGCATCAAGCTATTGCCGAGTCTTTCTGCGCTGGAATCAAAAGTTGATACCTTGCTTGCAGCAGTTACATTGCTCAATTCATTACATGCCTATGATGAGGCTATGCTATATGCGGATCGTATTTACGCGCTCGATGCGCCGATTGCCAATAATTTTGCAAGATGCATCGGCCTTGCCAGCAAGGTCGAAATCAATTTTTTGAAAAATGAAAGCAATCTTGTGCGATCGTTGGGATTAAAGGCAATTCAAGTTTGTGATGCAAATGACACTAAAATTATTTCACTGATTGTAAAATCCTTGGTTGCGATAGATTTGATGAATTCAGATGCTGATCAGCAGGGGCTGTCTACCGGATTGTCTTTGTTGGTGGAATTTTCCAATGCAAATGAAAGTTCAGATTATGTCACTCAATTGGAGGAGTCAATTGCCCGCGCTTACTTTAAAAAAGGCAAACTGGCAGAGGCGGAACACTATGGCGCACTAGCCTATAACAGGGCGAAATCTCAGAATGTAGTTCAGCTCATGGAAAAAACCAGCGAGACCATGGCAGCGATCAAACGCAAGCAAGGCCAGTCTGATCTTGCCATGGATTACTTCGAGATTAATCTGGCGCTAAAAAGGAAAGTGCTGGACGATCAGCTGCATAAAAATTTAGCATATCAGCGTGTGAAGTTTGATCTTCAAGACAAAGCCAACGAGCTAGCATTGTCAGAACAAAAAAATAAAACGCTCACGATTGAGAAAGCCTTGCAGCAAGGTAAAAATCAAAATCTGCTTTTGATGATTACGCTTAGCCTCATCTTGGTCACTATTCTTGGTGCCTGGCTAATCCGCACTTTGCGGCAAAAAAATATTTTCAAGGTGTCCTCGCAAATAGATGGGTTGACCCAGATCAGCAATCGCTCGTATTTTATCGAATCCGCCAAGCTCGCCCTTAAAAATCCAGCGAATAGCGTTAGCTTAATTTTGTTCGATATGGATCACTTTAAAAGTATCAACGATACCTTCGGCCATTCCACCGGTGATTGGGTACTGAGGACTGTCTGCAATACCGTTAAAGCGCAATTGCGCCCATCCGATTTGTTTGGGCGTCTGGGCGGTGAAGAATTTGCGCTCTGTCTGGTCAATTTATCTGAACCAGGTGTGTTGGCATTGGCGGAACGCTGCCGCTCCGGAGTTGCCGCGATCGACACCAAGTCCAGCGGCTCACAATTCTTGATCTCAGCCAGTTTTGGCATCGCAACCCACGGTGTCCGTGGTAACACCAGTTTTGAAGATATTTTGGCGGCGGCAGATAAAGCCCTGTATTTTTCCAAAAATGGGGGGCGTAACCTGGTTTCGGTATTTCAGTAAACCAACAAAGCTGGTTTTTCGCTGGAAATGCACTGTTATTCAAAGCAAATCTTTGTTTTCTTGAAATTCTTTCCCCAAGCATTTCATAGTTAGTTAGAATCTTCGCTTGCTACAAATCCAAATCCACTTTTTTTCAAGCGAACAAAATGTCAAAACTTCTAGATTACCTGAATACACTCGATAAAGATGCTGCTGCACGTGCGGCCCATGCTAAAGACCCTAAAGCTGCAATGAATAAGCATGGTTTGTCGGATGAAGAGCAAGCTGCCTTGATGTCTGGGGATAAGAAAAAGGTAGCTGCTCTTGTTGGTGTTCATGAAGATTCTTTGCCAGCAATCCAGTCACACATTACAACGTACTAAAAAAGCGATCAGTAATGAATATGATGAAATCTCAGTTTGTGCTGAGATTCATTTTGTTGATGCTCCTGTTTTTCGGATCAGGCTCTTCATTGCTGGTTGCGGCGGAAACGCAAGTTGAAGTAGATGTGTTACTTGAGTATGCGAAACAATATGTTGATTCTGCACCGGAGAAATCTGTAGCTGTATTAGATCAATTAAAAAAACTGGAATCGACCTTTACAAATAAACAAAAGGAACTCTTTTATTTTCATTCTGCTGCTTCACTTGCACTTAGGGGGAAACATAAAGAGCGAGTTGTATTGGTTGAGTCGTTTCTGAATCAGGTTACAAATCCAAACATTCGCGTCAAGTTTTTGTATCAATTGTCTGATGCATATACTAATTTGGGTGAGTATGAAAACGCCTTGGCAGTAATGAATCAGGCCATTATATTATTGCCAAAACTCGATGACCTCGGGGCGAAAAATAATGCGCTACAAGCAGCGATTTCTTTCTACAATTCGTTACATGCTTATGATGAAGCAATGGTTTATGCGGATCGCATGTCAGAGTTAGAGGGCGATGCAGTGAATTCTCTTTCGAAATGTTATGGTCTGGCTAATCGAATTGAAATTTATTTTTTGCGCGGAGCTAATGCACAAGCAAGATTATTGATGCCAGAAGCGATGGCGGCATGCGATGCAAATGATCATAAAATAATTACGTTAATTGTAAAAGCGTTGAATGTTATAGATTTGGTCAACGCAGAATACAGTGACCGCGACATTAACGCGGGTTTATCTATATTGATGGATTTTTCTAGGATCAATCAAACTTCTGATTACGTCACGCAACTTGAAGACGCAATAGCCAATGCTTACTTGAAAAAAGGTAATTTTTCGTCAGCCGAACGCTATGCCTTTCAGGCCTATAAGCGCGCGAAATCTGAAAATATAGTTCAGTTAATGGAGAAAACCAGCGAAACCATGGCCGCAATCAAACGCGAACAAGGACAGCTCAAAAGTTCATTGGAATACTATGACATCAACCTCGCACTAAAAAAGAAAGTCCTCGACGATCAGCTGCATAAAAATCTAGCCTACCAAAGGGTGAAATTTGACATGCAAGACAAAGCCAATGAGTTGGCCTTGTCCGAGCAAAAAAATAAGACGCTCACGATAGAGAAAGCCTTGCAGCAAGGTAAGAATCAAAATCTGCTTTTGTTAATGACGCTGGGTTTAATTCTCTTGACCATTCTTGGCGCATGGCTGGTTCGAACCCTTCGGCAAAAAAATATCTTCCGCACGTCAGCGCAAATCGACGGGCTGACACTGGTCAGTAACCGCGCGCATTTTATGGATTGCGCTACGCAGGCATTCAAAAATTCCGACGGCCATGCTAGCGTGGTGCTGTTTGACATGGATCACTTTAAGAAAATTAACGACACCTTCGGTCATGCTGCCGGTGATTGGGTACTCAAGACTGTCTGTGATACAGTGAAAATGCACTTACGAAAGACCGATATATTCGGTCGCCTGGGTGGTGAAGAATTTGCCATTTCCTTATCAGGTATCAACCAAGAAGAAGTGTTGATACTAGCTGAGCGATGCCGGGCCGCAATCGCTGAAATTGACTCTAATCCCTGTGGATTTCGTTTCTTAATCACTGCCAGTTTCGGCCTCGCCACACGTGGCATACGTGGCCATATGAATTTTGAAGAGACTTTAGCTGGGGCGGACAAAGCGCTGTATTTTTCCAAAAATGAAGGTCGAAATCGCGTCTCTGTATTTCAGTAAATTAGTCAGTAAATTAGTCAGTAATTCATCATCAATTAAATCAACAATAAAATATTATGACAAACCAAAAACAAGGAAAGTTAATTTGCGTAGGCACAGGCATGCGTATGGCAGGGCAACTGACACCCATCGCGCAAAGCTATATCGAAACTGCTGACGTGGTGATCGCGGCGGTGCCAAATATTTTTGCGCGCAAATGGCTGCAGGATATTTCTAAAGAATATATTTGCCTGCTCGGCCATTACAGCGCCTGCGATGAAGAAGGCAAGAACCGGCGCGATACCTATCGCAACATGGCCGATACCATCCTTGCTGAAGTGCGGGCCGGTAAAACAGTTTGTGCGGCTTTCTATGGACATCCAGGGATCTTTGCCTGTATTTCGCATATAGCAATTGCCGATGCGCGCGCCGAGGGCTTTCATGCCGAAATGTTGCCGGGTATTTCAGCCGAAGATTGCCTGGTCGCTGATTTGGGGATCGACCCAGGTCGCACTGGTATGCAATCGATGGAGACTACGCAATTCATGATATATGATCGCAAGATCGATCCGACGGCATTGCTGATACTGTGGCAACCTGGCCTGGCCGGTGAACTAAGCTTGAAGCGTTTTGATACTACGCCTGCCAAGTTGCAGGTATTGGTGGATAAGCTGGCGCGTGATTATCCGCTGGATCATTCTGTGATTTTGTATGAGGCAGCCACCCACCCATTAGAGCAGACACGTATGGATACCATACTCTTGCGTGACTTGCCGACGGCCTCATTGCAACAAATTACTACCTTAGTGATACCTGCGGCGTTTCCTTTGAAGTTAGATCAGGCCATTATTGATGAACTGAACGCTTTGTCAGAAACACCTATCGTGCTGGAGCAGGCAGCTTGATTAGCGTGATATAAAGTTAAAATTTATACAATCTAGCGAGATGGGATTTCCGGGTTCATTTTCATGCGGCTTCGGCCGCGAAATATTTTAGGAAATTGATGCAGCTGCTTGCCATAAAATTGATTCCTGTGTTAACCTAAAATGACAGAATAAACGCAGGAAAATATCCCCATGTCACATGAGCCAGGCTTGTATCGAAATAATGTTTTCATGCTCGCAGAACGATTTTTCATCCAGGATGAGGCTGAGATTTTAAAATCGCACGCGCATAAATATAATTTCGATATTTTGTTTTATTCAAAAATGGAATCGTATATTTTTGCGATGTTAGGTGCCAATGAAGACGATTTGTTCGTGGTTGACCTGGATGTTTTGCATAATCATCAAACCGGGCAAACTGACAAATCCATGTTTTTGCGCGACTTGCTCAAGCCTTTGCCTGAAAATCACCAGTATATTTACCTGGAAACTGAAAAGCAGAGCAGCCGATATTTACTGCAAAAGATGCTGCTCGATACGAATTGTCTCGCGTACGCCGAAAAGCCATTTAGCAGCGAAGACTTAATCGATAATTTATTTAATTTGTTTGCCCAGCGTAAGCGCGATGATCTCGGTAAGGTGCTGTATTTGGGTGATGCAATTGAGTTGAAAGTCGAGAGCTTCACTGAAAATAATATTTCAATCAAACATCACGACAATTTTCAAACATTGCATACCGAAGTTAAGCGCTGGTTGCCCGATGTCTTGGTCATTGAAAGTGCCATGTTTTCCGGTGCGGAATCGATCGCTGAAATCGTGCAAAAAAATATTGCTACCGACCCTAGTCTTGAGATCATTTTTTTACAGACTGACCATGATGAAAAATTGTCTGAAAGTGCGCTCAAGGCTGGCTTCGATGTGATCATGCTGCATCAGACCAACGACATCAGTACCGCACAACTCATCAATAGAATCAATAAAATACGTACCAACAAAAACTTGATTTCCCGCGATAGGGCGACCGGTTTGTTAAAC
Source organism: Pseudomonadota bacterium (assembly GCA_040390685.1). Taxonomy (GTDB): domain Bacteria; phylum Pseudomonadota; class Gammaproteobacteria; order Burkholderiales; family Burkholderiaceae_D; genus Undibacterium. The sequence goes on along the minus strand of JAZJYB010000261.1, from coordinate 4,254 downwards.
AAAATCGGTTACAAAAAACGTGCACAAGAGAGAATTTACGAGGCCGAAAAAGCGGCAATTCCTCTGGCTGTCGTGATCTTTGATATTGATAAGTTCAAAACGATTAATGACACCTGGGGGCATCATTTTGGCGATATCGTGATTAAGCGATTGTCGATGTTTTTGGGGCAGTTTTTGGAAGAGAAAGCCTTGCTGAGCCGCTTCGGAGGTGAAGAATTTGTGATGCTCTTCTGGAACGCTGATCATGACCAAATTATGGCGAAACTCAACGAGATGCGTGAAGGTTTTAATGCTATTGAATTTGAAATTGCACCTGGCCAGTTTAAGCAATTTTCGATCAGCGGCGGCGTCTCGTTTTATCCAAAATGCAAAACAGAGAACGCCTTATTCCTGCAAGCCGACGCCGCGCTGTATAAAGCCAAGACCGGCGGACGGAATCAGATTTGTGAATGACGTAATAGCGAATTCCTTTTCTAAATCATTAGTGTCTAGGCGACGAGCCGAAGACAGTGCTTTAGCACGGCAAGGCGAAGGTAACAACGACACTAATGATTTAGAAATGGAATTAAGACTTTAAGACGTTTTGCAACCAGTGACTCATGTCGTCGATCTCTTCCTCGCAGACCGAGTGTTGCATCATGTATTCGTGCCATTCTATTTTATAGCCTAGCTGTAACAGCAAATCGCGTGACTGCTCTGCCCGTAGTAACGGAATGACCGGATCTGCACGACCATGTGCCAAAAAAATCGGCGTGTCGTGATTTGCACTATGGCGTTCATGGCTGAGAACATCGCGTAGCGGCACATAGCCCGACAGGCACAATAATCCAGCGAGTTTTTCCGGGTGGCGCAAACCCACTTGCAAGGCCATCGCACAGCCTTGTGAGAATCCCGCCAGGATGATGCGATTAGCCGGAATGCCACGCGCTTTTTCACGTTCTATCAATTGTTCAATACTACGCTGCGAGAGTCTTAAACCTGCTTCGTCCTCTCGCTTGGCGATGTCAGTACCCAAAATATCGTACCAGGCACGCATTACGTAACCGCCGTTGATGGTGACGGGCATGGTTGTAGCATGCGGAAATACAAAGCGAATCGCAGGGCAGCCGTGCAGATTAAGCTCTTTGACGATGGGCACGAAATCATTGCCGTCAGCACCTAGGCCGTGCATCCAGATTACCGCGACAGTAGGGTTCGGCGCGCTTTCAAGTTCTATGGTGTCTAGCAGAGATGAAGTCATGGGATTTATTCGGTGGGTTTGGTTCTGATGGCTGATTTCGGGCGGAACACTTGGCACACCGCGTCATGGGTTTCAATATATGGGCCGCCTATCAAGTCTATGCAATATGGTATTGCCGAGAAAATTCCTGCGACCAATTGCTTGCCTTCAGCGTCTTTCAGGCCTTCCAGAGTTTCCTTGATAGATTTTGGCTGACCCGGCAAATTCAGAATTAAGGCAGCATGGCCGGCAGTTTCTCGTATCACCGCAACTTGTCTTGATAAAATCGCAGTCGGGACGAATTTTAAGCTGATCTGGCGCATTTGTTCGCCAAAGCCTGGCATTTCCTTGGTCGCCACGGCCAGCGTGGCTTCAGGCGTCACATCGCGCCGTGCAGGGCCGGTGCCGCCCGTGGTGATCACTAGATCGCAATGGGCCTGATCGACCAGACTAATTAAGGCTAGTTCGATGGCATCACGGTCATCTGGTATCAAACGCGTTTCCATGCTCCACGGCGTAGCCAACGCTGCGCCAAACCATGCTTGGAGCGCAGGCAGACCCTGGTCTTGATAAACGCCGGTAGAAGCGCGGTCGGAAATAGAGACTAGCCCTATGCGCAACGCGCGTTCACCATTCGTTTCAACACCCGTTTCACTCATCGTCCTCTTCCTCGTCGCCTGCATCATCTTCATCGACATTGGCAGCGGTCGATGCTTTTGATAGCTCTTTCAGCAGTTGGAAAATTTCGCGATAGGCTTTCGGCGGTTTGCTCTCGGCTTGTTCTTTGCGTGCATTGCGTATCATGGTGCGTAATTGTTGCGCATCAATCTCCGGATGTTCAGCTATTAACTCAGTGACTGCCGTGTCGTTGGCGAGTAATTTGTCGCGACGGCGTTCCAGCGCATGCATCACAGCGGTTTCTGATTTGGAAGCGCCTTTCCAGCTATCAATGGTTTTTTGGATCAGGGCAATCTCGGCCTCATCCAGCGTACGCATTTTTTTGCCGACGAATTGCAACTGGCGGCGGCGACCTTCATGATCCTTGATTTTTTGACATTCTAAAATCGCGTCGCGCACATCTTCCGGCATAGGCACGCGTTTAACACGGTCACGGGCTTGATCAATCAGCTCTTGGCCTAGCTTTTGCAGGCCAGTCATCTCACGTTTTAACTGAGATTTTGATGGGCGTTCGTATTCTTGCTCGAACTCGGTGGACTTGAAGCCACACGAGCCTCTATTTGGATTTGGCATAATTGACTCGCCTTTATTCTATAAACTTATTGAAACGGCTGCTATGATACCATTTTCATTCACGTAGCCAAAGAAACCCAGCCTATGAGCAAGCCAGTTTTTACCCATACTCAGGATCAATTGAAGCAAATTGCACAGGATATGTTGCGTTTTGCCCGTGAAAAAGGCGCATCTGATGCCGCTGTGGAAATCAGCGAAGGCGGTGGATTGTCCATCAGCGTACGCAAGGGCAAGGTCGAAACGATAGAGCAGAATCGGGATAAAGGCATAGGCGTTACCGTGTATGTAGGGCAAAAACGCGGCAATGCCAGCACTTCGGATTTTTCGCAAAAATCCCTGCTCGATACGGTAGACGCAGCCTACAACATTGCCCGCTTCACGGCGGAAGACAATTGCGCCGATCTGCCAGAAGCCGATTTGCTGGAAATGCATCCGCAAGACTTAAAATTGTTTTACCCCTGGCTAGTTACCGCAGAAGAAGCGATAGAACTGGCGAAACGTACCGAAGCTGCCGCCTTTGCGGTTGACAAGCGCATCACCAATTGCGAAGGCGCTGGCGTGCACGCGCAGCAATCGCATTTTGTCGCGGCTAATTCACGCGGCTTTATCGGCGGCTATCCGTTCTCACGCCATACGATTTCGGTCTCGCCGATCGCTGGCAAAGGCGCGCGCATGCAACGCGACGATTGGTATACCTCGCAACGCAATGCCAAGAAACTGGCGCAACCGGAAGCGGTCGGCCAATATGCCGCCGAGCGCGCCTTGGCACGCCTGAATGCCCGCAAACTCACTACCCGAAAGTGTGCGGTGCTGTTTGAAGCGCCACTGGCGGCCGGCTTGCTGGGCTCGTTCGTACAGGCGGTCTCGGGCGGCGCCTTGTACCGCAAATCCAGTTTTCTGTTGGATTCACTGGGGACGCAAATATTTCCGGATCATATACAAGTGCTGGAAGACCCGCACGTGATCGGCGGCGTAGGTTCATCGCCTTTTGATGATGAAGGCGTCAAGACGCAGCGGCGTGATGTGGTTAAGAACGGCGTATTGCAGGGCTACTTTTTGTCGTGTTATTCGGCACGCAAACTCGGCATGAAAACCACGGGGAATGCCGGCGGTTCACATAATCTGACCTTGAGCTCTTCCTTGACCAAACGTAGCGACAATTTCACCGTGATGCTTAAAAAGATGGGTACCGGCTTGCTGGTCACGGAACTGATGGGGCAGGGCGTGAATTATGTAACGGGAGATTACTCCCGAGGCGCTTCCGGTTTTTGGGTGGAAAAAGGCGTGATCCAATATCCGGTCGAAGAAATCACCATTGCCGGCGATATGCGCGAGATGTTCAAGCAAATCGTGGCGATAGGTGCAGATACCTTAATCCGTGGCACCAAGCAAACCGGTTCGATCCTGATCGAAAGCATGACGGTTGCGGGAAGTTAGTCTGGCATCACCCGTGTACTGTCGCACTTTGGAATACGTAGAAATACTTAAGCTAAATATGTGAGATGGCTGTGCTTTTTTTGTGGGGTCATCTAAGTGATTGATACTAATGAGAAAAGCCTAAAAAGTTTTTTGATTAGCTGAATGTCTCTCACCTAAGTATTTGCAAATGTTGCATTGCAATGCAAACAAAGATTGCAGGCATATAAGACTGCCCATAAAATGATTTTCGGTTGCGTTGTTAGTACCCATTCTTTGACCAGGTACCGAATATTTTTTCGGAATTATTATCATATTGGAGACAGCATGGAACGTCGTTCCTTTCTTAAAAAAGCAGCAGTAAGTGC
>JAZJYB010000260.1:0-3486 GCA_040390685.1 Pseudomonadota bacterium | reverse complement strand
TGCGCTCGAAGGCAAACAAGTAAGCGGACAAATTGAGGTCGCGGCACAACCTGATTACAGCTTTCCAGTATTACTCTCACCGGTTGAGCTTCAACTCAAAGCTGGCATTATTAGCTATATTGATCCCGGCTTATCGGCACAGACCAAAGCGCGGATTAAAGATGTCGGTGAAAAAACAATTAACTACCTAAAGACCGTACTCCCCAAGGCGAAATTTGACATGCCTATCATTGCCGCCGCCAAGGTCAAGAGCCCCGGCGGCTCTGGCTATGATGGCGACGCCGGCAATGTACTCAGGTTAGGTCTGTTAAATTGGCCGGAACAACTCGATGCCCGGCACGACAAAATGCTGACGACCTTTGTCTCGCATGAGTTTAGCCATCGCTTCCAGTTACGTGATGCGGTCGATATCTACCCCCAAGCGCGGCTGATACATGAAGGTGGTGCGGAGTTTTTACGTTGGTACACTGCGCTTTCCGTGGGTTGGATAAGTCATCAGGAAGCGGCTGCGGAACTCGATGAGTCATTGGGAAAATGCTTCTTAGGTACCGAGCATGCCGCCTGGGGCGCACTCTCTGGCCAGCACATCGGCAGTCGTCAACTGGAATATCGTTGCGGCTTGGCGGTGTATGTTTACGGCCTCGCGACGCGGCAGAATACGCAATCGGCGATGCACAATTTTGGCGAGTTTTACGATCGTTTAAAACTCGGCAATAAGCTTGATTTCAACGATGCCATCGAATGTGCTGGCCAGCTCAATTGCCATGCCAAGTGGCTAGCGCAACTACTTGGCGCTAGCCGCCCCATGCAGGAAGTCTGGCGCGAGATGTTGAATACTTCTAGCTTGGCCAAAGAAATAAAAGCAACCCAAGCACAGACCGACCTGATGATAAAAAAGGCGTTTTCACTGTTGATGGCAGACGATTGCGGCGCCAGCAGTTATTTCGAAACGCCAGATGGCCTGATCGTTGATGACATCAAAAGCTGCCGTCAGCTACGTGCAGAAATGAAGGTGGCAGGTGTAGAAGGCCACAAACTATTCGGTAACATGCAGGCACTACCGGCCTTAATGCTGGCATGCAAAACTCGCAACGAAGTCAAGATCAATATCGAGCACGCAGCAGATCTGACGCTTGCCTGTAAAACCAAATACCAGGCAGTTGATAGTTTTTATTCGGTCGATATTGAAGAAGTGCTCAAGCGTTTACAGTAAAGCGAAGCCCCCCCCTTTAATCATTTGATTACGTAAAGGCGATTCGGCTTCATTAATCGCCCGCATTTTTTGCACATTGAAAAATATAAATGCGCACACGAACGATGTGCTTGTGTGGATAAATAGTCGAAGCAGAGTGCGATCCATCAAGGCGTGCGATTGATGAAGCCGAATCGCACCTACGGCGCTAGTCTTCCAGCACGACCAAGATAGAAAAATGACGCTGCCACCGCAATTAAAATGGGCGCCAAAATAATTAAAACTGGTGCCAAACCTTCGGTAAGCGTAATAGGAACCGACGAAAATGGAATAACTACTAAAAGAATTATGCTAACTGCGCAAGCGATGAGGATTGCCCAACCACAGAATTGGTTCGCACTGTACCAGAGACCGGTGTCGGATAATGTGCGAGCTGTGCGAAATCCGTAGAACCGGTTAGGAGGAACCCATTTGAAAATAAGAGGCACTGCAATAAGCGCAATGACCGTCATTACAATTAGTAGTTGAGTTTGGGAAGTCATAGGTTTGTCCTTGTGATGTTTAACGTTAAGGTGTCGGGGTCGCCGCCACCGTTACAATTATTAGTGAAGTCATTATCAGCGACTACCCGTCGACAGTCTCATTTGTCTATCTGTGAATAGTGTCAGGTCTAGCATTAACACAAGCAATAAAAACTATTTCGCAGTATTCTTTACCACCACCCCGCCCTTAATCACCACTGCCACATTCTCCAGCAAACGCACATCGCGGGTCGGGTCGCCTGCTACCGCTATCATGTCGGCAAAGCGGCCGGCTTCTATGATGCCTACCTCTTTATTTGACAGGGCTTCTGAGGCGTTGATGGTGGCTGTCTGTATCGCTTGAATTGGGCTCATGCCGTAGCGCACCATGGTGGCGAACTGTTTACCGTTGTCGCCATGCGGATAGACGCCGGCGTCGGTGCCATACACCATCTTCACGCCGGCCGCGTGGGCGCGCCTGAAGCCTTCGCGCTGGATGTCGGCGATCTCGCGGTCTTTGCGCAGATTATCTTCCAGCACGCCGTTCTTCTTGCCTTCAGCCTGGGTGTAATCGGTATTGTAAATATCCATCGAGAGCCAGGCGCCGTGTTTCTTGGCCAAGGCGATGCCTTCATCATCGATCAGGCTGGCGTGTTCTATCGTGTCGACACCGGCGCGTATCGCATCCTTGATCCCGCTAGTGCCATGCGCATGCGCTGCCACGCGCAAGCCCCATTGATGCGCTTCTTCAGCTATTGCTGTCATTTCTTTCAAGCTCATCTGTTGCTGGCCTGGCTCGGTATTGCGCGAAAACACGCCGCCGGTGGCACAAATTTTGATCACCTGCGCACCGTATTTGCGCAACTCGCGCACGCGCTTGCGACCTTCTTCAGGATTGTCTGCATTAAAGGGGCTTTGCTGATTCATCGATGGCGGGAAAAAAGTCGAATCGCAATGTCCGCCGGTCGCACCGAATGACATGGCGGCCGTCACCACACGTGGGCCGACGATCTTACCTTCTTCTATCGCCTGGCGCAGGCCGACATCATTCCATGCCTCGGCACCGACATTACGCACGGTAGTGAACCCGGCGTTCAAGGTTTTTAGCGCATGCGGCACGGTTAACACCGACCAAAAGCGGTCGCCGAATTGCAGGCCGGTGTAGCCACCGTAGGATGGATCGCTGTCGAGATGCACATGCATATCGATCAGGCCTGGCAATAGCGTCATACCGGACAGATCAATTTTTTGGGTGTCTTTATCAACGGCGTAGGCACCAACACCTTGTTTCACACCAACGATACGGCCATCGCGGATCAGGACTTGTGGATTCGCCAGCATTTTACCGCTTCTGACATCGAGCATATTCGCGGCAGAGACCAGGACATCAGCCGCGAACGCGCTAGCGGCAACACTGAGTGTCAGCACGAGAATGGCGTTTGAAATCGCACGGGAAGTATTTCGCATTAGAAGCTCCAGAGTGAATAGGTTGATCGCCAGTGCATCAGCAGGCGATCAGTATCGCGCTTGCTGAATTGGGTGTCAAACGTCGTCAAAGAATTAATTGGTGTGCTTTGCACTAAGTTATTTATGAATTCCCGCGTGCGCGCTAATCTTTACCCATAAATCAAGGCGCTGTAGCAGCGCTTGGCTTTTAGCTCCTTCCCCCAAGCAGGGGGAAGGTTGGGATGGGGGTTGAATGGTTAAAATTATCCTTGTTTTCATTTTGACCGCCGCACCCCCATCCTAGCCTTCCCCCTCAGAAGGGGAAGG
>JAZJYB010000259.1:0-11002 GCA_040390685.1 Pseudomonadota bacterium | reverse complement strand
CGTACGAAAAACCAGCAGTGTCATATTGGCTGTGACGTTTTTGTGTACCGCAATTTTTGAATTTTTGCACACGATATCGTTTCAGGGAATGCCGGGATTCTTAAGTGACAGCGACATGCACAAGTCACTAAGCTTTTGGTTACTGTCTCGCTTTATTGTTGCAGGCACTTTATTTAGTCTCGCCATCAAACGCAACGACGCACAGATTTCCAACAACAAAGCTCTGGGAATTTTGGGCACGGGTTTAGGCTTTACCTTCTTCATCTCTTCGATAATTTTTTTAACTCCTCAATTTTTGCCCTTGAGCTTTCTAGATGCTCAGGGACAAACCTTATTTACGCGATTTACCGAATTAACTTTAACTGCGCTCAATATTGCAAATGCTTTTCTATTCTTTAGGCAAACCAATCTTGAACCAACATCGGACATCGCGCATTTACAGATAAAGCGAACATACCTGTTTCTGGCAAGTTGCATGCTAGCGCTGTCACAGGTGTATTTTTCGCTTCATCTTGATAGCAGAGAGCACCTGGCATTGATCGGCCACATTTTTCAATTATTTGCTGCGCTTGCCATTTATCGCAGTATGGTCGCAATCAATATTCATGCGCCATACACGACGCTGGCAAATGCGAGTCTGGAATTACATGCAGCGGCTGACGAATTAACTGTACATAAAAAGCGTCTCACAGGCATCATTGAGACCGCTATTGACGGCATTGTTACCATTGATAAGACGCAAAAAATTGTCGTCATCAATCCTGCCGCCGCTGCCATGTTTGGCTATACCGTTGAAGCACTTCAACACAAGTCGCTTGATGAGGTGATACCAGTCAGGCACAGAAAAAACCACGGCGAACACGTCAATAAGTTTGGTGACACTGGTGCTACCAAACGTAAAATGGGTTCAAGCTTTGAAGATTTTTATGTTACCGGGCTACGTGCCGACGGTACAGAATTTCCGATTGAGGCATCGATCTCCAGCTCGCTAGAAAATGGCGAGCGATTTTACACCGTCATCTTCCGGGATATCACTGAACGCAAAATTGCTAAAGATAAATTGGCGCTGTATCACACACAACTCAGTCAATTATCAACGGCATTACAAAGCATCAGGGAAGAAGAACGCAAACATATTGCACGAGAATTACATGACGACCTGGGGCAGCTTCTTGCGGCCTTGCGCATGGATCTTTCATTACTGCAAAGAGATAGCTTACTCACTGAAAAAACGCAAAAAACTGTCCACAGCATGGATCAGTTACTACTCACATCGATTACCACGCTAAGACGTATCGCCAGCGATTTACGGCCAAAAGCACTCGATGAGGGAGGTCTCTTCTATGCATTAAAAACCCTACAAAAAGATTTCTCTAACAGGCATCAAATCGACTGTGAATTGATCGCCGATGAAGAACAATTGACACTCGACGATGCACATAGCACTGCGATATTTAGAGTGATACAAGAATCATTGACCAACGTCGCACGTCACGCGAGCGCCAGCGAAGTACAAATCGAATTTCAACGAGATGCATCGTCGATCAGCTTTAGCATTCGAGATAATGGCCGCGGCATAGATGAAGAAGACATGAAGAAAACACGTTCATTTGGTTTAGTAGGAATGCGCGAACGGGTAAAAGCGATGGATGGTGAATTTACGGTTATCAGTATGCCTGGCGAAGGGACAAATTTAGAAATTAAGCTACCGTTATCAACAAGATCAGACGTTCCATAAAATTGTAACAGTCGAGCGAATTAAACTAATCCGGTGTAAGCTAAAACCATCAATATTGAAAGGAGCCTGCCATGGCTGGGTCTGCACTTAGCATAGGATTAACAAGTTTAAGAGCTTATCAACGAGCACTTGATAGTTCATCGCACAATATTGCCAATGCCAATACTTCGGGTTTTCAACCAGGGCAAGCGCAATTTCAAGAACAGCCCGCTGGCGGTGTTGTCGTCAACATTAGCCAAAATGGCAGCGATGCATCCGGTTCTATAGCGCCAGCAGATCTCGCTACTCAGGCAAGCGGCACAGATCTGGCTACAGAATTGGTTAACTCGATTCAATACAAAGCCGGTTTTGAATTTTCTGCGCAAATCGTTAAAGCTGCAGACGAAGTATTAGGAACACTCATCGATATCAATGCCTGATTCCAATTCTAAATCATTCATGTCGTTGTTGCCTGCGCCTCGCCGTACTATAGCACTGCCTTCGGCTCGTCACCTAGACACAAATGATTTAGAAATGGAATGACGTAAACAATTATGCAATTGGTGTCACGCATAAAAAACTCGGCATATTTCCCATATCAAAATACCACAAGCCAAACAAGCCAATAAATATCAGACAACATGCGCTAGCAGCTCTGAAATAAGCGGCAAATTGGCCTGAATTACTTCGTCGCAGCAAAGTTTGTGTGAATAACAAATGCGGCAATGCAGTTAATCCAAACAACAGCATCAGGATTGCGCCTGAGAATGCATCGCCTGACAGCAAGGCGAATGGCGCTACGCCATAAAGTAATCCACACGGCAAGCAGCCCCAACTCATCCCCATCAAAAACGAATGTCGTCGGCCATATGCAATCGCCGGCATAAACGCATGACCAAATTGCAAAATGGGACCGGATATTTTTCTAAGCAGCGACGCCGTAAATGTCAGCCCGAGCAAATGCAAGCCCAGCAATACAAGCGCGAGATTTCCGATGACAAATAGAATCTTTTGCACTGGCAGATAAGGCTTAAATTGCAAGCCCGCTGCCCCTATCCCTCCGAACAACATGCCGATTAACATGTAGGTCAATAAACGCCCACTTTGCAATAAGATCTGATGGCGATAGCCAGCTGTGGAATTAGCCTTAGCGGCTGGAAATTTAGACGTACTATGAATCGCTATGACTTTGTTTTTGCCACTAGCAAGCGCGCGTTCTGGCGCATTATTTGACGCATCATTTGGTGCATGAGACAGGAGCGTAGAAATACCTCCGCACATACCAACGCAGTGCACTCCACCAACCAAACCAGCGGTCATTGTGGCAAGGGCGAGTGGTAAGGTAATCATCTGGAAAACGGCTTTGGCCGCGTAATAAAATAAATTTCTAGCGTATTTTTTGTACGAGTAATGCGGTCAGTCCACTAGACAAAATACCCAAGATCCAAAATACGAAAAAACCGATGGTATAGGCACCGAGAATATGCACCTGTACACGCTGATCAAGAATAATCAACTCCATCGGATCAACCAGGCTAAAGAAAAGACCGGTCGCAACACATGCCATCAAGAATGCAGGCCAAAGCACTACCATTAACATAGTACGTAACAGAGGCTTGCTTGCTGCGGGATGTGTATGTTGATGTTCCAAATCTTGCCTCTTCGAATAGAATTCAATCAACTAAGGTGGTACGCCTATTTTGCCGCCGTAAGATGTGCCAGCCTTTGTTCAGGGTCAAACCAGTCGCCAGTTAATCGCCAGTCCGTGGTCTCAACTTTAATATGAAGCAATTTTACTGATGTTAACGAGAAGTTGGAAGTTACATTCAAGTCAGCTTCATATTCTCCCGGCCTGACCTGTTTCATCGGTAAGCGCCTGATGACTTCGCTCACTGATGATGTTCTTCCGCCAGAACTGGCCAGACTTACTTGTATGGTATCGGGTAAATCTTTATTTGCGGAGACGGACATTTTTAGTCGGTTCGCAGCAAGATCGAGGCTGATGGATGCCGACAATTGCAACTCTCGCGCCTTCGCATCGCGTAGCAAATCCTTATTAATCATTAAGCCTTGTTTGTAATAATCTTCAGCGACTACTTTATCCGACCCGTGCCAAGCCAATACACCGGTGAAGATGCTGGCACAGACGACGATTAAAGGCCCACCTACGACCAGTAACAACCATGGCTCTTTGTACCAAAGATCTTTCTTGTTTTTTTGTGGCAGCAGACTTAAGTTCATATTCGTCCTATTTTGGCACTAAAAATACTGCTTTTTCTGTCACTACTATTTTGGGTTCATTAACATCTTTAATAACAAAGCGTATGCGATTGGAACCTGTTTCCGCAGCGCCTGCAGGAATACGTACCCTTACCGCAAACGCTACCGCCGAGGCAGATTTCACATCGACATTTGACTCGTTCACAATGACTGCACCTGCTATCCCTTTGACCGAAATCTGATAAGTATGCGCGACTTCCTGGGTATTCATAATTTGAAGTCTGTAGACGTTTTCTATGGCGCCATTCTCCGTGATTTTTGGCATGCTTCGATCACGAATAACATCGACTTTCAAGGGTACGTGATACGCAAGTGAAACCGCAGCAACTAGGACAATCAGGCTCAAAATACCGCCATAAATCAATGTGCGCAGTCGAAATACTCGTCGCCACATCGACTTTTTATCTAATTTTCGGACTAAGGCATGCTCTGTCGTGTAGCGAATAAGTCCGCGCTCATAGCCCATTTTATCCATGACCTGATCGCAGCCATCAATACAGGCACCACATGCTATACATTCATATTGCAAGCCGTTTCGAATATCAATACCGGTAGGGCAAACCTGTACACAAATATCGCAATCAACGCAGGCACCTAAACCCAGTGCTTTAAAATCGACTTTTTTATTTCGTGAGCCACGAGGATCTCCACGCTCGGCATCATAGGTAACGATCAAGGTGTCTTTGTCGAACATGGCGCTTTGAAAGCGCGCATACGGGCACATATATTTACAAACTTGCTCGCGCATGAAGCCAGCATTACCATACGTCGCGAAGCCGTAAAATAACAACCAAAAGGTTTCCCATGGGCCTAAGGAAAAAGAAAACACTTCTTCGGCAAGAGCATGAATCGGCGTGAAGTAACCGACGAAGGTAAAGCCTGTCCAAAGCGCCAGCACGAGCCACAAGCTATGCTTAATAAACTTTAAATTAAACTTATGTAGCGACATCGGCGCGGCATCGAGTTTGATGCGCGCATTACGCTCCCCTTCGATCTTCTTTTCTATCCACATGAAGATTTCTGTGTACACCGTTTGTGGACAGGCATAACCACAAAACAGGCGACCGGCAATCGCCGTAAATAGAAACAGGGATAATGCAGAAATGACGAGTAAGACCGCAAGATAGATAAAATCTTGCGGCCAGAGCACTAATCCAAAAATGTAAAATTTACGGGTAACGAGATCAAACAACACCGCTTGCCTGTCGTTCCAGGGGAGCCATGCCGCGCCATAAAATAGAATTTGAGTGAAAAATACCAAGGCCCAACGCCAGGAACTAAACCAGCCTTTTTGTGATCGAGGATGAATATTCTTGCGCTCCTCAAACAAAGCCATTTCTACTTCTGCTATCGGCACCTGAACTATTGGTATTATTTTCACTTAAATTCCAAAAAATATTGCCACGAAAATCTATTTCCCGGACACCTTACTTACAACTTCATGACAACTTCATGACGACATCATTTGCCGTTTTTAGATCAATCATCACACCGTCAATTTATTTTATCGCACCAGCATCAAGTTTAGCCGTCCCTGCGCTGCTATTCGATAAACCCCAAACATAGGCTGCCAACAAATGGACCTTCGCATCGCTCAATAAAGCTCTATGCGCTGGCATTTGGTTACCACGACCGTTATTGATTGTTTCCATCACATTATCGACACCACCGCCATACAGCCATATTTTGTCAGTCAGATTGGGCGATCCTAATGCCTGATTACCTTTGCCATCAGCGCCGTGACATGCTCCGCACGCGGCAAATTTGGTTTTACCTAATGCCGCTTTGATCGGGTCGTGCGCAGAATTAGATAAACTCATCACGTAGTTAGCGACGTTTCTCACATCATCATCTGATCCAACTGCAGCGGCCATCGGCGGCATTTGACCATGACGGCCATCCAGAATCGTGGTCTTAATGGTTTGAGGATCTCCCCCATACAACCAATCACTATCGGTTAAATTGGGATAACCTTTGCCACCTTGTGCGTCAGAGCCATGACACTGGGCGCAAGTATTCAAAAACAAGCGCTGACCAATTTCACGGGCCTGCTCATCCTTCGCGACTGCGGGAATATCCATGGCCAAAAATTTATTGAAAATCGGACCATATTGTGCCTCGCCATCCTTGATCTCTTTTTCATATGCACCGGCCTGGCTCCAGCCAAAACTACCTTGCATACTGCCTAGACCTGGGTACACGATAAGGTAGCCGACAGCGTAAATGATGGTTAAATAAAACAACCACTTCCACCAGCCTGGTAAGGGATTATTTTGCTCCATCAGATTACCGTCCCAGACGTGTCCGGTGGTTTCTGCCGGCAAAGGCTTTCCGTCGGTGCCAACTTTTACTTTGACTTTAGACTGCGACCAAAGCAATACACCGCACGCCGCGATACTGATAAGAGTGATTATCGCAATTGCGATACTCCATCCTTCGTTAAAAAAATCTGCCATGACTAATTTCCATCCTCGTTATCAATTGGCATGCGCCCGATTTCTTCAAAGCGCGCCTTATTTTTTGCACTAAAAGCCCAATAAAGAATGCCAATAAAAACCACCATACTAATCACTGTCACTATGCTGCTAAGTATTGTGAAATTCATGTTTACCTCCTAACAATCTAATGGTGAGACCTTAATTTTTGTTCTTGATGGCGGTGCCTAAAATCTGCAAATACGCCACCAATGCATCAAGTTCAGTTTTATCAGCCAATTCAGCGGAACCCTCAGCAATTTTCTGGTCGGTATACGGCACACCTAACGTCTTCATTGCACGCATTTTTGGTGCGACACTTGCCGGATCTAATTTAGCTTTCACCAGCCAGGAATAAGCCGGCATATTCGATTCAGGAACCACCGAACGCGGATCATTCAAATGATCTTTGTGCCACGAATCGCTATAGCGTCCACCTACACGTGCCAGATCAGGGCCTGTGCGCTTGCTACCCCATTGGAACGGGTGATCATAAACCGACTCGCCTGCTACCGAATAGTGGCCGTAGCGTTCAGTTTCGGCGCGGAAAGGACGGATCATTTGTGAATGACAGCCATAGCATCCTTCACGCAGATAAATATCCCTGCCAGTAAGTTGCAGAGCTGAATAAGGCTTCATGCCAGCCACTGCTTCGGTTGTCGATTTTTGAAAAAACAAGGGGACAATCTCTACCAGGCCACCGACGCTAATGGTCAATATCACCAGCACCAGCAGCAGCCCAACGTTTCGTTCGATCAAATCATGGGTAAAATTTCGCATCAGTATTCTCCTATTGATTTCTCTAGCTTATGCGTGTGCTGGCACATGGCCCGATGCCGACGCTAAAGCGGGGATCGTATTATTCGCTGGCTGGGCCATCATCAAGGTTCTTGCGACGTTATAAGCCATCAGCAACATCCCGCTCAAATACATCAGACCACCGGTCATACGAATCACATAGTAAGGAAAGGTTGCCTTGACACCCTCGACAAATGTGTAAGTCAAAGTGCCGTCTTCATTCACTGCGCGCCACATCAAACCTTGCATGACACCGGCAATCCACATTGATGCGATATACAAGACGACACCGATGGTAGCGACCCAAAAATGAATCTCAATCAAACGCTTGCTATACATCTGGGTCTGACCAAACAGACGCGGAATTAAATAATACAAACTACCGATGGAGATAAATCCTACCCAACCCAATGCACCTGAATGCACGTGACCAACAGTCCAATCGGTGTAATGCGATAAGGCGTTCACAGTCTTGATCGCCATCATCGGGCCTTCAAAAGTGGACATACCGTAGAAAGATAAGGAGACAATCAAGAACCGTAAAATCGGATCAGAACGTAATTTGCTCCACGCACCCGACAGAGTCATGACACCGTTCACCATGCCACCCCATGAAGGTGCCAGCAAAATCAAGGAAAACACCATACCAATAGACTGCGCCCAATCAGGCAATGCTGTGTAATGCAGATGGTGCGGACCCGCCCACATGTAGGTAAAAATCAAGGCCCAAAAGTGAACAATAGACAGACGATAAGAATACACAGGGCGCTCAATTTGCTTAGGAATAAAGTAGTACATCATCCCCAAGAAACCAGCCGTCAAAAAGAATCCGACGGCATTGTGCCCATACCACCACTGCACCATCGCATCTTGCACACCCGCATAAGCCGAATACGATTTAGTTAATGACACTGGTATCGCGGCACTATTGACGATATGAAGGACTGCAACCGCAACGATAAAGGCACCATAGAACCAGTTCGCCACATAGATATGTTCGACTTTGCGTTTGACTAAAGTGCCAAAGAACACAATCGCATATGCAACCCACACTAGTGCGATCAAAATATCAATTGGCCATTCCAATTCGGCATACTCTTTACCTTGGGTGTAGCCAAGTGGCAGCGTCACTGCAGCCGCTAGTATCACCAGTTGCCAGCCCCAAAAAGTAAATCCGGCCAAGGCATCAGAAAAAAGCCTGACATTTGATGTGCGCTGCACGACGTAGTAGGAAGTCCCCATTAAGGCACAACCACCAAACGCAAAAATCACGGCATTAGTATGTAATGGACGAAGGCGTCCGTAGCTTAGCCACGGAATCCCTCCTAAAAACTCCGGCCAGGCAAGTTGGGAAGCAATCAGCACGCCAACGAGCATGCCGACTACGCCCCAAACGACTGCCATGACAGAAAACTGGCGCACAACACGGTAGTTGTAAGTATTTTCTTTGCTTAGGATCATGATTTCACTCGGTTGAATAATTAAGTTAAAGAATAGCAATGGAACGCGCATGCACTATTGATTCAAATCAAATATCCCCGGTATGACACCTGACTATTTTTTGAAATTTAGTTAAATGTCTTAGAAATTTCAATTTTGCAAAAAAAAACGACATCATAAAGATGTCGTCTTATTTATTTCAAGCGCTTATTTCAAGCGCTCTGTCAGCGCGATGTTTTAGCCTTACTGATCGGCCTTCGCAGCTTGCACAGTTAAAGCAGATTGATTGATTTTCACTTTCGCTTTTTGTTTCAGGACTTCAACGTAGGAATACACATCCTGTTGGGAAATCGCACTCGTCAGTTGCTCCTTCTCTGAAACTCGACGCGCCTGATCTGGAGTTCCCGCATTGACTTTAGAAATCCGGTAAATTGAATAGCCCACGCCAGCAACATCAAGACCGACAAACGATGGCAATTTTTGCACATCCGCTTTCATAATCAAGGCCGCAGCATCACCGCGAACATCTGCACTCTTCAAACGCGAAATCACTTTCGATTCAGAAAAACCCGTAGTACTGTCTGCAGCTTTCAAGGCCAACAATTTCGCCTCGCCTTCCTTCTTAACCAGTGCAGCGGCTTCTGTTTGAGTGACCTTCGCCATGATGGAGGCTTTTACTTCATCAAATGGACGCTTGCTAGCTGCCTTGTATTCAAGAATACGTCCGGCAATCAAAGTGGCTGGCGCAACTTCAACTGCCTCTGTATTGCGTTTTTTCTTTAATGAGTCGTCTGAAAAAATTGCATTCAAAAATTTGCTGCTGTTCACTGGAACAGACGCTGGCAAACTCGGATTTGCTTGGCGATTCAATCCAGAAACCGTCTCAATTTTCAATTTAAGCTTTTCAGCAACGGGCTTCAAACTATCAGATTGTTCGTAGACCATATTAGTAAAGCTTTCTGCCGCCTCAGCATACAGTTTTGATGCTTTTTGTTTTTTTACTTCGGCCAAAATTTGATTTTTTACTTCATCAAAAGCTTTGACCGCGCCGGCCTTAACAGCGGTCAATTGAATAATATGAAAACCATATTCAGTCTGAACCAAATCGCTGATTTCACCTACTTTAAGTTTGTTGGCCGCATCTTCAAATGGCTTAACCATCGCACCTTTACCAAAGAAATCTAAATCACCACCGCGTTCGGCAGAGCCAGGATCTTGTGAATTTGCTTTCGCCAATGCAGCAAATGATTCAGGCTTCTTGCGCAATTCAAGCAGCAAGGCTTCAGCTTTTGCCTTGACAGCTTTTTGCTCGGCTGCGCTAGCATCTTTTTTCAGATTCAATAAAATATGGCTGGCACGGCGTTGTTCTTCAGTAGAGTATTTTGCCGTTTTATTTTGCTCATAATAGCCTTGTAGCTCGGCATCAGAAACCGTCACCTGCGCTGCAAGCGCATCATTATTTAAGACTACATACTCAGCTTTTACCAATTCAGGTATTTCGAATTCAGCGGTATTTTTTTCGTAGTAGGTTTTCAACATTGCGTCTGTTACATTAACTTTAGAGGCATAGTCGCTTAATTTAATATCCATCAATTGCACTTCACGCTCTTGCTCAAAAATACCCGCAACACGTTCAGCAACCGACTTAGGTATGAATGAAGTTGCTTCCACAGTACTCAGTAACTGCTGAACGATCAGGTCTTGACGCAATCTTTGTTCATACATCGCAGGCGTCATGCCTTGCACGGCGAGCAAACTCTTATATCGATCGGTATCAAAACCCCCGTCTGGTTTTGTCAAACCAGGTGTTGAAAGTATATTTTGTTGCAAAATTTGATCGGCAACCGACAAGTGATTGTTCACAACTTCAATCGCCAACACTTTGCGTGAAATTAACTCATCTAAAATACTTTGCTTCGCTTCCGGCGTGTTTAACATTTTAGAATCGATCTGCTGTCCATACTGCTGGCGCAATCGATCCAATTGTTCGCGCTGTGCGGCGTCAAACTCTTGCTGGCTAATCGAATGGCCACCGACTGTTGCAACAGAATTATCTGAGGCACGCGAACGAGTGAAGCTTTCAATACCAAAAAAAGCAAAAGATGGAAAAATAATTAGCAACAAGAGTAGCTGCATAACTTTTTGATGTGTACGAATATACTCAAACATGCTCAACCGATCAAATTAACTAACTGTTACTGAATATGAAAAAAGGCGAACTTTCGTTCGCCTTTTTATTTTTTTGGCGGAGTGGACGGGACTCGAACCCGCGACCCCCGGCGTGACAGGCCGG
>JAZJYB010000258.1:9409-10068 GCA_040390685.1 Pseudomonadota bacterium | reverse complement strand
CCAATAAACTAGAGCACCCGATACGCCAACTTATCCATCATCGTTGCACTCAAGCGACTGAGAAATTTGCGTACATCCTGCGGATAATCGGCCAGTTTTTGCAGCGCTGTGTAGTGCTTTATTTTCTGCGTATTTTGGTAGATACTTTCTAGCTCAGCTTGTTTTTGCGCAGCAAGCTCGTTCTTGGGATCGTGGATCAGTAAGGCATTTTCCAGATCCAGACGGAAGGCTCGGGGATTGAGATTATTCCCTGTCATGAGACTGTAATGATCATCAATCCATAAGCCTTTTAGGTGATAGGTATTTTCTCCGTCCTGCCACAAATGTAAATTCAGTTGTCCGCTCTCCACACTCTTTTGATGAATTTTGGCAAACCGCCTCAGCTTGATCTCATACAGGTAAGGCAGCGCAGCGATGACTTTAAAGGCTTGATCTGGTGGAATGTAAAAATCATTTGCGGTTTTATCACCCACGATGATATCGATTTTCACACCCCGTTTTAAGGCTCGGTTAATCTCGCGAGTCACCGCCAGCGGAAAATTAAAATACGGTGTGCAAATCGTGATCTGTTGGGCGCTTGCTGCGAGTAATTGGCAAATAATATGATTGAGGAGATTATTCTTTCCTACACCGACCAAGGGCGTCACGCTTAGACTTTG
>JAZJYB010000258.1:0-9399 GCA_040390685.1 Pseudomonadota bacterium | reverse complement strand
TTTATCGTGCACTAATTCAGGCATGAGATATTGCGCTCGTTTCAGCTTTTCTCGAAAACCGCGTATGTCACGGCGTATGCTGAGCGTGCTTGGAATTTCTGGCGAATCCAACCTGTGCACTGCAGATGCTGTCAACAGATGGGCTTGAATAAATTGCACCATGCTGTCGGCAAGCAGCTTATTTTGTATGAGTAAATACCTGTCATGGCGGTATTTGTCGAGCTTATGCAAATACACATTATTCAAGCTGGCGCCGCTGTAGATCACGCCGTCGTCAATGATAAAACCCTTGAGATGCAGCACACCAAAAAGTTCGTGAGTTTGCACTGGAATGCCATAAATGGGGACGACGCTGAGGTGTGTTTTAGCCTGCTCTTGATACCAGGCAGAATTGCCAGTTTTTTTGCCAGCGCCGATTAATCCGCGCTGTGCTCTGTGCCAATCAACCATGACCCGTATGTCTAAGTTTGGCCGAGCAGTTTTTGCCGTGTGAAGGGCGTGCAGGATTTCGCCGCCGGCTTCATCATCCTGAAGATACAGGCTGCATAAATAAATGCGCTGTTGCGCACTTGCTATCTGTCT
The DNA here is from genome assembly GCA_040390685.1 of Pseudomonadota bacterium. Lineage (GTDB taxonomy): Bacteria > Pseudomonadota > Gammaproteobacteria > Burkholderiales > Burkholderiaceae_D > Undibacterium. The sequence goes on along the minus strand of JAZJYB010000258.1, from coordinate 8,817 downwards.
TAGTAACTCGCTGCGAAATGCAGTGGCACTGTGCAATATTTGAACCGCATCTACCGTCAGTGGAATACCAGGTAATTGCGTCAGTGTTAAACCGGAGGATGAAAAAGTCATGGAAAATTCAGGCCTGCCAAATTTTGGACTAATTATGGTAACACTGACCTGTATAAACTAGAGATTTTCTCGACTTTTCCACGTGAAAATAGTAATGAATGAATCCGCACCCGCCTGACTTATAATGCTATTTCTTTCTCAGTAAGACAATTTTCATGCCCTTTTCTAGTCATCCCGCTGTTTCAAAAAAAATATCGACAGCAAATTCATCGAATATCCTTTTTGGCGAATCGCGACCTGATCTGATACGTCAAGAAACTCTTGCCGATTTAATCGAAGCAACGGCGAATAAATCACCGGAACAAGCAGCCTTGATTTTTGGCGATCGCATTGTCAGCTATGCAGAATTAAATTCCAGTGCAGATATTGTCGCATCGAGGCTGATTGAAACCGGTGTACAGGCAGGTCATATTCTTGGTTTGTGGCTACCCCGCGGTATTGATCTGCTGATCATGCAAGTGGCGATTGCCAAGACCGGCGCGGCATGGCTGCCATTTGATGCCGATACACCGGTGGAACGGATTGCAGTGTGTCTGGTGGATGCCAAGGCGTTTGGCCTGCTCAGTTGCGATTTACTCAGATCAGAATTAGATTATATTCAATGCACAATCTGGACCGCAGAGCGAATGCTAATGCCTTCAGCGCTACCTTTGCACCGGCGCAAAAACTGCCTGCCGTCTGACCCGGCCTACGTCATTTATACGTCGGGCTCTACCGGAAAACCCAAAGGGATTGCGATTAGCCAAGGTAGTATTTGTCATTTTTTGCGTAGCGAAAATAGCGTGCTCGGCATAAAGAATACAGATCGGGTGTATCAGGGTTTTTCTGTTGCGTTTGATATGTCGTTTGAGGAAATCTGGATTAGCTATTTGGTCGGCGCGACGCTCTGGATTGCACCGAGAGAGATTGCGGTTGACCCGGATGCCCTGCCACAAGCCTTGGCGCAGAACCAGGTAACGGTCTTGCATGCAGTGCCAACGCTGCTGGCCTTGTTCAATGAAGAAGTGCCTTCGCTTCGTGTCATTAATCTCGGTGGAGAAATGTGCCCCGAGTCCTTGGTGGCGCGCTGGCTCATCCCTGGCCGCCAGCTGTTTAACACGTATGGCCCGACCGAGGCGACGGTCTCTGCCAGTCTCGCTGAATTAAAACTGAACGAACGCGTGACAATCGGCCGCCCGTTACCGAACTATGGATTGCTGGTGATAGAGCCAACTCTCGAGAATGGCCTGGTCTTGCTGGAACGCGGCGAAGTCGGCGAGTTGTGCATCACCGGACCCGGCGTGGCGGATGGCTATCTCGGTCGCCCCGACTTAACGCTAGATAAATTTATCGACAACCCGTGGTCCTGTTCAAAATTAGATAGACGTTTATATCGGACCGGTGATTTGGCGCGCATCGGCGAAGATGGCACGGTTCAGTGCCTCGGGCGTTCTGATGATCAAGTTAAGATTCGCGGCTTCCGCGTTGAACTTGGTGAAATTGAAGCGGCCTTAAGCAAACAAGCAGGCGTGGGAACCGCGGCAGTATTACTCAGGCATGAGGATGGGATCGATCAGCTTATCGCTTTTATCGTGACAGATATATCGCCCGATTCGAGCCCGGATTCAGACATTGACGTTACGTCAATGAGCATGAATCTGCGCGCTTCTCTTACTGCGACATTGCCGCCGTATATGGTGCCGGGTCGTTATGAATACCTCAGCGAAATGCCGCGTTTAACTTCTGGGAAAATCGATCGCAAGGAACTCAAGAATAGAGTCTTGACGGCGGTTGCTGCCAGGCCTGATTCCGATGTGGCAAACAACCCGGCCGAAGAAGTGCTGTTTGCCGCATTAGGGAAACTCTTTCCAGGGCAAGCGATACGCCGCGACTTAGATTTCTTTTCCGATCTGGGCGGCCATTCTTTGCTGGCTGCCCGTTTGGTTTCTGCCCTGCGCGCGGATGCCAGATTTATGTATTTCAAAGTCAGCGACATTTACCTGCATAGGCATATCGGTCAGATCGCTGTTGTGCTGGCGCAATCACAAAGTACGGCCACAATCGAGGCGACAGTCTGGACACCACCATCTGCGGTTAAACGCTGGGTTTGTGGCCTTGCGCAAGCGATCGTCATTCCGTGGCTGGTGGTGATGCGCATGATGCAATGGCTGGCACCTTTTTTTGCCTATCATTTTTTAACTGGTGAGCCGGAAGACTCTATCGTCAAAGCGATTGTATTGTCGGTAGGTGTATTTTTATTGCTTACAATTGTAGAGTTCTTTATTGCCATTGCCGGTAAATGGCTGATCGCCGGCAGATTAAAAGCGGGCTGTTATCCCTTGTGGGGCGTCACGTATTTTCGCTGGTGGTTAGCGGATAGATTGGTGGAATCCGCTCCGGTGTATTTATTGAGCGGCTCGTCCTTATACGTATGGTGGTTGCGCGCCTTGGGTGCGAAAGTCGGCCGCGATGTGAATGTAGGATCAACCAGTTTGCGAGCACCGGATCTATTGAAGATTGGCGATAATGTCAGCATAGGCAATGCCTGCAATTTTGAAAACGCCCGGGTCGAACGTGGCGAATTAAGATTGGGACAAATCACGCTCGGTCACGATTCCTGCGTCGGCTCTTATTCAATATTAGAAGGTGGCACGTCAATAGCAGATTTTGGCCATCTGGAAGGACAATCTGCCTTAAGTGAAGGCCAGGCCATCCCCGCCGGAAGAATCTGGCGTGGCTCGCCAGCGCGCGATATCGGTGCATTTAAAGCGAATCCAGATTTACCTCGTCCCGTGGCTTCCAGCTTGCGCCTATTTGGCGAGGCAGCGTTTTTCATTTTTGGCAGCTTGCTCATTACGGTGCTTTTTTTCTTACCGGTTTTTCCGAGTTTCATCACGATAGATCTCATTGATAACGTGGAATTATTCCCGTGGCTGCAAGGAAGTTCTGTGCCATTTCAACTAGGCAAATATTTCTTATTGGCGTTTCCTGCAACCGCCGTATTGATCGTGCTGACCGCCCTGCTCTCTGCCGGCATACGCTGGAGTGTTTTACCGAAATTAAAGGCAGGAAGTTATCCTGTGCATGGGAATATTTATTGCAGTAAATGGCTGGTGAATCAAATCCAGGAATCGAGCCTGTATGTCTTGCATGGCGTGTATGCCACGGTCTTTGCGCCGTTTTGGTATCGTCTTTTAGGCGCTAAAGTAGGTAAAGGTGCGGAGATTTCTACCGCGCTTGGGGTGGTTCCAGATATGTTGACTTTGGGTGATGAGACCTTTATTGCAGACGCAGTATTGCTCGGCGATGAACACATCGATGGCGGCTGGATGAGCATGAAACCAACGGTAATATCAAGGCGTAGTTTTGTCGGCAATTGCGCGTATATTCCCGACGGCACCATCCTGCCGGAAAATGTATTGATAGGCGTACATAGCAGCGCCCCGGCCAACCAGCAAATGCATGACGGCGATACCTGGCTAGGCTCACCGCCGATACATTTACCGGCTAGGGAAGAAACCAAAGGGTTTCCTGAAGAGCTGACGTTTCACCCCACGTTTTTGCGCCGGCTTGGTCGAGCGCTGATCGAGTCTTTTCGCATCATCGCGCCGCATGCCCTGGTTATTTCCGTTGGCTACACCATCGTGCTTGATCTGATGCCTCTGGCCGGCGAGGACCAGTGGGCCGAAGTCGTGTATTACCTGGCATTGTCCGGCCTGTGGTACGGGGCAGGATGTTTTGTTTTCGTCCTGATTTTGAAATGGTTATTAATTTTCCGTTACAAAAAAAAGAGTGCGCCGATGTGGACCGGCTTTGTCTGGATTTCAGAAGCGGTGACCAATCTGTACGAAGGTATCGCTGTACCCAATTTTATGCGCTACCTGCGCGGCACGCCCTGGTTGCCAATCGCATTTAATTTATTGGGCTGCAAGATAGGCAAAGGCGTTTATCTGGATACGACGGACCTGACCGAGTTCGATTGTGTCAATATCGGTGCGCATAGTGAAGTGAATGCCTTAGCCTGCCCGCAAACGCATCTGTTCGAAGATCGCGTCATGAAAATCGATCACGTCAAAATTGGCGAACGGGTGTACATGGGGCCACGCAGTGCGGTCTTGTATAGCGCAGAGGTGGGTAATGACGCCAAACTTGGCGCACTCACGCTGGTGATGAAAGGTGAATTCATTCCAGAAAAATCAAGCTGGCGCGGCTGCCCTGCGGCGATAGCCCAAGGCTAAAATATGGCGCGTCACCCTGTGTATTCCTGGCCAGATAACCGAGCGCTTGCGCTTCGTGCGTTGCAAGAAAAGCGACTAGTAGTCGTGAGCATTGCAACGGAAACTGCATCGACTGCAACCGCCACACCCGAAACTTACAGGGCACAAGCGCGAATGCAACTTCGTGCTGCATTAATCGACGTGCTCAGCACTTTTTTAGCGTGTGCGCCCGAGGATATTGATCTGACGCACACGCCAGGCCAAGCGCCAAAAAGAAACCTATGTCTGTCTATGCCAGATACGCAGATTGGTATTTCACTTAGCCACGAGCAGGGTTTATCGATTGCCACCATTTATCTTGATGGTAACGTCGGCGTCGATCTGGTGTTAGTCAATCCCAAGATTGAATGGCAAGCTGTTGCTGAACTTTATTTGGGAGCGCAGGTGTCGGGCCAAATAGCCAAGACACCTGCATCACAACAGGCAGCGTATTTCTCGCTTCAGTGGGCTAGTTTTGAAGCGAAGCTTAAATGCTGCCAACGTGCTTTGAGCGAGTGGTCGCCGGAGTTGGAGCTGATATTAAAAGACTGTGCGATTCGAGAATTGGATTTACCGCGAGGTTATGCGGGTATGCTTGTTTTTTGTAATCACCAACAAAATTAGACTATGGTCGTCAATGTGCCTGCCACGTCCAAGGGTTGATAACCGCCAAGCCGGCAGCATCAAAAGGTGAAGTGTCACGGGTGGCCACCGTAAAACCATGTGTCGCCGCGATCGCGGCGATATAGCCGTCTGCAGGCGCAATGGCCAGCCCGGCGGCACGAGCGCGGGAGCGCAGCGTTGCATAGGATTGCGATGCAGGGTCATCAAACGGCAGGATGCGCCCCGCGAACAATGGCAAGACGCGTTGTTCAAGACTGAAATGAAGCGTATCCCGGCGTTTACCCTCGGGCAGCGCAGCGATACCGAAGCGTAGTTCCGCAAGGCTGATTGTCGAGAGGTACAGCGTTTCTATGATCTGCGCGTCAATCCAGGCAAGTACGTTTGCGTTGCCTGCGGCTTTCAATGGCTCTGAAATGATGTTGGTATCGAGCAGGATCATTCAAAACTCACCGGCTCGGTTGGCGTCCTATTGCGTTCGATTTCAAGATCGATACCGCCCACTTCGCGGCCAATTTCGCCGAGTAAGGTGCCGAGCTTAATTCGCCCCTCAGGTCGAACAGCACATTCGAGGATCGCCCGAATTTCAGCCTCAGTACTGCGACCATGCGTAGCGGCACGCACACGCAAGGCACGGTGCGTTTCATCAGGTAAATTGCGGACGGTGACGGAGGCCATTGCAATCACTCCTTAAATTTAATATCAATGATTGCATTGTAGTTCAATTGATGGCATTTGTGTAGCGCAGTAAAACACGGTTTTTGCGACAGGCTTAAACAAGCATCAACCTTGATGTGTTAATTGGTTAGGCTGATCGATAAAAACAGACAGCAAGGAGTCAGTCGCGGCTTGATTACTGGAGGAGAAGACGGAAAAAATTAGCTATTTTTCAAAAAGCGAAGACACCCCCTTTAATTTATGCACGCTCTCCCTATATTGAATTCACGATAGGAATATTCCTGTCACAAGGCCGGAAGCTATCCGGAACTCCAAGGAAAATAATGAACCGACTTTTAGCTGCAATCATGACACTCGGTGTGCTTGCGCTCGCCCCGCAATATGTTTTCGCTCAAAACGCTACCGATAAAGGGCAAATCGAGCAGGTAATTGAGACCTTTCGCACTGCAATTCTTAACAAAGACAAGGACAAATTTTTAACGCTATTTCTGAAGGATGACATCACTTGGACCGGTGTGACAGCCGATGCAAGCGTTGAGAGGCTTTATGCCACCAGGCCAAACCCTGAATGGGCGCGGCCCCTTAAAGTCTTTAACAGCAGTCCGCGTGAGTTTATCGGCTTCATTGCCAAAGATAAGGTGAAGGTCGACGAAGTCATCTCGAATGTGCGAATCGATAGCGATGGTGACATCGCTCAGGTATGGTTCGACTACAGTTTCATGTTAGGCAACCACAAGCAGAACTGGGGTAAAGAAAGCTGGCAGATGGTTCGTATAGAGACAGGCTGGAAAATTGCGGCTGTGATTTGGTCACAGGACTTGAATCCAATGCCGCCCGTCAAAGACGGTGGACTTTGAGCATTAGAACGTAAGTCAAAACAGGATGTTAGAGCACCCAAAACCAATGTCCGATTTTGCCACCGATTGTAGCTGGTCATTGCAAAATTGTCACCGACCGCCACTCCCCATAGCAGTCAGTCGCAAGTATCAGAAGGCACGCCATAAAACTGGCTTCAAACAATCACCTCTTTGTCTTCTAAATTGTTGAAGTAAAAATTTCACCCAATAAAAAGCCCGAAAAATGTTCGGGCTTTTTCTATCTACACTTTGTGTGATTTCTTTCACTAAGCTGGCACAGCTTTCACTCTCTCAATATTTCTAAACTCACGCACTCCGGATAAAATCCATCACCCAATTAATTTCCCAAGTCGCTCCCCCGTCAGGAGAAAACGCTTGCTCCCAGCGCGGCTTATCATACTCCGGTATGGTCCAGAGAAAACGCACGCGGATAGCTTTTCCGGCCAAGGTATCGTCGGCATAAAATGTCCCGACATGATTCTCGAAACCACCGACCACCGGTGTATCCAGGCTGCCTGGATGTCTGCCGTCTAGCCACCAGATTGACCATTGCTTTGTGTCAGGATTAAAAGTACGAAGCGTCACTGCACGGTATGGGTCGCCTGGCAATTCCAGCACATTGTCATCCATGTTACCGAGGCCGCCGAGTACCTTTTGCATCACGGTGGTACCGGCAAAGTTGACCCATTCGGTACTGCCGACCAGCCTGTCTTTGAGGCGGCGATGTGCGACGCGCCAGCTACCGATAAAGAAATCAAAATCACTGGCGCTGGATAGGCTCGATGGTGGTGTTTGTATGCTCATGCCTTAGGTTTCAGATAGCCCAGAAATTATCAGTGGAAAATTGACGCACATTATTTTTACCACTTAGCCTTAGAGAAAATAATCAGCCATTTGCGAAATAATAAAACTTCTAAGTGACCAGCCTGGATACCTGTTGAGCAATCGAGTACTGGATTGACGCTGTAATAGCGTTGTCTGGAGTCACGGCAGACAAAAATTTCGCGTCGGCCAAAACGCATAGAGAAAGTAGTCGGTGCATATTGTCTGATGAAACGTCCGTCAAATGAGTGTTCGAGATTTGCCATTTTATTCAATCTTCCTATTGGTTAATTAATTTAATCAATCTTGTAAATCGAACTCATTTTCAAAAAATATTCGATTTATCTTCTGTGCATGCTGCCAAGTGCATGAACCACACTTTAGCACAAAATACTGTATATGCAATCAGTATTTAATTAATTTCAAAAGTATTTAATTAATCGCTTTAAAACTTTGAAATTGCCTGAAGAAGATAATATACTGTATTTTCATACAGTTGTTTTACTTTTCCTCTCATTATGGCTTTGAGCTCATCATTTGCCCCAGAAACGATACACCCTTCCCTATGGCGCGCCTCTCAGCTTGCCCGTGGCACGGGTGATTATGTGGCAAGCGGCCACGCTGCCCTGTCAGCAGAATTGCCAGGCGCTGGCTGGCCTGGCGGGGCATTGACTGAAATACTGATTCAACGCCAGGGCACAGCGGAACTTAGCTTATTGCAAGCGGCGCTGGCCAGCCTGACGCAAGGGCACATCATTTTTCTGCAAGCGCCCTATCAGCCGCAGCCATTGGCCTTATCCGGGCTGGGCTTGGATTTGTCTCAGTTGTTATGGATACGATGCCATAAACATGCTGATGCTTTATGGACCGCCGAGCAAATTTTGCGCAGCGGTAGTTGCGCAGCCCTGCTGTTCTGGCAAGGCCAGGTTAAATCAGAATCTTTGCGGCGTTTGCACCTAGCCGCGCAGAGCGGGCGCACTTTATTTTTTATGATGCGGCCACCTGAATATGCGCAAAGCCCCTCGCCGGCACCATTGCGATTGAAGTTAAGCACGGTAGCGACAGGCTTGCAGATTGAATTTATTAAGCGGCGCGGTGCACAGCAGCACGCCCCTTTAGTTATCCGTTTACCCTTGCTTTCATCGATGTACTCTCACGGCAATACTTATATAGATCAAGACCTAGATCATGTCGACCCTCAACCCATCACAGTCAGCGGTAACAGTACCGCGACTCTGGCTAGCCGTGCACATGCCGCAACTCTCCATAGACGCGTTTCGTCCGAATTGGTTAGCTGACATTGGCACGGTAGTGCTGGATAAAAATCGTGTTATCGCGGTTTCTGCTTTTGCCCAGGCCGCCGGTGTGCAGCTGGGCATGCGTGGCAGCAGTGTGCAAATGTTATTGCCTGATGCGGAAATCAAGCAGCGCGATAGTGAACGTGAAAATGCCGCCTTACACAGCGCAGCGCTGGCCTTGTTGCAGTATTCGCC
>JAZJYB010000257.1:0-6362 GCA_040390685.1 Pseudomonadota bacterium | reverse complement strand
TACTTTAGTACGGCGAGGCGAGTGCAACAACGCTGGGGCGATTTTGCGTAAGTCCAAGAACTGTCAGTTGATAGCCAAACGATAACCTACACCAGTCTCAGTCAGTAAATAACGTGGTTCTGCCGGATTCTCTTCTATTTTGGCGCGCAATTGCGCCATATACAGGCGCAGATAATGGGTGTGGTCGACGAATTCATTGCCCCAGACATCAGTCAGCAATTGCCTGTGGGTGACCACCCGCCCGGCACTGCGTACCAGCCGCGCCAACAGCTTGAACTCGGTCGGTGTCAGGTGCAAGGCTTCACCACGGCATTGCACCTCATGCGAGGCCAGATCCACTTGCAAATCGTCGAGCACATATTCGGTGACCGCCGCAGACAAAGTGGTGCCACGGTGTCGCAAGGCGACACGTATGCGCGCTAGCAGCTCGCCTACGCTAAAAGGCTTGGTCAGAAAATCATCAGCACCGGCATCTAGCAAGAGGATTTTTTGCGCCTCCTGATATCTGGCCGAAACGATCAGAATTGGCAGGTTATGCTGTTTACGCACTTCACGCACCAGCTCTATGCCATCGCCGTCAGGCAAGCCCAGATCCAACACGATCACATCGGGCAAGGCATGATGCAAGATGGCCTTGGCTTCACTGACCGAGACCGCCGTCTGCACCTCAAAGCCTTCTATCGACAAAGATGAACGGATGAAGGCACGGATCTCTTTGTCATCTTCCACCACCAGGACGCGCATGTTCATTACGCAGCTCCCAGGGCTAGCGGTTGCGCAGAATCGACCGGCAGGCTAAGCGTAAATTTGCTGCCACCGCCAACGCGCTGCTGCAATACCAGGCTTCCTCCGTGCGCGAGGGCGATGGCGCGGCACACCGCCAGCCCCAAACCCGCACCGCGCTGTGTCGATTGATCATTGTGATCCATTCTGGAATACGCTTCAAAAATGCTGTGCTGCTCCGCTTCCGGTATGCCCGGCCCACGGTCCTTGATTGACAGCTGTAATTGCTGATCTGCGCCAGCGCTGACGACATCCACAGTCAGGTCAATTTTCTCGTCGCTATACTTCAAGGCATTGTCGAGCAGATTGCCGATCAATTGCGCGATCAGAACCGGGTCAACCCTGACCAGCGGCAAGTTATTAGGCACCTTGGAAATGATGCGTCGACCTGGGTCACGCTGGCGCACTCTTGCCAGCACGGCACCGACGATTTCTTCTATCGACTCCCAGTCGTGCTCAATTAATTTTGCAGAATTAGAAAGACGTACCAGTTGCAAAGTATTTTCAGTCACCGTGGTTAAATAATTGGCCTCGCTGACGATGCTGGTGAGCAGGCGATCTTGCTCGGCCAGATCCAATTTATCACGCTGCGTTTGCAGGGAAGACGCCGCGCCCACCACCACCGCAAGAGGTGTACGCAAATCATGCGAGATCGCGGCCAGAAAGATGGACTGCAATTGCTGGCGTTGTGCCTCGCCCTCTGCCGCTAGCATCGACTTTGTCAAGCGCAAGCGCCATAAGGCTTGCGCCAGGATGGTACATAGCGCACGCGCATGCTCGCGGCCATAATCGTCATCGGCGGCGACTGAGGGTATATACACCGCACCGCAGATTTGGCCTTTTGCGCCCACCGGTAGATACCAGGCATCCAGCCCCGGCCAGCGTTCAGTCCCTGGCCCCAATACCCGCGCTTCTTTCATGCAACAGCGCAAGCCATCGATGATGGAACTGGGCAGCCGGTCATCGATAGTCAGCTCATTTTCTTCATTTTCCTGGCCTTGCGCCGCGCCCAGAACCACCAGGCAAGGCCCGGAAAATTCTGCATCCAAGGCGTGCTGCGCCAATGCCAGTACGTCTTGCTCAGTATGCGCATCGGCCAGCGCGATCGCCAGATCCTGCAGCTGGCGCGCGCGCCTTTCGTTCAGATGCGCGGTCTCGGTCTCGCGGCGCAAACCAGTGGCCAAGCGATTGATCACCAGCGCCACCACCAGCATCGTCATCAAAGCAATAAAATGTTCTGAGCGCTCGATCTGGAAAGTCCAGCGCGGCAACACAAAAAAGAAATTTAAGGCCATCACCGCAGCAACCGCGCACAGCACGGACATCCCCCAGCCCAAGGTGTAAGAAGCGATGACTACCGCCAACACATACAACATCGCCTGGCTGGTAATCGACACATACGGGTCAAGCAAGTAAGCACAGATCGTCGCAGTGCTTAATAACAATATAAGAAAAAACCATTGTTTAGCTGAACGAGCAATGCGACGGGAAATATTGGGAATTTTTGTCATGCTTTAGCGTATCACAGTCGGTATAAGGATCGCATTAGCTTGGTGTAAATTTAAAAACCACAACATATGTGAATGCCACAAAGTACAAAGCCGGTGCTGTTGTCAGCACCGGCTTTTTGATTTATCGCGGACATCGCAGTATTGATCTGATGCTTTGGCGGTCTGAGATGTTGGGCTTCGCTACACTCATCGCCAACCTACGCTTATCATCTTATTGCCTACATCTTGGTATTCGCCTGCTCAGGCACTACCAACATTCTTGGCGTCTGCGAATGCCCCATAGTGCGGGCGATTTTTATTACTGAGGTTTTTGTCTGGTCAAAGGCATCGGCAAAATCATGGATACTTCTCAGCGCGATGATATAGGTTTGCGTGAACGCGCCACCACCCAACTGGGGTGATTCTAGTGACTCTTCATTTTCAGATGCCGAGACTATGACGATGCGTGAAGTAGTTAGGTTTTTACTTTTTTGCGACAGATCTGCAATCGCTTCTTGCGACATGCTGGTGGTGAATTCTGTTTCGGTTTTATGTTGTTTCAGTGAACGCGTTCTGGTTGGTAAATAGCCCGGCACAGATGCAAATGTTTTACCGCTATAACAGGTATCGAGCACGATAACAGTGCGCACGTCTTTCAAGGTTAGCAAGGCAATGAACTCTTGCAGGTCATCGTCACTGAGTGCGGTTTTTCGGTTGGTAATGACGAACTCAAATGGTTTATTTTTTGGACCTATAGTTTGCTTGGGGAATTCAGTGTCGTGCAACACGATATCAAATTTATTCATTGCATTCGGCAAGCCGTGGCTGGCGGCAAATAGCACAACGGTATCGCCTCTTTGGGTATTATTAACGATGTCACGCATCGACGCCTTTACAGCAGCAGAAGTAGCGTTTTCCTGGGTTAATAAATTCAAGTTTTCTTTGGGGATGGCGCCACCATCTTTTTTCACCAAAAAATTATAGAAATCGATCGCATCTTTATCTGCGCCTTCCAAGCCATTTTCTTTTGGGAGGTTTTTATATGTGCCGACGCCGATCAAAAGTCCCAAAGTGATGGGTTCTTTTCTCGCAATGGTTTTTCCATTTTTTATTGCCGTCCCACTGGCATCTTGCGCGCTTGGCTTTTGCATCATTTTTCCGACCACACTAGAAAAAGCATTGTCGAAATTTTTCAGGCGATATTTGATACTGCCTGGCGTAGTTGGCGCAACGCGGCGCAAGCCTACTACTGCCCTTGCAACGGCAAACGCTTTCTCGACTTCATCGCGGTTTTCATATTCACCGATGAGGGTAATCCTGCCGTCGTCGCCCCTTTGCAAATCAGCCTGATGCAAGCCAGTCTCGCGAAACGCGCGGCGGATTTCAGTCATTTCGCTATTGGTGACCATGGTGACAGTCTCAACCGCGCTTGCAGCCAGGCTATTTGCAGAAGTGCTGACACCTATGAATAGTGCTAGAACGGAGAACGCATAAGAACAAATTTTGACCCGTATCATTATTTCACCTCAAGCAGATCGGCACTTAATAACCATCCTATTACTTTAGCCTCAGTCACAATTTTTGCCCACTCGGTTGGTTTTTTATTCAAGATAACTTCCTGCTTTTCAAGCAAACTCACTTTAGTGCCTTGCTCCAAAGTCGCGACATTTTTATGTTTGGCGCTAGTGTCGCTGATCAGTATCACTTTCTTTGTGACGATGTGCGTCATCGTAAACTGCTTGCTTGCTCCTGCATCGCCCAATGAGCGCTTTTCAACGCTGCTAACTACCTGATCTCCAATATTCGATGAGGCGCCGCTGTAGTACATTTTTGGACGCTGCGCGGTCTCTAGCAAGGCGAAATCAACGCTACGTTTGGATTTTGCATTGCCAGCCTCGACTGTGAGCGTGTAACGCATAGGGACCGGCAAGGGCAAAGCAAATTTGTCACGCGGCGGCACCTGCAATCTGTGGTTATACAGATGTCTAGCCCCTTGTTGAATAATGACATCTTCAATGTAATCGTCATGCCCTTCTTCTGCGATCGTTACCCAGTGCAGTTTCTCACGTGGCATCTTGCTCGCTTGCTCTAATGGGATCTGATTGCCTGATGCATCTAGCATGGCGTTGCCGCTATCGTCAGCCAACACCAGTTGCTCGTTGTTGCCAGCTCTAAAACGGACAATTTCAACTTTATGTCTAAACTTGGCCTTGATGTCCTTGGTCGCAGGGTTCTCTGCGAAATAATTGAAATCAAACTCTATGCTTGGTGCATCATTTTCTGAGCCGGCCAACTTGACGGAAAGTTGCTCCAAATTTAAACCGGTTTTGCGATTGACGATGGCATCCTGGGTTTTACTATCAGCAGGCAATGCAACTGGCACGGATGTATTGTAGACTGCGCCGCACTTTTTCCAGGCTGTCATCGCTATCATCGCAGCTGCGGCAACACCGGCTGCGGTGCCTAAAGTCTTGCCGGTTCTAGAACTTCCGGTTAATCGTTCAGCCAATTTTGAAGTCAACATGCCCGCCCCCACACCGCCAGCCGCTGCCAAACCTAAATTTGCAGCAAAACACGTTTCAAAACTATTGAAGGCCTTTTCACCCGATGGCATATTGGTACAGCTAACACAATAGGCAATCAAGACTATGCTCGCAGTCACGCGCTTGAGTAGATTTTTGTAAGAATATCGTCGCATGCTGCTCTCCATTTGAATTTGATTAAGGCATTCTAGATCTAATTTAGTATTTCTAGCAATATTCGGTAACATCTTAAATCGACGTCACTGTTTATAGCGCTGTTGATCACACTAAGAAAAATTTCCTATCCATTTTTAAATCGCTTCTTGATGAACTTCTTGATGAATTTCTTGATGAATTTCAAGCGGCGCACTGGATTTCTGTTTCTCCAGCCTGGCTTTGCTGAGCGCCTCATCTGCCCGTAATAACATACTGTCCGGCGTATCCCCATCCAACATGGTAGAGACGCCCGCTTTGGCACTCACTTTGAGTTCTTTGCCCGCCACTGCGACTGGCATCGCGCCAATAGTCGCAAGCGTGCGGTTTGCTACCATGCCGGCAATTTCGGCAGATGCCTCGGGTAATAATATACAAAACTCTTCAGTCCCATAGCGGGCCAGACAATCGTAACTACGGGTCGCCCTTTTTACTCGCTTGGTGACTTCGACTAATACGATGTCACCCGCCCGCGGGCCATGGGTTTCACGAATTTGTTTGAAGTGATCAAGATCGAGTACCAGCATGGATATTGGCTTACCCAAGCGAGCATGCCTTTGCAATTCCGTTTCGCTGACGCGCATAAATTCACGACGGTTTGCGACTCCGGTCACTGGATCGGTGCTTTCCTGCCTATCCAGCTCCATTTCCGCGCTAAGAATTTTACGTCGATAGCGATGCAGATAAGACGAGATGGCGTGTCCTGTGTAGGCGCTGGCAAGAAGAATTGTCGAGACACTGACAGCATACGCAAACACGGGAATTTGCTTATACGTCAGCAAACCTAGTGATGCGATCATAAAACCAGTCATCCCTGGGCGTAAGATTCGGAGTGAAAGAGGAATGGTAATAAAGTAAATCATGCATATCCAGGCATCGACCAGATAATGCCCAAAATAGTCTCTGGGCAAGCTGGCATTACTGGCAAATTGCATCAAGAGTACTGAGGCACTCCATCGAAGAATTTGCCGGTCTAAGTCTTGAGGGTCAACAATACTGGCGGTCTTTTTTAATAGCCACCAGGAATAGAAAAAAAGCGCAGTGCGTAAAAATAGCAAGGCAAAAAATTCCTTGCTGGTGGATAGAAATGCCAGATCTACATACGCAAGTGGTAACGCAGCCCACATGACCACGCGCACTACTTTGCGGCATTGCGCTCTGTCTTGTTTGAGATAATGCAAACGATAAACTTCTTCATTTACATCGGGATAACGAGTTTGCATAGCCGTCTTCCACTTTTATTAATAATTCGAGGGGATAATACTGTCTGCAATTTATTTTTTTATAGCGCTATAAGTGTAATCCTGATTTTACGACAACGATACAAACATGCTATGACTATGATAAATTAATG
>JAZJYB010000256.1:0-2784 GCA_040390685.1 Pseudomonadota bacterium | reverse complement strand
ACGCGCTGCTTCCACCGCAGCATTGAGTGCCAGAATATTGGTCTGGAAGGCGATCCCGTCTATCACGCTGATGATATCGCTAATTTTTCTGCTCGATTCATTGATGCCCTTCATGGTCTCGACTACCTGACCCACCACATCGCCACCCTTTACCGCCACGGCCGATGCGTTGATGCCCATCTGGTTAGCTTCACGTACGCTGTCGGCGTTGCGCGTCACCGCGGAGCCTAGCTCTTCCATCGAGGCTGCCGTTTCTTCCAGCGAACTTGCTTGCTGTTCGGTGCGTGCCGAGAGGTCGTTATTGCCTTGCGCGATCTCTGAGACACCCAGGCTGATCCGTTCTGAGGCCTGATTGATCGAACGCAGTATGAACGAGAGCTGCGTGATGGTTCCCGATAATGCCGCCATCAGGCTGCTGGTATCGCCCGGCCGCAAGGGTATCGTCACCGTCAGATTACCAGCCGCAATTTCGTTGGCCACTTTAGCCGCTGCGGCAGGCTCGCCGCCAAGCGCCCGGCCAAGGCTGCGCGCGATCAGATAGGCTGTCAAGACACCAAACACCAGAGCCAATGCGCCGCAAATCAGCAAGAAATTCCTCAGCCTCACGGCATCTTTTTGGGTATCGGCCGCAGCTGTGTCGTTCAGCCTTTGTTCGGTGGAGATCAGTTCATCGATGTCCGAGACCCATTTTCCCAAGGCCGGCTTGACTGTTGCCTGCATCATTTTGAGCGCGCCCTCGGTGTCATCATCGTCCACCATTTTCATCACCTTAGTGAGTAGCGGCACGGCGGTTGCTTCTTCGCTGACAAGCTTGGCGACGATAGCGTTTTCGGCATCAGTGGGTTTGGCCAGCCCTAGTATTTCGTTGAGCCCGCTTTTGGCGTCATCATATTGGCCTGACTGGTATTTGATGGTTTTCAGGAGTTCTTCCCTTTCCTGAGTCGAGCTAGCCAACATCAGGCTGAGCAAGCCGCGTTCCTGATCACTGAGCGCCTGCCGCTGGGCCTGGGCAAAACCCAGTTTGGCATTGTTAAACACGACAATTTCGTTAACCCTGGCATCCAGCCGTGCGATGCCGATGATACCGGCAGCACTCACTAGCATAGTCAACAGCAACAGCACACCAAAACCCAGAGCCAAGCGCGTGGCAACATTTAAGCCTTCCGCCCATTTCGAGATAAATGAAAATACTTTCATTTTTTGTTCCTCATTCGAATGTCCTCATGCGGGCTGAATCAACATGGCCAGCACGGCCCGCATGTCACCCATCACCCATGGTGTAGCAAAAAAGCCGCTGCAAGATTGCGCTTTATTTGCAGTCGGCCTTACTGGCATACGGATAGTCAGGATGTCCCACACAATAATCCTTGCCGCCATCTAACGCAGTGCCGTCGAACTTGGCACTGACTTTCTTGTACTTGGTGATTTCCAGGCGCTTGTTGGCGCAGGCTGACTTGGCTTTGAGCGAGCATTGTGAGGCACTGGCTGCCGGCACGGTTTCGTCGCAGCTGGCTTTGCCGCCACATTTGGAGAAGCTATCCTTGTCTTGCCCAGGGCATGCAGTTCGGGTGATGGAGAGCACACAATCTGCGGCGAACACATTGCCGACGGCGAATAGGATCAGGGAAGTGGCAAACAAATGGCGCAATGTCGACATAATAAACTCCTGGAAGGACCGCATTAAGTATCAAAACCAGCGGGCAAGAGCTGCCCTTCTTATTTTTAGCAGAAATTATGGCGTTTGCAATGTTATTCGTAGAGAAATCTTCTAATGTTAATTTAAGATGATTTTTAATCAATTCTATTTCGGGCAAAACTTGACTTGATCCCAAGAACAATGGTTTTCACCGACATGCGATTTCGCGCATAGTTTGCTTCCGTTTCCACCACAAAAAAACGGTGAACAGTCCATGCCGAATGCAGCCCGCCATAACGATGTTTTGCAACGTATCTGATGATGAATATCAGTGTCATCAAGCCGTCATAGCAAATACCTAGCATAGCGAGTCTAGTGTAAACATCTGCCCATTTCGGACATTCAAAGGACGCTCATGCAACGCCGCCATTTACTCCAAAAATTCTTCGCCGTGACTGCGGCCGCTCCCTTGCTGTTGGCCTCTGAATATGCGCAATCAGCGCCGATACAGCGCTCGCCGTTTGACAGTGCACGTTGGGCGCCTTTGAACTCTACGCGGCTCCATTCAGTAATTGAACAATTTGGTTCATCCAGTAAAAACTATGACGCAAAGCGGCGGCCTTACGCGGTTTTTGACTGGGACAATACCTGCATCATGAACGACTGTGAAGAAGCCTTGTTGATGCATTTGATCAATCAATTAGGTTTCAAATTTAATCCTGATGAATTTTCTGATGTCATTCGCAAGGATGTGCCGGCAGGCCATTTTAAGGTCGAGGCGGGATATGCCACGGTGGATAAAAAGCCGGTGAATATGTCCGACCTGGCTGATGATATTGCCGAGAATTATCGTAAGTTATTTGCGCAAAAGCAGAGCGGAAAAAATCCAGATGAGATCCGCGAAAGCGAAGAATTCAAGGATTTTCGTGCCAAGCTTTATTTCATGTATGAGGCGATCTGCGACAGCTATCCTATCGAGATTGGCTACAAATGGATCATCTATCTATTCGCCAATTTGACGCCAGCCGAATTACAGGCGATGGCGGAACTGTCGAATAATCGTGCCCTCGGTGATGGTCTGCGCAAGGTGAATTATGAAAGCTCGCGGCAGTTGCCTGGCAAGGCCGGCGTGGTCGCCACCGAGCATT
>JAZJYB010000255.1:23720-27637 GCA_040390685.1 Pseudomonadota bacterium | reverse complement strand
GGCCTTATCTGCTGATGACGAATGAGGCAACAAGATAAGAATCCTGCGGGCGCCAGCGTAATCAATGGATGGACGATCTTCGCTCATCCATTATTTCTCGCACAAATGAATGCGCTCATGAATCAGATTGAAGCGCAGCGAAAAAAAGACCCTGTCGCTTATCTGCGCAAGAATGCCAGCAAACGTTTGGCGGCCATTCAACATTTGGCGTTAAATGTAATTCCGCAAGACCCGACACGCACCGAGTATAGACAAGGCAACACTCTCGGTGACGCACATAAACACTGGCTCCGAGCTAAATTTTTTCAGCAATATCGCCTCTTTTTTCGCTATCACCTGGAGAGCAAAATCATCGTGTATGCCTGGGTCAACGATGAAGATTCCAAGCGCGCTTACGAGAGTGGCGATGATGCCTACCGCGTATTTCGCAAGATGTTAGAAAGCGGACATCCGCCAGATGATTGGCAAGCCTTGTTGAAAGAGGCGAAAGCAGAAAATAAGCGACGTTGATTTTCAAAAATTTGTAGATGAAAACCGTCGGTTTAAAATTGCTTTGCTGATTATTTAAATCTGCAATGGGATGTCACCGCGCAATGAAAGAGTTCAAAAATGTTTTCTGAGATTAAATCGATATTTAACGCATTCCTCGTCATTGGGGTAATGTTCGGTGGATCGGGGATGTTGTATCGATACCTTACCGGATGGTCACAACTATCAACCTTGTATGCGCGACGCGAATCTGTAGCTTCCATCAGTGACGGTTCTTACCGATGGGTTAGCTGCAAAATAAACCTGACTCCAATTTCAGTTTCTATTGAAATTTATCCAGATGGGCTTTGGTTGAAGCCGGGCTTCCCTTTATCTGTCTTTATGCCAGCAATACTTATACCGGGGTCAAAAATTGTCATGGCCAAATCGAAGACAGGCCTTTTTGGTCGAAAAACTGAACTTCAAATTGCCGGCTTTTCCGGCCCGTTTGTAATATGCGGAAATGCCGGCCTCGCTATCACAGACTCGATCAATTCCTTAGCGCAGTAGGGTGCGCCACTCGCACCAATGGTTCAAGATCAACAACGTGTGATTTTTGTCGAATTTTAGTTTGAGTGGTGCGAGCCGCGCACCTTACCGGATATTTACGCCACTCTGACTTCATCCCGTCAGAAAAGCGCAGCACTTGCAGGGTGCGTATCCTCTTTCAAGCGGATTCCGTTTCGCAGGCTGATCGCACGCGATCCGAAAACCCCGGCTCCACCCTTCCGACAAAACGGATGACGCCACAACTCACGATGTTGCAAGCACTGGTGTCGGAAGGCGCTGCGCTTTTCCGACCTACGTTCCTCCCGCCGCAGACAAATAGCCAAGATGCTCAGGCCAGCTAAAGTTCCTTCATTTTCCCAAAATTCTTTTTAAGTTTGATCTAAAACAAATCATTCCCTCAGAAGAATTCTATTCTTGATCGATATCAATGAATTCCCGCTTTTGAAGGCGTAGTCTCGATTTTAGGAAAAGAAGTTTCGAGAAGCTTTGTCACATTGCTGTTGTTCGTCAATATTTATCTACAATAAAAAGGAAATGAAAATGAAATCAGGAATTCGCATGCCATCGGTAAAAACCATGGTTGCCTTGCTTGCTGCATTGCCCCTTGCATTTGGTGCGGCCTATGCACAAGAGAAGAAAGACGACAAAACACATAGTGCGGCCGAACTGAAATATCAGGCCGGTGGATCGCCGCTCGCTGCGGCAGAAATGCACCAGAATATCAACCCTAAAGCGCCTGCCATGACTAAGGATGAGTTCGCGCTCGGTAAGCAGATTTATTTCCAGCGCTGTGCCGGTTGCCATGGCGTATTGCGCAAGGGCGCGACAGGCAAGCCTTTGACCTCCGAAATTACGCTCGACAAAGGTACCGATTACCTGAAGATTTTTATCAACTATGGCTCGCCAGCCGGTATGCCAAACTGGGGCACTTCGGGTGATCTATCTGAAAAAGAAGTCGACCTGATGGCGCGTTACATCCAGCAAGAGCCGCCGGTTCCGCCAGAATTTGGCATCAAGGATATGCTCGCGACCTGGAAAGAAGTCGTGCCTGTCGCCAAGCGCCCGACCAAGAAGATGAATAGCTATAACATCGCAAATATCTTCTCGACCACTTTGCGCGATTCCGGCGAAGTGGCACTGATCGATGGCGATACCAAGAAGATTATCAACATCGTCAAGACTGGTTATGCCGTGCATATTTCGCGTACCTCCGCCTCTGGCCGTTACCTGTTCGTCATCGGTCGCGATGCGCGTATTAACCTGATCGATCTATGGATGGAAAAACCAGACACGGTCGCCGAGATGAAGGTAGGTCTGGAAGCGCGTTCAATCGAGACTTCCAAGTTCAAGGGCTTTGAAGACAAATATGCGATTGCCGGCGACTACTGGCCACCACAGTTTGTCATCATGGAAGGCGATACGCTGAAACCATTGAAGATCGTTTCTACGCGCGGCATGACAGTCGACAATGAATACCATCCGGAGCCACGGGTTGCCTCTATCGTTGCCTCGCATTACAAGCCTGAATTTGTCGTGAATGCCAAGGAAACCGGCAAGATCATGCTGGTCGATTACAAAGACATCGGCAACCTGAAAATCACGACTCTGGATGCCGCCAAGTTCCTGCATGATGGTGGTCTCGATTCTACTGGTCGTTACTTCCTGGTGGCTGCCAATGCCTCCAACAAGATTGCCGTGGTCGACACCAAGGAAGACAAAATGGCAGCGATCGTCGATGTCGGCAAGACACCGCATCCAGGTCGCGGCGCTAACTTCATCCATCCAAAATTTGGTCCGGTTTGGGCGACTAGCCATCTCGGTGACGAGAGCATTTCCATGATCGGTACCGACCCGATCAAACACAAGGCACAGGCATGGAAAGTGGTCGATACCATCAAGGGTCAGGGCGGTGGTTCACTGTTCATCAAGACGCATCCAAAATCGAAAAATCTGTGGGTCGATACACCTCTGAATCCAGATCCAAAACTCAGCCAGTCGATTGCCGTATTTGATATCGATCATTTTGAAAAAGGCTTCGTGACTTTGCCGATCGCCGAATGGGCGAACCTCGGCGAAGGCGCGAAACGTATCGTGCAACCTGAGTACAACAAAGCTGGTGACGAAGTCTGGTTCTCGGTCTGGAGCGCTAAAGACAAGGAATCCGCCATCGTGGTCGTCGACGACAAAACGCGCAAGCTGAAAGCTGTCATCAAGGATGCGAAATTGATCACACCTACCGGCAAGTTCAACATCAACAATACGCAGCACGATGTATATTAATTTATCCCGGAGAATTTCTATGAAACATCAAGTTAGCTTATCCATCGTTGCCGCCTTCGGTATAGCAGCATTGGCACTGACTGCCTCAACTTCATACGCCGCGACTGGCGCTGAACTGGCGCAGAAAAATAACTGCATGGCTTGTCATGGCATCGACAAGAAAATCGTCGGCCCCGCCTACAAAGATGTGGCAAAAAAGTACAAGGGCAATGCCGATGCAGTGGCGTTACTGTCGAAGAAAATTAAGGACGGTGGCTCCGGCGTCTGGGGACCTATCCCGATGCCAGCCAATGGCCCTAAAGTCAGCGATGCCGATATCAAGGTAATGGCTGAATGGGTAATGGCGACCAATTAGAAATTAAGCGGTCGTTAAGTCTCATGAAAAGCGCACGGATCTGCTGGTCCGGGCGCTTTTTTTATGTTTGCCGAGAAAAATCCTAAATTTAATATTCGTCATTCCCACGAAGGGTGAAGTGGGAAACTCGAGCAACATGTTGCTCGCCCACACAACGGAATGCGCGTACTTGCGCATTTGCGCCCTGCAAGGGGGAATCCAGGAACCATTGCTGTGCGAAGCACGCCATTTATGACGCTATGCG
>JAZJYB010000255.1:21041-23710 GCA_040390685.1 Pseudomonadota bacterium | reverse complement strand
CGCACGGATCTGCTGGTCCGGGCGCTTTTTTTGTTTGGCATTGCCGTGAAGGTGTTAGTCACTACGCAAAAATAGCGATGACCACTTCGAGCTCCCTTTTCCCGCTAGCGGGAGAAGGGTTGGGGATGAGGGTGATCGAGCTACGTATGCGATCAAAAAAAATCCTTTAATGCCGCAGATAAATAAGCGCTTTTGTTTTTTAGCCACCCTCACCCCCGCCCTCTCCCGCGAGCGGGAGAGGGAGTTAATTTGCCGCACCATTTAATACCGCAAAACCTGCATACTCGGTGCCTCATCTTTTCTTAATTGCAGCAAGACCAGCCTATCGTATTCATTGTCGGCTACCGGCGTGACATTGACCACGCCAAGCGCTATCAGGATATCCGGCAAGGTGTTTGAATGCGCTACCACCAAAACATTCTCGGTTTCAGATTTTAAAATCGCCACCAGTTTTTCTACCTCTTTCGCAGGAAGGATTTGTGCGGTCACTTTAATCTGTGTCGCCAAAACTTCCGCGGCTTTTTGTGTGCGTTGAAATTCGCTGACATAGATTTTTTTAATCCCGGCATCGCGCAAATGCAAAGCCAGATCTACCGCACGCCGTTGCCCTGGCAGACTCAAAGCGGGGTCGCGCGACTCATCGACTTTTTCCGCATGACGCACCAAGTAAATAGTCTGCGACCATGCAGGCGAAACGAATACAGCAAGCAAGGCAATTATGCAGGCAGAAATTCTAAGTTTCATGCGTATTCCTCTCATCATGACGATGTTTAACTTTGCAAGACCTTCAAAGGCAGGCGCATGACTTCATCGCCACTGCTGCCAAAATACCAGATGATGCCGATCAAGCTGGCGACCAGCAACACATACCATACTCCAGAAAATATCTGCCCATAGCGATCTAATGGCAGCAAGTGGCTATTGTGACGGGTGCGCCATTCCATAAAGATTTCCATACAGCCGATCAACATCAGGAACACAAACAGACTCAAGCCCAGAAGAAAGCTGACGAAAATGCCGAGCGCGGCGGCGCCCGCACAAATAAACACCCCTAGCTTGTTATTCATCGAAAAGCTCACGCTCTTCAAGACGTGACCGCCATCGAGCGGCAGTATCGGCAACAGATTCAGCAAATTCAGAAAAGCATTAAACACCGCCAGGCCAGCGAAGAAAGGCACATCACCGATCGCATAAGCCAGCAGGCAGGCCAGTGACATGAACAAGCCAAAACATGGGCCCATCATCGAGATCACCACGTCTTGCCAGCGCGTGTTGATTTTATCGTCGGTGAGTGCGGCGCCGCCAAGAAATGGTATCAAATATATCCCTTTGGTCTTCATGCCAAAATGTTGCATGGCGCGTATATGGCCATATTCGTGTATCACCAGGCAAACGATCAAGGCGAAGGCGAACTGGAATGAAAATAACCAGGTGTAGGCGGCCAGAGTTGCACCTGCCAAAGCGACCTTGATCAATTTGGCGCTCTTGATTAACTTCAAGCCGATTGCGCCGAGACCGAGCAAACTAAAACCCTTGCCTTTTGGCGCGACGTGCTCAGGCACTTGTTGTTCTATATCCTTGGTGTTGCGCTTGCCTTCGACGATTAATTTATCATCGATAAAGAATTGGAACTCGAAAGAAAATGGCTGCCATTGCGTCGTGCTTTGAAGGCGGCAACGCAGGACATGCGGGGTCGCATCGTCAACCGATGTGGCATTGATTTCAAACTCATGGGTGCGTTGTTGTTCGGCATCTGGAGTAGCCACCAATTGCGAGACCAGGCCACCGCCGAGAAACACCTGTTGCCAACCTGCCATCGAGCCTTCCAACACCAAGGGATGCCCCAGACAATCCAACTTTAATAATTCCACGCTATCCGCCTAAATTTGATCAAGACGCGCAGTATTACCGACCTTGGTGGGCTCTGTCAAAGTTGGCGTTTTTTTTGCTTTACGTAGGTCGGAAAAGTGCAACGCCTTCCGACATCAGCGATTGTGGCATCGGCAATGGTGTTATCGACCGTTGTGTCGGAAGGCGCGTTGCTTTTCCGACCTACTAATTTTCCCTACAAACTGCACTAATTGATAAAATATAAATTCCACTTCATAAAAAACAAAATCCATGTCCGATTACCGGCGCAATCGCATCCCAGGAGGGACATATTTTTTCACCGTTAATCTCCTTGACCGGCATAGCAATTTATTGATTGAGCATATTGACGCATTTCGTCAAGCGGTACGGCAGGTGCGTGCGCATCGCCCATTTCATATTGATGCATGGGTGATATTGCCGGAGCATATGCATTGCATCTGGACTTTGCCGCTGGGCGACACCGATTACTCCGCGCGCTGGAAAGCCATCAAGATTGCGTTTGCGAAATCGTTGCCGAACACTGAACCGCTATCCAAAGTGCGCGAACGCAAAGTTGAACGCGGTATCTGGCAACGACGGTTTTGGGAACATACGATCCGCGACGAACAAGACTATGCGGCGCATGTCGATTATGTGCATATCAATCCGCTCAAACATGGCCTGGTGCAGCAAGTCAAGGCGTGGCCATATTCCTCATTTCACCGTTTTGTGGCGTCGGGAATTTATTCGGAAAATTGGGCTGGTGATGTGTCGGATTTGCTTACAGGGGAACGTCAGTAGGTCGGAAAAGCAACGCG
>JAZJYB010000255.1:15415-21031 GCA_040390685.1 Pseudomonadota bacterium | reverse complement strand
AACATCGCTAGTGGTGGCGTCACCGTTTGCGTCGGAAGGCGCTGCGCTTTTCCGACCTACTTTGTCCGCGCATGCGAACCACTGCAATTTCTCCCGCAATGCAACCACCTCGCCGATGATGATCAGGCATGGCGATTGCAAGTCCTTGGCCTTGACCAAATGGGTAATGTTACTTAAATTTCCAGTCACCACCCGCTGCCGTTTGGTGGTGCCATTCTCGATCACGGCCACCGGCATTTCAGGCGTTTGCCCGTGCGCGATTAATTGCCTGCTGATTTCTGCGAGGGCGCCTAGCCCCATGTAAATCACCACGGTCTGGCGCGGCAATACCAGGTTTTCCCAGGCCAGATTCAGGCTGCCGTCCTTGAGATGGCCGGTGGTGATGACGCATGATTGCGCGTAGTCTCTATGGGTCAACGGTATCCCAGCGTAAGCCGAGGCACCGCTGGCGCTGGTGATGCCGGGCACCACTTCAAAGCCCACTTGTTCGGCCACCAGCACTTCCGCCTCTTCACCACCACGGCCAAAAATGAATGGATCGCCGCCTTTCAGGCGCACCACGTGCTTGCCTTGTTTTGCCAGGCGCACCAGCAAGGCATTGATGCCATTTTGCGGCAGCGTATGCAGGCTTTCTTGCTTGCCGACGTAGATCAGTTCGGCGTCCGCCCGCACCAGAGCGAGGATCTCGCGACTGACCAGATGGTCGTACACCACGGCATCGGCCAGGGCGAGTAATTTCGCGGCACGCAAGGTCAACAGATCGGGGTCACCGGGGCCAGCGCCGACCAGATATACCTTGCCCACCTTGCACATGTTTTCTATGGATAAAGATGTGGGTAGCTGGCTCATAGGGGTTTCTTTGCATGCTGTTCTGGATAAATCGATTTTATAGAGGCATAGCTGGAAAATCGTTGATGCTTATCAATGATTAAGGGTTTAACGCGGGTTAATCTGGTGGCTCCTGCTGGCTCAGCTTTTGCACTAAAGCTTATCGGCAGAAACTTTGAATAATTCTTTGAACTGACGGCATGCTGAGTGTCAAAAAAAACCTAATCGTCATACCGGACTTGATCCGGTATCCAGGATTCACCTTCTGGAGTGTCAATTCTGGATGCAGGATCAAGTCCGGCATGACGGCTATTTTCTATTTGGCCATAGTCAATTTTCTACTGCCAAATCTATCCATGGCAGCGCAACCAATAGTGCCAACATCCAATGTCGAAACGCCAAGCCCTAAGCGCCGTGCTGAATTAATTACGCTGGTGCGTCAGGATTGCGGCTCGTGTCATGGTATGACGCTCAAAGGTGGTCTGGGGCCAGCATTGTTGCCTGATACGCTCAAGGACAAACCTGCCGATTCTCTGCAAGCGACCATCCTGCAAGGCCGCCCTGGCACTGCGATGCCGCCCTGGCAGCGCTTCCTGAATGAGGCGGAAGCGGGTTGGATCGTGGCGCAGTTACAAAAAGGATTTCCGAATGAAAAATAAAATCAGCACCATCATTTTGTTAGCCAGCTTAGGTTTTCTGAGTGCTTGCGCCACGCCCGTTTCAAACGCCAACCAACCGATATTGCGCGGCACCGGTGACCTCGGCGTTATCATCGAGCGCGCCAGCGGCAGCGTGCAGATTGTCGACACCACGCAGATGACATCGATAGCTAGCGTGCCTGGCCTCGGCGACCTCTCGCACGCCTCGCTGGTATATTCGCGCGATGGGCGCTATGCCTACGTGTTTGGACGCGATGGCGGTCTTTCCAAGGTCGATCTGCTACAAGGCGTGCTTGCCTTACGCGTAATGCAAGCGGGAAACAGCATCGGTGGCGCGATCTCTCAAGATGGCCGTTTTGTCGCGGCACAAAATTATGTTCCGGGCGGAGTCAAAATATTCAAGGCCGATACGCTGGAGCTGGTGGCGGATATTCCGGCTGCCTATGGCAGTGAAGGGAAATTTTCCAAAGTGGTAGGGCTCGCCGATGCACCGGGTAACCGCTTTGTCTGGAGCCTGTTTGAGGCGGGTGAAATCTGGACTGCCGATATCACAGATATTACGCATCCGAAAGTAGAAAAATTTAAAAACATCGGCCGCGAACCATATGACGGTTTGATCACGCCCGACGGCCGTTTTTACATGGCCGGTTTGTTCGGTGAAGATGGCATGGCTCTGCTCGATCTCTGGCATCCGGAAAAAGGCGTGCGCCGCATCCTTGATGGCTATGGCAAAGGCAGCGAAAAACTCCCCGTATATAAAATGCCGCACCTGCGCGGCTGGGCGGTAGCGGGACGTTTTGCCTACGTACCAGCGATCGGTCACCATGAAGTATTGGTGATGGATACCGAGACCTGGAAAGAAGTCGCGCGCGTTAAAGTCGCTGGGCAACCGGTGTTTGTGATTGCACGCCCGGATGGCCGCCAGGTCTGGGTGAATTTTGCCTTCCCGGATAACGCTCAGGTGCAGGTCATCGACGTTGAATCGCGTAGCGTGATCAAGCAGCTGGAACCGGGTAAAGCGGTGCTGCACATGGAATTTACTCCGCGCGGCGAATCAGTCTGGATCTCGGCGCGTGACGATAACCGTGTGCTGATTTATGACACCAGCAACTTTGCCGTGCTAAAGGAATTGCCGGCGCAGGCACCGAGCGGCATCTTCTTCACCAACCGCGCCGCGCGCATAGGTTTTTAAGATGAACGCGCCTTTGCATTTATTCGATCAGAACGGGCTATCTAGCGAGTATGAATTTAGTCTACTGAATGCATTCCAGCGTGATTTTCCCTTGATCGCAAGACCGTATGCAGAACTCGCGAGGCAATTACAAAGCGATGAAGGCAGAGTCATCGCCAGCTTGCGTCATTTGCAGCAGAGCGGCGCAATCAGCCGCGTCGGTGCGGTGTTCCGCCCGAACGCCATTGGTGCCAGTGCGCTGGCGGCACTCGCCGTGCCAACAGAGCGTATGACCGAAGTGGCAAACTACATTAGCGCCCGCGCCGAGATCAACCACAATTACGAACGCGAGCATCACTACAATTTATGGTTTGTCGCCGCCGCCGCGACGCCGCAAGCTTTGCACGCTGCCTTGCATGAGATCGAGCTGGCCTGCGATTGCGGTGCGGTCTTGATACTGCCGATGCTGGAAGATTTTCATATCGACCTGGGCTTTGACCTCAGCGCATGCGGATCGCATTATCGCGAACAAATTCCAGTGCTTCAGCCAGTGGCTAATGTGGGCGGCGAAAGCTTTACCGTACTCAACGAATCTGAAAAAATCTTGCTGGCGGCGTTACAAAACGGTTTGCCGCTGGCGCCCCAACCTTTTGCCCAGCTTGGCGTCAGTGAAAGTGAAGCGCTCGCCACCATCAACCGTTGGTGCAAGCAAGGACTGATCAAGCGTTTCGGCGTCATCGTGCGGCATCATGAGCTGGGCTTCAATGCCAACGCGATGGTGGTCTGGGATGTGCCCGATGCTGATGTCAGCGACGTCGGACGGCGCATCGCGGCATCAGGTCGGGTCACGTTGTGCTACCGCCGCCCACGGTTTGCGCCGCACTGGCCGTATAACCTGTTTTGCATGATCCACGGCAAAGACCGCGCCGAGGTGGAAACACACATCCTGGCATTGGCCGAGGCGTGCGGCCTGGATGACTATCCACATACCACCTTGTTTAGCCAGCGTCGCTTCAAGCAACGCGGTGCACATTACGTCAAATCGAATGTCCAACAAACACCAGAGGTGATGCATGGATGAATTAGATCGCGCCATCATCAATCATTTGCAGGGTGGCTTGCAGGTCTGTGAGCGCCCGTATCTGTTCGCCGCGAATGAGCTGAGCATCAGCGAAGATGAGCTCATCACGCGCCTGGCTAGCTTGCTGGAGCGCGGGATATTGACCCGCATCGGCCCATTATTTCAAATCGAAAAAGCCGGCGGTGCATTCACCTTGGCGGCCTTGCATGCGCCGGCGGAACACTACGACGCCATCGCCGCCAAGGTCAATGCCCTGCCGGAAGTGGCGCATAACTATGAGCGTGAACACGAATTGAATATGTGGTTTGTAGTCGGTACCGAAACACCGGAGCAGATAGTTGACGTCATCAAGACGATAGAACAAGAGACCGGATGCGCCGTGTTTAATTTTCCCAAGATCAAAGAATATTTTGTTGAGTTAAAACTGCGCGCATGAACGATATGGACATCAATTACAACGAACTCGACCGCGCCATCATCGTAGCGACTCAAGGCGGACTGCCGCTGGTAGCACGCCCTTATCATCAGCTGGCCGAACAATTGCAGATCAGCCCGGACTTGCTGACGCAGCGCATGCGCCAGATGCAAGAGAGCGGTGTGATACGCCGCATCGGTGTCGTGCCGAATCATTATGCACTCGGTTATCGCGCCAATGGCATGTCAGTCTGGGATGTGCCGGACGAGATGATAGACAGCCTGGGTGAACGCGTCGGCAACCTGCCCTTTGTCAGCCATTGCTACTGCCGCCCGCGCCATTTACCGCAATGGCCGTACAACCTGTTTGCCATGGTGCACGGCAAGACCCGTGATGAGGTAGAAGCACAGGTGGCGCAGATTGCCGAACTATTGGGAGCGCAAGTGCGCGCGCATGAGATTTTGTATAGCACCCGCATTTTGAAAAAAACTGGTTTGCGGTTGAAAAAGGATGTCACGCCAAGAAGTACAACGCAGCCGCTGCGTGAAGCCCTTCTCCCGCTCGCGGGAGAAGGGTTGGGATGAGGGTGGTTCAAATTGACGAATCGTTTGATTATGACAAAGCTTTAACCCAACACCTAATCGAACAAACGGCTTACTCAACCACCCTCACCCCCGCCCTCTCCCGCTAGCGGGAGAGGGAGTTTTCATAGCTAGTTGAACATATACAGGGAATTGTTATTTCGTGAATTTCGTGTACAAAATGTTTTGAATTTAAGTAATAAATTTTTCATCTAGGACGTCGAGGAAAAAATCATGTTTCGTATCAGCCAATATATGCGTGAAATCGCAGCACCGACGCCACTAGGCCCAAAGCGCAACCCACCCGGCCCCGTAGTGATCTGGAATTTGATCCGACGTTGCAATCTCACTTGCAAGCATTGCTATTCGATTTCGGCCGACAAGGATTTCGCCGGAGAACTCAGCAATGCGGAAGTCAACGCCACCATGGATGACCTGAAGAGTTTCGGCGTGCCGGTGCTGATTCTTTCTGGCGGCGAGCCGCTGTTGCGCCCCGACATCTACGATATCGCCAAGCGTGCGAAACAGATGGGTTTTTATGTCGGCCTCTCGACTAACGGCACGCTGATCGATGAAAGCAATATCGAACAAATTTCCGCCATCGGTTTTGATTACGTCGGCATCAGCTTAGATGGCATGCGCGAAACCCATGATGAATTCCGCCGCAAGCAAGGCGCCTTTGACGCATCCTTGCACGGTGTGCGCCTGTGCCGCGATGCAGGTATAAAAATTGGCGTGCGCTTCACGCTGACGCAAGACAATGCGCACGACCTGCCCGCCCTGCTCAAATTAGTGGAAGATGAAGGTATCGACAAATTCTATTTATCACACTTAAACTACGCCGGTCGCGGCAACAAGAATCGCGGCCACGACGCCTTCCT
>JAZJYB010000255.1:0-15403 GCA_040390685.1 Pseudomonadota bacterium | reverse complement strand
CGCGCGACGCGATGGATCTGCTATTTGATACCTGCTGGGACTATCTGCAGCGCGGTCTGGAAAAAGAATTCGTCACCGGTAATAACGATGCCGATGGCGTGTATCTGTTGCAGTGGGTGCGCGCGCGCTTCCCGGAACGCGAGGCAGCATTGCGTGCCAAGCTGGCGCAATGGGGCGGCAATTCTTCCGGTGTGAATGTCGCGAATATCGATAACCTGGGCGTGGTGCATCCCGACACCTTTTGGTGGCATTACCCTCTCGGCAATGTGCGCGAGCGCAAGTTTTCTGACATCTGGACGGATGTTTCCGACCCGCTGATGGCGGGTCTGAAAGCGGTGCCGCGCACGATCAAGGGACGTTGTGGCGAATGCAGTTATTTCGATGTTTGCGGCGGCAATACGCGGGTACGCGCACTACAACTGACCAACGACCCTTGGCAGGAAGATCCGGCCTGTTATCTCTCCGACGAAGAGATAGGCGTGAGCGGCGAGCGCGAGCGCGTGACCTTATCGCCTTACATCCCGATTCGCGGAGTAAAAATAGCATGATGCATAGTCCCTTACATAAATTCTTATTAGCTTTTCTGGCATTGCTGAACTTGCCTGCCGCCGCGGCGGAAGTCGCCGCCAATCCCGCAATCGCGGAAGCCAAGATCGACGCCAATGCGCTATTTCAGACACACTGCGCCTCATGCCACGGTGCAGACCGCCTCGGCCTGAATGGCCCCGCACTCTTGCCGGGTAATCTGGAACGCCTGCGCAAACCGGACGCGATCAAGACCATCGCCGAAGGGCGCATCGCCACCCAGATGCTGGGCTTTGGCGAGAAGCTCAATGCAGCAGAAATCAAAGCACTCACTGACTTAATCTACACGCCGCTGGCGACAACGCCTGTGTGGGGATTAAAAGAGATGCAAGCTTCGCGCATCGTCCATCAAACCAACAAACTGCCGGATAAGCCAGTATTCAAGGCCGACCCGCTGAACCTGTTTATCGTGGTCGAGCTCGGTGACCATCACGCAACGATTTTGGATGGCGATAAGTTTGAACCCATCACACGCTTCGCCACACGTTATGCCTTGCACGGCGGCCCAAAATTTTCGCCGGATGGACGCTATGTGTATTTTGCCTCGCGCGATGGTTGGGTCGCCAAATACGACATCTGGAATCTGACTTTAATTTCCGAAATTCGCGTAGGCATCAACACGCGCAACCTGGCGATTTCCAGCGACGGCCGCTATGCGATGATCGCCAATTATCTGCCGCATTCGATGGTGGTGCTAGACACCAAAGACCTGACACCGATCAAGATCATCGACGTCAAAGACGATAGCGGAAAAACCTCACGCGTCTCGGCTGTGTATGACGCGGCACCGCGCAAGAGCTTCATCGCCGCACTTAAGGATATTCCTGAAGTGTGGGAGTTCAGCTACGACGATAAGGCCAGCAACGCAAGCACGCCATCCTTCCAGCCACGCAGGATAAAATTGGATGACTACGTTGACGACTTTTTCTTCGACGGCAGCTACACGCATCTGATCGGGTCATCGCGCGGCGGAGTCGGCCAGGTCATTGACTTAAATGCCGGCAAAAAAATCACAAGCGTCGCACTGCCCGGCATGCCGCATCTGGGCTCAGGCATCACCTGGGATTATCAAGGCAAGCCAGTGCTGGCAACGCCCAACTTGAAAGAAGGCGTGGTCACCGTAATCGATATGACGAACTGGCAAACCGAAAAACAAATCCCGACACTAGGGCCGGGATTTTTCATGCGCAGCCACGAAAACACGCCTTACGCCTGGGTCGATGTATTTAACGGCACCAAAGACCGTGACGTGATCCAGATCATCGACAAACAAAAGCTAGAAGTCATCGCGCAACTACGGCCTAGCCCGGGCAAAGTCGCGGCCCACACCGAATTCACCCGAGACGGAAAATACGCGCTGGTGAGCATTTGGGAAAACGATGGCGAACTGGTGATTTACGATGCCAAAACTTTGCAAGTCGTGAAGCGCATACCGATGAAAAAACCTAGCGGAAAATATAATGTATTCAATAAAATTTCACGCTCGGCTGGGACTAGCCATTAAGTAAGGTGTGCACATCGTAGGGTGCGCCATGCGCACCATTTAAACCTATACATTCAACTCACCACCCACTTTTGCTCTTCAACCAACGGTGCGCATGGCGCACCCTACAGTTCTGAACCTCTATTCTGGTTTCCCATTCCGCCCTTATTTCCATGGCGGCCGGCACCACTAGGTTTTTCACCATTGGTGCGAATTTCTTTAGGCTTGTCAGCAACCCGCGCCAACTGATCACTAATTAGTGCGGCCAGCATGTCACGTTGCCCATCGTTGAGCGCGTCGTACATTGTCATCCAATATTCCCGTAACTCTTGATTTTCCTGCGCGGATAATTTGTCTTCTTGATTCATCGATATCGCAAGATCACGTAATTCAGGACTCTTATCCTTTAAACGATTTTTAATGTTTGACTGAATTTCATGACGGCGATCCTCCCGACTCCGAAAAATAGTCTTCGTTTTGCTTTCCATCTGCTGCCACAAAGTTTGCTGATTGGCGCTGAGCTTGGCGGCAGTTTTAAACTCGGTCAAAATGGGTAAAACATCCTGCGCACTGAATTCCCATAGATCTATCGCATAGGCAGATCCAGTCAACAGACTCGCTGCAAATAGCCCGGCCTGGACCAATCGTCTGGTCTTTTTGAGGAACAAAAAATTAAACATGATACACACCTGTGCAATTTGAAATTTGACCTAAATACAAGTGATTTGCACATTCTCGATATTGGCACTTCCGGCTGCAATCGTGCCAACACCGTTGACCACCGTGCAGTTTTGGTTTGTCGGTGTCGTCACCACCACGACATTATAATTTCCGCCAATTGGCACACTCTTGGTAAATACAAAAAACCCATCGGCAGCGCTGGCAATGGAATCCGTGCCATTTTGCAAAATCATGATATTGCCGCTAGCAAGACCAGAAATTGATCCCCCCACGGTAACATTCGGAACGCAAGTGACCGCCACGTTAGTCACGTTGGATTCAGTTGCGGTGCCAGACGCATTGCTGACCGAACAGCTTGCACCGACCGGGTTGATTCCCACTGTAACGCTATAGGCAGATCCGCTTGCGATTCGATTTGTAAACGTGAATGCGCCATTAGCTGCTACGCTAATACTCTCAACAGCATTATTTTGCAGAACTAGCGTGGTACTGCTAGGGATCCCGCTGACAACCCCGCTGATGGATGCGGAATTAACAGTACTGCCGCCGCAAGCGCTTAATATCGCCGTCGACATCACACAAAATAGTAAAGTGATCGCTAGTCTAGATTTCATTTCATTTTCCACTTTCATTATTGATAGTTAAGTGCGCTTCGCCAGATGCGTAAACATTCAGCACATGGCAACTACATCCCCACGCATTTTAGACCAGCTACTGTTAAATTGACGCTTTCGGGCCGTATCCAATTGTAAATTTGATGGGGACTTTTGTAACGTATTGCATCACGCTCTATTCGCATTAGCGCGTCTTCTGCGAGAGAGGGTAGTTTCAGCAAGTTCACTAGGCGATGATGAGCATTTGGGAAACCGACAGTGCACATGCGCACCCGACCACACCATGTGATACATTTAACATCTCATTATCCAAGGGGTCAGCGCACCATGAAAAAATCCAACCACTTCTTAACACTGTGCCTGACTTTCTCGGTCAGTATGGCAGCAGTCGCAGCTATCAATCCCGCCTACGAAAAAATCCTCAACAGCGATGCGCCCAACGCCAAAGATCATCCATTGACAGGGCGTTATCAAGGCTCGGCAATTTTATTGCAGACGCAAAAAGCCTTTGATGAAATTTCATTTGCCGCCGGCCCGGCGCTTGAGCCTGACTACAGCAGCAAGAAGAAATTTTCCAAACTGCTGCGCGCCGAAGGCCGGTTGACCCGCACTGTGTACGTGGCACCCCAAGGGCGCTCATCGCTGGAAGTGTTTCGTAACTTCAGCGATAGCCTCGCCAGCAAAGGTTTCAAACCCGTATGGCAATGCGATAACGCTAGCTGCGGCCCCTCATTCAAGAGTTTGAAATACAACTGGAACGACAAAAGCACGCAAGTCCAGGGCGAAGGCTATGAGGTCAATCGCAACCGCTTTGTCTCAGCGGTCTTCGATGGCGCAAAAGACATCCGCTACTCCTTAATGCAAAAAGGCGCGGGCGCATCCATCACCTACGTGGGCATTTATGCGGCGCTGAATTCCGGCGGCACCATGGGCGATCTGACCGATACACTGAGCGACCGGGTCTCAGTATTGCTTGAAGTGCTGGAACCAAAAGAGATGGAACAAAACATCGTCACCATCGACGCAGACGCCATCAGCAAAGAGCTGGCTGCGAATGGCGCAGTGAGTTTTTACGGCCTGTATTTTGATACCGGCGACGCCACCATCAAAGCGGAATCCAAAACACAGCTAGACCAGATGGCCAAATACCTCAAGAGCAGCGCCGCCTCCGTATACATCGTCGGGCACACCGACACCC
Source organism: Pseudomonadota bacterium (assembly GCA_040390685.1). Lineage (GTDB taxonomy): Bacteria > Pseudomonadota > Gammaproteobacteria > Burkholderiales > Burkholderiaceae_D > Undibacterium. The sequence goes on along the minus strand of JAZJYB010000255.1, from coordinate 10,842 downwards.
AGGGCGTACTCGATGCCAACATTGCGCTGGCAGCAAAACGCGCACAGGCGGTGGTCGATGCATTGAAAGGCTACGGCATTGCAGACGCCAGATTAATCAGCCGAGGGGTTGGCCCGCTAGCACCACGCGCATCGAATGCGGCGGAGGCTGGACGTGCTAAGAACCGTCGGGTGGAAATGGTTTTGCGGTGAGTTATGGGTTGTGGGCATTGGATATTTTTTGTTGATGGCTCTCTATTTTTCAGTCGAGAAAAATCCCAATGCTGTTAATTTCGTCGGTAGAATGCAAAAAATTGGCGATACGAACTAAGCTACAAAAGAGTTTTGAGAGTTTTTTCTTAAATCGTCTTAACACACACGTCTGCTTCACCCATCTTGGTGACGGATATTTCTAATTAGGCCGCAACCGAAAATGAACTTCACCGCAAAATTTGTCCGAGTCATGGCCTATAGCGAATTAATGCCATTCGTTGAAGGCTCTGCATACTTTGATGCGCGCACCAGGCTAAAAATTGCGGCTGATTTAAAGTATCGAATGCGTGAATGGCAGCCTGCGATTGCTGACGCTGAACAGGCACTATTAACTAGTCCAAACGACTTTCATATGCTTGCGATAGTCGCCATGTCTTATGGTTATCTAGGGCAAGACCAGCAAGCCCATACTTACGCCAAACGTCTTTTGACTTCGAGTCCACCAAGTTGGGGCATGGTTAAGCTCATATGCGCCGCTTTAGGTGTTTTCTATGTCGCGGTCGGAAGAAAAAGGGAAATATTTTTCGGCGGGCTTCGTCGATGTGATGCTGAGGCTGAGGCTGATCGAAGTGCACGAACTTGGGCCGCAGATCTTGTTAAGACACAAGCGTAACCCGGGCTGGTAGGTTGGCGCAGAGCGAAGCGAAGCCCAACATTTCAGCAAGTGTGGCGCAGTTATTATCGACGTTATGGGGACGAAAAAAACTAACCATTTACGTTTCGCGTAAATTCAACAGCCATTAACATAATCAGTTTACACAGGAGAAATTTATGAAATATGTAGTTCTCGCAATTGCCCTAGTTCTTTCGACGCATGTGAATGCGAGCGAGTCAGCCCGACAAGAAAAAATTTCAAAGATCATAGAGGCTCAGGGCTTGCAACAAATGTTCCAACAACAACTTGATCAATCGAAAGCAAGTGCAAGTGACCTTGGTAAAAACCTTTACCAGAAAATGCTTTCTGAAAGTGGCATTGTGGATAGCCAGGAGATTCCGAAGCTAGAGCAGGTTTTTACTCGGTACATGGAACGTTGTGCAAATATGTTTTCTGCGAAGGAGGCCGTCGAGACTTGGTCACGTTTTTACGGAAACAATCTCTCAGAGGCAGAGTTAGATAAAATTCTTATTTACTACAAATCTCCGGTTGGAAAGAAGGACGTCGCGGCTAATCAAGCAGCAATGATTGGCTTCTCGCGAGTAATGAGTGAATTGAGTCAAAAGCGCTTGAATGACTCCATTGGACAATTGATGGCTGATTTAAAAGAAGTCATGGAAATGGTTAAGCCACCAGTCAACGCTGAGGTTGCGCGATAAGCCCGCGTCACGCCGATTACTTCTTCTATTTAGCCGTCATGAAAACATATCCGATCTTACGACCAGACGGCACTCTTCGTGGATTCGAGATTACGAGCACTTGGCTTATTTTTCGACCGCTCTTAAAACTTCTGCGCGCAGTACCGGGTGTAAGCGATGTTCGCCGAAATTGGTTCAAAGAAGATCGAGTGACGTTCAAATTTCACGGCAAGGCAGCGGTAGTAAATGAGCCGTGGGGCGACAACAGCAGATACTGGATCGGACTGGAAGATCCAGACGCATTGCCGCACATAGACATCACTTCAATTCATGAAGCATTTAAGCAGTATCGTGGATTCTTGGTTGTCACTCTCTGGCCAGCGAATCAAGAATAAATGCGAGCTCGACAATCAACATAAGTGGTCGTGATCACATCTATGCATTGCGCCCCTCTCAAATTTTTATCACTGGAAACATAATGGGATTTTCTGAAATTCATCCAATTTTGAGCGGGCTTGCAGGTGCATTTGTTGCATCATTGCTCTACACGCTGTGGGCGAAGTGGCTCCCGACCGAGCGGAATGGCAAGCCTGCCAGTACTCTTCTTCTACAGCACCGACTTGCGATCCTGCTCTCCAATGGCGCATTCTTTGTCGGCTTTGGCATCACATTTTCCATGTACATATGGGGAGGCTTTCCTTCCAATGACTGGCGCCCGTTGGGCCTAGGTATGGGTTTTGCCTTTTGCGCACCACTCGCGATAGTGCCGTCCGTTGCGTTTATTCGTCGCTGTTCGCCTACGGAGGCCTACGTTGCCTATGCGCTCTCTCAGAAGACGCCAGGTTTCATCTTGTACCCGCTGTTGTTTTTAGGCGTACCACTCTTGGTAATTTCGGTGATTCATCTGGTTAATTAACCGCCAACACAGTCCAGCAAGCGTAGGGCGCGCCATGCGCACCATTCAGACCTATACACTCAAAGTAATACCTGCATTTGATCTTCAACCAGCGGTGCGCATGGCGCACCCTACCGTTTTCTACGCAAGAGGCCGGAATCGCATCTAAACAATACAATCCCGACCTCTTAAATTCCTTCTAGAAAAAAACCTTAGCTTCCTCACACCATCACCGAAGAATAACCTCCGCATCGACCAGTCTCACGTCATGCATCATATTCAGGTACGCCTCAAAATATCCCTTATGCGAAGCGCCGACGATTGTTAGCGTGCGCTTGCCGGGGGTTGCGCCCAAGATATCGCGGATGTTGGAGACCATGCGTAGGTTGCGCGTCTCCCAATAGCCGACATAATTACGTCCATATTGTTTAGCGGAGCGGTCTTTCATCGCCGCGCCAAAATCACTCTGGTAGACCAGCAGCGCTTGCTCAGATTTATTGTAGGCCCGGTACATTGCAAGCAGACCTTCAGCGCTCCCCAAGTTCGCTTCAAGCGCCTTGCTCTCCACTGTACGCTTGGCGGTGGCGGGATTGTTCCAGAGACCTTGAATTATCTCGCCAGCGGCCTTGTCATCGGCCTCATCGGTAGAACTTGAGTCTGCTGTATGGTCATCGGTCGCATACACGCGCTCAAGCCCGAGACGTGCTGCTAGCGGCGCTGCGATCAGGTAGCTTTCGTCACGTCTGGTTGCGCGCTCCTGGAGGATGCTGACCAGCGTCTTGTCCAATCCGTCGCCCTCCTTCTGTTCTGCGGGAGGAAGCCGCAGCCACTGCACTAGCGCCGAGGCACGCTCGCCCGCCGCCAGAAAAATTGCCGCAAGATGGCGTCGTTCTGCGGCCGTTGGTGCAGCCGGCCATGCTGCCAGCAGCCGCTCAACTTCCGCTACCGCTGCCGGCACATCGAGACCGGTTGCGGTGCGTGCCGGCGTAGTATCCCAACAATAGCTCTTCACTGAATCGGCATACCGCACACTATAGCGCCGCATATAGTCGCATTGCGCGCCTGACAGCGCTTCGATGGTGATGATCTGTGGCTTCCAGGCCTCGAGACGGGCGATCAAAGGCGCTAGAGAACTCGGCTCGAAACTTGCCGGCAAGCCCCTGAGATGCGGTGTTCCCAACACCAGGACTTCATTGAAGCGGCCAGCTTCTGGGCCTTTGAGGTGGCTGGGATCGAACTTTGGATTGAAATTTGTGGCGGCGAAAGCTGAAGTGGAAAAGACAGCGGCTGTGAGCATGATCCATTTATGTAACATCATTCTATTCCTCGTTTGATTAGTCGGAAACTTGGCGGCCTGATGTCGCCAGTCAAAAGATCTAGGCATTTTGCGCAGCAAAATAGGCCCAGAATATAAGATGGTAAAGTTTATCGACTTCCAGGAAAATTATTTTCGACTTTGAGACAGCCTGTCAAAAATCAGGTGTGAGCTGCAAGGCAGTAACCCGCAAATAGCGATTGCTGTCCGGGCTGGTAGCTTGGCGCAGAGCGCAACGAAACCCACCATTCCCTTAAGGTAAAGCCAAGTGTGGCGCTTTATTATCAACACTAGCAACACAGTCAATTTTGCGCGATAATGCACCAATAGGATGAAATTATCATACTATTGCATTTACTTAGGAGACTACATCATGGGAACCGTGCGTAAGACCATCACATTAACCGACAAGCAAGACGGTTGGATTAAAGCCCAGATTGCAGCTGGCCACTACACCAATGACAGTGAATATATCCGCGACCTGATCCGGCGCGAACAAGAACGCAGTTTTGAAATTGATGCCATTCGCGCTGCGTTGATTGAAGGTGAAGCTAGCGGCGAACCAAGATCCTTTGATGCTGCGGCATTTAAGCAGCGGATGCTTGCCACACATGGCTGAATATCGCCTTACCCCAGCCGCCGAACGGGATCTTGAAACGATCTGGACTCAGACCCGGAAGCAGTGGGGCCTGGAACAATCCAATCGCAATATCGACATCTTGACGACGGCTTTTGCCGAGTTGGCGCAGTCACCGCAGATGGCTCCAGCATGTGAGCACATTCGGCCAGGTTATCGCCGCAAAAGTATTGAGCGGCACATGATTTACTTTCGCATCACAGCTTACGGTATTGCAATCGTCCGTATCCTGCATGACCGTATGGATGCGCCACGTCACCTGTGATTTGCGTCGTCGGCCTAATTAAAAGCACCCTACAAAATTCTTCTAACCCGCTTGCCCATCCGCGCGGGCTTTCAGATAAATCGGCAGCATCATAATGACCCAAGTACCAAGCAGTAACAGCCAGGCGGTGGCGGAATAGCTAATCAGTGCTTGCATGAAGAGTACGCTGGCTAGCACGCGCATGGCGGCCGCCAAGTGTAATGCCAGATACAGCACCCACAAGACATTGCTGACAACCAGCGGTCGGCCGCTGTGGCCGAAGCTGACTCGGCTGACGAAGGCGACCAGCATGGTGGCCATAAAACCCAAGCCTAGTGCATGCAAGGAAGCCGAGCCGATCACAACACCGAAGGCGCTGGCGGCCTGCAAAGCGAACACTATGCTGAGCCAGGCAAACGACAGATGCAACATGGCGAGCAGGCGATTAACAAAGCTGGCGCGCAAACCCCAGCGCCATGAGGTGTAGGCGAAACTCACTGCCATGCTTGACGCTACTACAGCCTCAACCATGCGCCAATTCAGTACGCCAGCCAAGGCCAAGACAGCGCAGCCGGCCAACCAAAACCACAGCAAGCCATACGGTTTCCACGCCATATATGGCTTTAATACCGTACTGCTGAAAAATGGCAGCATGCGGTGGCACACGGTGAGAAATACCGGCAGCAAGAAGCAAAAAAAGGCGAGTTGGCGAGCTAGAAACCATGCGGGCGAATAGCCTGCGCTCCAGACTAGCGCAGCGAGCAGTGCCAGCACACCGCCGCACATGGCAGCGAGTAATACGCCCGGATGATTTTTGTCGGCGATACTACTTTGGCGCACCAGACTAGCCCAACGCCAAGTCGCGCCCAGCCACGCCAGCAACATCAGGCCAAAGCCTGCCGTCACCAAATTAGTTTCGCCATTGCTGCCGAAGATGATTAAAACGATGCCGCTGAAATACGCGATACCGGTCGGTAAAAAATATTTGTCTGAAGCATTCACGGCCAGCCAGCGCGGGCCGGCAGTGAAGGTAAAGCCTAAGATGAATAAGGGGAAGATTCCCAGAGGCATGAGGATGCCGTGCAGGGGAATTGCAGTGATGGATTGATGCGCAGCGTAAGGCGTATTTAAGCTTAACCACCACCAGAAAAACAAAGATAAAACAGCGACCGCACCGAGAAAAAAATACAGGCGATGGGGTGCGATGGCTAGGCGTTTCATTTAATGCTTTCTCTTGATTTTTATAACGACGTTTCTAACGACTTCGCCAATACCAACTCACGCAATTCTTGCTGAACTACATGCCAGGCTTGCTCTGACTCTTCAGCGCTGGCGTCTGCATGAAAGCGCTTTTTAGCGCCTTCGCGATTCAGCACCAGATGCCGATCAGCACTGACACCGGCATTAGCCAAGCAAGCCGAAACGCAAGCAAGTGCACAGCCATCTAGCGCCAAGATGGCTCGGCCAGACTGTGCCAATTTGACTAAAGATGTGACACCACCACCGACCCCGCTGATGCAGGACATTTCTGCCAAGCCTACACGATCAAGCCGCACTGCGCAGGCATTCGCCAGCTGCGCTACGCTGGAACATCCAGAGCAGGCATACACCAGTGGCAGCGATGTCTCTTTCATGCGGTGTCGCCAAGCTTGTTTGCCAGCGAACTTAACCAGGCCGGACGCTCGCTGGCGTCTAGCCAATATTTAACCGCCACGCCTAATTCAGTATCGCCTTCAATTTTCAGTCTGCGCTTAAAAAACAAGGTGTCGGCATCTTCCATGCCGGATGCCATTTGAAAGAAATCCACCGCCAACGCAGATAAACGTACATCGGCTGGATGGGCATTCGCCTGCGCTGACATTTGTGGCTTGAAGATGCCTTGCTCGCAGATAAATTTTAACTGTAGGCCGAGGTCTTCGATGGTGATCAGGAAGCTCTTGCCGTACAAATTTTCTGGTGCTTGCAGCCATTCTCGGCGGCGCGCTAGTTCTAACATTGCGAGCAAAGGCAAGCTGGCCAAAGGGGCTGGGATATGTTTGCCTATCTTGCTGAAGAAAGTGGGGAAACGGAAGTCGGAGAGGTTCATTTGGTACACCTAAAAAATTTTATTCGTGGTTCGTAGTTCTGACACGGCAATCTAACTCCCTTCTCCCGCAGGCGGGAGAAGGGTTGGGGATGAGGGTGGTCGGATATGCGAAACCTAAGCTTACTTTGTACGTTTCAAATACTAGTCATCAGCATTGAATAGCATTTCGCCAGTTTGAATCACCCTCATCCCAGCCTTCTCCCGCGAGCGGGAGAAGGGGCTTTTACCTCACGCCGCTTGCCATTGCATGCCCGGTGCGCCGAACCAATAGCCGTTGCTGCGCTCGGCGGCGGCTGGCAAGGCAGCATTTGGCACATTGGCAATTGTGTTTGAGTTACGCGCGATATCGAACGCACCGACCACTTCTGCCATGTGCTGTGATTGCGGTTGCAGACGCAGGATTTCTACTCCCATGCTGCGCAATTCTGGCAGCTGTGCTCCCAGGTCTGTGCAGCTGGCGCTTTGGGTTTGTATGCCGTTTAAATTCAAGAAGATTTTGTTATCACGGGTCGCCAGCGGCAAGCCATCTGGATGCGCGTCACATCTGAATTCGCATTGATCTTTCTGCAGGCGATGGTGGCGCGCGGTAAAGCAGCGCGCAGAAAACGCCAGCGCCATGCGGCCCCATACCTGCACTTCGGTTTCTACTCCAGCTGGTCTCTGTTGCTGGATTGCCGCCAGATCGATACCTGGCATTTCCAGCGGTGGCAAGAAACGGGTGGCACCGAGGCTTACTAACCAAGCAAGCGTATCGGCGTGGTACACGTTCAGGTGCGGCCCTGCGATGAATTTTGCACCGGCTTGATGTAACACGCGCACGGCACTGAAATCATTCGCTTCAACGGAAAATTCTTCTGCTGTGGCACGCTCGATTAATCGATGCATGGCGCGCCGGTCTGGCTCGTTGTCGATTAAAGTTTGGGTCGACATGACTACGCTTTTACCGGCATCACGCAATTCTTTGGCGAGGGCGAACCAATCTTCAAATTTCAATAAATGCCGACGTGAACAAACAACTTCACCGAGATAAACAATATCGACCGGCCAGTTCATCGCATCGACATAAAAGGCCAGCGTCTGTTCTTTGGACCAGAAATAGGCCAGTGGCGCCAGGGAGATTTTTTGTTGAATCATTTCATTTACTTCCAAGGGCGTTCAAACGCGCCCTGCGTCACTTGCGAACCCTCGGCGTGTTTCGCCAAGACATGCTGCCATTCCGATTTCGGTGAATATCGCTCCGGGTCTTTGATCGCCGCATCCAAGGCTGCGCGTAAGGTGCCAACCACTTGCGCGACATAGGTCGGGCTGCGTTGGCGCCCTTCTATCTTGATCGCCTTGACGCCCATGTTGACCAGCTTTGGCAACAGGCCTATGGCATTGAGGCTGGTTGGCTCTTCCAGTGCGTAGTCGAGTTCGCCCTCGACTTCAAAGCGGCCTTTGCACAGCGTCGGGTAGCCGGCCGATTCGCCCGGGGCGTACATATCGATCAGCGTGCCGCTGAGTCTGGCGTGCAGGGTCTGGTCTTTTTCTTCCCAGCTGATGGCATGGGCCGGTGAGCACACGCCTTTATTATTCGGCGAATCACCGGTGACATAACTCGATAATAAACAGCGCCCTTCTGCCATCACGCACAGGCTGCCGAAGCCAAAGACCTCGATCTCTACCGTGGTTTGCCTAATGATTTTTTCGATCTCGGCTAAGGTCAAGACGCGTGGCAACACAGCGCGCTTAATGCCGAATTGTTCGCGCATCAGTTCTATCGCATCTAGCGTGGTGGCCGAGCCTTGCACTGATAGATGCAAGCGCAGATCCGGGTGCTTATCGCGCGCATATGCCATCAGGCCGGGGTCGGCCAGAATCACCGCGTTCGCTTTCAAGTCAACCGCAGTATCGATCGCCGCGCGCCACTCTTGCACTGCCCTGGCCTGCGGATAGGTATTGATGGCGAACAGGACCTCGCGCCCCTTGGCGTGCGCATATGCGACACCGAGGCGGATATCGTCTTCAGAAAAATTGAGGCCGCCAAAATTGCGTGCATTGGTGGCGTTACGTAAGCCGAGATAGACGGCATCGGCTCCTTTGTCTACCGCCGTTTTCAGGGCGAGCAGACTACCGGCAGGAGCGACCAGAGCGATAGGTTTTAGAGCGACAGGTTTCATAGCTTAAGATGCTATATAAAGTGCTGCATGCTCGCCTTGTTCTTTATCAAGCTTTCTGGGTGCGGGCGGAAATTAAGTGCGGCACCATGTTGAAATGTCTTGAGTAATTGCGGACATTCGATCTGGATATGCGAGCCGTTTACCTGGATCAAATCTTCCTCTACCAGTTGGTGCAGTACCCGCGAAAAGGTCTCTGGCGAGAGATTCAATAAGGATGCCACCAGGTTTTTTTTCAGCTCTAGATGGATCTCCAGCGCGCCCTGGCGCTCAGACACTTGCAGCAAATAATCGATCACGCGTTGCGTGGCGTTTTGCAGGGAATGGCGCTCTACATCGCGGATAAAACCGTGTAAGCGATATGACAAACCAACCATCATTTGCCTGGCGATCAGGGGCGACTGTTCGATCAGGCGCAGCAAGGCATTCTTCGGCAAGCGCAAAAGCAGCGAAGGCTCGACTGCTTCGGCATAGAAGGGATAAGGTTCATCGAGGAACATCATCGCTTCGCCAAAACTCTGGCTCGGCCGTATCAGCTCGAGCACCTTATCGTTGCCGTGCGATGAAGGGATGCCAAGTTTGATCAGGCCATACACCAGGATGTACGTGCCATCAGAACTATCTCCCTTTTGGAACAGGGTTAGCCCTTTATCAAGTTCAACTTTTACAACTTCTCGCTGCAAGACTTCGAGTTCAAACGGAGAAATATTTCTAAACAAAGCCTGGTTACTGAGCAGCCCTTGAAGATTGATCCTGGTCATGATTTACTCCCTCGAATTGATTGCTATCAAGTTTAGGGGAGCTAAATGGCTGCGCCTATACGCCAATCGGACTAGACCGGCAGTGCAAACGAACCATCTTCAATTTCATAGTATGCGCAAAAGCAGCGCAAGGATTTAGCGTCGCTCTATCATTTTCCCTATGGCTTTGGCGAGCTCGTCTTTCTGTACCGGCTTTTCTACCGTACCCAAAAAGTCTTGCCGCGCCAGGCGTGCAACTAATGATGCCGATAACAACACGCGCGCGCCCTCGCCAGACATCAGGATCACGCCACCGCTGTAATTGCGCTCTTCTAGTTCCTTCATCATACTAAAGCCGTCGATGTCAGGCATTTGTATATCGCAGATCAGCAGATCTGGCTTGGGCTGGGCCAGGTCAAACGTACTCAGGGCACCAGTACCGCTATTGGCAGTCACGACTTGATCGATGCCAAGTTCGGCCAGCTGATCAAGCACAAAATCAATTTGAAAGTCATCATCATCAATAATCATGACGTTTAAATTTCTATCCCTAAATGAGACTGGGTTCAATTCATCCATTATTTTCTCCAAAATGATTTAGCTGCATTACCTTCACCTTAACGTCTTACTCGTCTTATTACTCTCACTGCAAAAAACTTCTGACTCCCTTCTCCCGCTAGCGGCGTTTGGGCCGAAACGGGCTGGGGATGAGGGTGGTCGAACAACGCAATCGCTCAAAACTTCATCCATAAATCTTGCGAAGTTCTGTCGCTGTTTTTCGATTGCCGGCCGGGGGTGGCCCGGCGGCCACTTACTTTTCTTGCTTCGCCAAGAAAATGTAAGCAAAAGAAGGCGACCGCATTCGCTGCCCTTCGGGTGCCCGCTTGTGCAGGTCAAAAAATGGGAAGTGTCCACAACTCGCCTTCGGCTCAGACAAGGACACTTCTTTTTCCATTTTCTGCTCTGCACAAGCGGCAGCTCATCAGCGGAATTCTGTGTCAAAAGCAGCGGCAACTTCAACTTCAACTTCACCTACAACTTCAACTACAACTTCACCTACAACTTCACCTTCACCTTCAACTTCACCTTCAACATCACCTTCAACTTCACCTTCAACTTCAACTTCAACTTCAACTTCACCTTCAACTTCAACTTCAACTTCAACTTCACCTTCAACATCAACATCAACATCAACATCAACATCAACATCAACATCAACATCAAC
>JAZJYB010000254.1:31163-32229 GCA_040390685.1 Pseudomonadota bacterium | reverse complement strand
CGTAAAACACCGGTGCAGCGACTACGCCAGGCAAACCAAACAAGGTTTCCATCACCAGAATTGCAGTGAGTAGCTCCCAGGCTTTAGCGTTGACTTGGGCTCCGATGATGCGCGCGTTCAAGAAATATTCGAGTTTATGGATGACCACCATATACGTTAATGAGAGCGCAGCGATATGAGGAGAATGCGACAAACTCACTATCACTATCACCGTATTTGAAAAAATATTCCCCAGTACCGGAATCAAGCCGGCAAGAAAAGTAATCGCTATCATACTTTTTGTCAGCGGCAAATGCACGCCAAGCAAGGGCAGCACCGCCAGCAAATAAATACTGGTAAACACGGTGTTAATGAATGAAATGGTGACCTGGGCAAAAACCACTTTATGGAACATTTGTGCCAGATTTGAAACCCGTTGATATAAGGCTGCGGCAAACGGACGGAAATTCCTATGGTTGGCACTGTCCTTCACAGCCAACATGCAACCGATAATCATGCCCAGCAATAAATGAAAAATTAAATGTCCCGCTTCCTGACTTATGGTCTTGGCCTCGACCGCATGCTCAAGTAAGCCATTCGTCAAAATTTTTCCCAAGGCATCAACATCTTCGGGAAAGTAGACGCGCGCCCAATCCGGTATTTGAGTATGTGAAGCTTCGATAATATTGGCCAACTTTTGCAACAGCATCGAGTAGTTTCCCGCATCACTACGCAGGAAAACAATCACCCCCCAAATACCAAGGCTGACACTAACAATCACGATGGCTGATAAAAAAATCACCGCAATCAGGCGCGCCTGTTTATTGGTATATTTTTTTTGTATAGTTGGCACCATCACATGCACCAAGGAATACACCAGCAAACCGGAAAATAAGGCAACCAAGAAACCTGCCTTGAGGACTAACAGCAAAGCCAAGGCAGCAAGTAAATAAGACGCCAATATTGGCATCGGCATCGGTATTTTAGACGGTGATTTCATGGTGCTCCGGAAGTAGTTTTATCGCAACAGGCCATAAACCGTGCCAAAAACCAAGGCGAATGCCGCTAAAGTAGCAACCATAAAACC
>JAZJYB010000254.1:6800-31063 GCA_040390685.1 Pseudomonadota bacterium | reverse complement strand
CATAAACCGTGCCAAAAACCAAGGCGAATGCCGCTAAAGTAGCAACCATAAAACCGGTAGATCGTTTGGCCGCCTCACGATAATATCCGATAGCGTACATCACTCTACCTATCAGCCAAACCACACCACCGGCTGCCGCCACTTTGTCATTCCACCAATAGGCGCATAACCAGAGCGCCGGAATAAAAAATACTAACTGCTCGACGGTATTTGCTTGCACACGCAAAGCCCGTAAAAATTCTGGCGGGCCATCGACGAAAGGCGCATGTATTTGATGCTTACCCCGCGCATTTGCGACTTTGAAAATAATCCAGATATACATTACAAGTACTGCTAAAGTGACCCAAGAGGTCCATGGCATTGACAATTGCATTATTTTTTCCTTTATTGAACCAGGTGAGCAAAATACGTTCTTATATGTATCCGAAATGCATGTCTTTCAAGTCTTTGTTGATACAAAATAATACATATCTCGGTACTACTCTTAGTATTCCTATTTACTCTGTCGTGCGTTAACCCTTTAGACCATTATTAACAGCAGAAAACGAGATCCAAAATGAAGATGCAAATGACAAGACTCTCCTCAATTTTTGCAACAACAGCAATGTTATCGCTCAGTCTTGGCACAACGCCAGCTACTGCCGCAGACTTTGACGATTATGCCCGCGTTATCAACGTGACACCACAGTTAGAGCAAGTGAATGTACCACGCCAGGAATGCAGAACGGAATATGAAACTTCGCAACGTCAGCCACAACGCGAACCAGAGCGTAGCGCCGGCGGTGCCATCATCGGTGGACTTGCCGGTGGCTTAATAGGTAGCCAGGTCGGCGGTGGCAATGGCAAAATCGCCGCTGCCGCGGTCGGGGCGATCACTGGAGCCATCATTGGCGACCGCGTCGACAATGACAACAATGGCAATAACAACAATTCACAAGGCCGTTACGACAGTCGCCAAGTGCGTCAGTGTCGCAATATAGACAACTGGGAAACCAGAACCACGGGCTATGCCGTGACCTATGAATACAATAATCGTACTTATACCAGTATCATGCCGTACGACCCCGGCTCCAGAATCAAACTGCATGTTTCACTGACACCGCGTCCATAATATCTGCAAGTAATCCAATTAAGAAACTGCCGGCAATGTCGGCAGTTTTTTCGTTCTCAACTTTGAATCCGCTGGAAAATTGAATGGATGTCAAAACCATTTATAGTATGATGTTGCCTGGTTACCATTGCCCTCGAGATCCGCAACACTCGGAGGCGCGCCGTCAACTCCCAGAGTGCATAGTGCATGCAAAAATTCTTTAGACAATATGGCTTACTGGTCTGGCTTTCCCTAATCTTGATTACGGGATTTTGTGCGGTACTGTTCACCGGCTATGGTGTATCGCGTGAAACGCTACAGCGTGGCATCACCGAACAAACACTACCGATCACCGGCGACAATATTTATTCTGAAATTCAAAGAGATATATTGCGCCCGATTTTTGTCTCTTCGCAGATGGCGCAAGACACCTTCGTGCGCGACTGGATTATCGATGGTGAACAAGACAGCGCATCCATCGTTAAATATCTCAAAGAAATTAAGGTACAGAACCACGCGATTTCCAGCTTTTTGGTATCCGACCTGACGCAGCAGTATTACCACGCCGATGGCACTCTCAAAACGATCAGCCCGGCAGAAGCACGAGATAAATGGTTTTATAGAGTCAAGAATTTAAAGACGCCGTACGAAACCAATGTCGATCTGGATCTGGCAAATCACGACAACGTGACGATTTTTATCAATTATCGTGTGCTCGATTACAGCGGAAAATTTATCGGCGCCACTGGCATAGGCTTAACGCTCGACACCATGAAGCGACTCATCGATAGCTATCAGTCGCGCTTTCACCGCAATATCTATTTTGTCGATACCAAAGGCAATATCGTCCTGGCTTCTTCTTTAGCAAAACGCTCCAACAATAATATTCTCAATGCAGCCGGCATCAGCGCCATAGCTGCAAAAATCCTCGCCAACAAGAAGAACGAATCGCAGCACCTCGAATACAAAACTGACACCGATAGCGTCATGGTCAACGCGCGTTTTATTCCTGAACTGAATTGGCATTTACTGGTAGAACAAGAGCTGGACAGTGAGCTCAAACCCTTGCATGACATCATGCTGGTCAACGCCGCTATCGGCGCAGGTATAACCCTGATCGTCCTGATCATTTTATTGATTTCGGTGCGTCGCTATCAGAACCGCATAGAAAAATCTGCCGCGACCGACACACTAACCTCACTCATGAATCGCCAGGCATTTGATTTCGTCTTTGAAAACACTTTACGCGATAGAGAGCGCTCGCGCCAGCCTTTGTGTGTCGCCTTGCTCGATATCGATTTCTTCAAAAAAGTAAATGACAAGCACGGCCATCTGGTGGGCGATCATGTACTCAAGGAAATCGCCATGATTGCCAAACGCTCCTTGCGTGATAGCGATGTGATCTGCCGTTGGGGCGGCGAAGAGTTTCTGATTATGCTCAAGAACTGCACGCTGGAAAAAGCCACCGCGATTGCCGAAAATTTACGTAGCACAATTGCTGCGAATGACTTTTCCCGCACCACCGATCTGGCGCGCAATCGCCTGTCGATTACCGTGAGTATAGGTGTAGCCGAATGCAAGGATAAAGAGACCGAGGACAGCGCCTTTGAGCGTGCCGACATTGCCTTGTATCAGGCTAAAGAGAATGGCCGGAATAGCGTTTATTTCTCGGAATAATTTTTGTTTTTACGCGCCGCCAAACTCAGTGTCGGAGCAGTAAACGCGGCATATAAATCTCCAGCGTTTGCATCCCAATTACGCACCACTTCAGCTTGTTTTGCTACCGTCGCCATATCGCCGCGTGCAATTGGCCCAGTCAACGCCTCCACCGTACCGAGTTTACTGACATTGTCTAAACTCTGTCTGGCCAATGCTTCGGCCATCGCCTTTGCCACGTCAAAGGGAATGCCGGCAGCCTGGTAAGCCCGCAATGCGACGTCCATTAAAGTTACCAGATAATTGCTGGCAAACACAGAACCGGCGTGATATAGCAATTTATTTGCCGCATTAATCTGCACCACTTTGGCCTGTATCGCCAACAGCGCCTGCGTCAATACTTGCACGGCAGCTTCGTCGCCTTCCAGGCTGCATATGCTACCTGCGAAATGTGCCGCTAACTGTGCCGGATCAGCAAAGCTGCAGACCGGATGCAGGCTCGCTACAGCAGCGCCAACTGCACTGGCGGGTATCAATTCTGTCGATGCCTTGGCTCCACTACAGTGAAAAACTATGCTGCCGGATTTGAACTTACTCAGCGCTGCCAACTCTTTACAAACGATGGCGATCTGGTCATCCGGCACCGTCAACATGGTGACATCGGCTGGGGTCAGCTCAGCGAAGTCTGTTACCGTTACACCGGCGCCGATAAATGCCGCGGCCTGCTCAACCGTCAATGCGGATCGACTAGCGACTTGGCTAATTTTAAAAACCTGATGTTGGGCAAATAGCCGCCCGAAGACCCGGCCAACTTTGCCTGCACCGATGATATTTAAGCTGAGTTTTAAGCTTAGATTCAAGCTTAGATTCAAGCTTAGATTCGAACTACTCATCATAAATCCTTATCTGAAAGCGGCTCAGGAAAACTGCGCAAGCCAGCCAGATCAAGTATCGTGATTCCGCCATAATCGACCGTCAAGAGTTTCTTCTTTTCCAACAGTTGCAAAGCTTGATTCGCGCGCTGCCGCGAGACGCTGGAGATATAGCCGATCTCTTCCTGAGAGATCTGCAATTGCATGCTGCTGCCCGGATTCAAATAAGGATTGAACATGGCGGCCAGACAACGGGCCACCCGCGTATCCGGCTCCAGCATGCGGTCGTATTCAACCAAGGAAATGAACAATCCCAGTCGCTCGTTAAGTTGCTGCAGCAAAAAACGGTTAAACGGAATGCTATTGTCCAGCAGCCAGTTAAACGTGCTGCGCGGCATAAAAGCCACGCGGGTATCACGCAAAGCCACCACATCGTATTTGCGTATCTCTGTCTTCAACAACGAACCTTCGCCGAACCAACCGCCCGACAACATGCAACTAAAGGTCACGGTTTTGCCTTCAGGCGAAACACTGCTCATTTTCAGAAAACCTTCGATCACGCCCATCCAATGATCGACCGTATCGCCTTTACGACAGACGTAGCCGCCGGCGGGAACGAAGCGTTCCAGCACTTCTTTCTCCACCCTTTGCATATGCTCAGGCGCAAGCATGCTGGCCCACATGGTTTTGCTAAAGCGGTCTTGCGGAGTGTTTTTAGGGGGAATCATATTGTGCAGCGCAGCACCGATAAATGTTTAATAAAGCTGAATTGTCTGCAAGATGACAGCATAAGAAATCTGAACTGCCTAAACTCAAGCCAAGCAAAAAAATAAAATACTTAGCTGGACATTGTAACGACTATGCTCTTGATGAGATAGGTATGCGATGCCACAGAGCTCAGTTCGCTTATGCGGGGTTTAACCGAGAATTTCCGTTGGGATTTGAGATGATGACGGATGCACTTTTCGAGACAGTTTTGACGTGAATGAGGCGCTCATGGCGAGCCATGAGCAACGAAGAACGACAAAAATGACCGAAAATGCGCCGTCAGCGCTCAAATAGCACCTTTGGTGCGCCTAATGGAAAATCTCGGTTTAAGCACACTGTAAGTGTATTGTAAGCACCCATGAGGAAACTCATAAAAATAAGAAATATTTGGTGGAGACTATGGCAATAACAAACGCAGCAAGTTTGACAAGCAATACATTTCCCCAGCTGTTGCTGCAACATGCAAAAAGACGCCCTGAGCATCCGGCTTTTCGCGAAAAACATTTGGGTATCTGGCAGACTTGGGGCTGGCTGCAGGTCAGCCAGGAAGTGCGCGCACTGGCCTGCGGTTTGGCGGCGCAAGGATTTAAGCGCGGCATGAATCTCGCCATCATCGGTGACAATCGCCCTCGCCTGTATTGGGCTATGGCAGCGGCGCAATGTCTGGGCGGTGTGGCGGTTCCCTTATATCAAGATGCGCCGGCAGCGGATATGATTTTCGCACTGCAAAATGCAGAAATCAGTTTTGCGGTTGTGGAAGACCAGGAGCAAGTCGACAAATTACTCGACATCAAACTGAGCTACCCGGCGCTGTCGCATATCAGCTACGACGACGACAAAGGCATGCGCCACTATGCCCAGCCTGAACTGACTTCTTACGAAAAATTGCAGGAACTCGGGCGCGCCTTTGATCTGGCCCATCCCGATTTCTTTATGCAGCAAGTCAATCTTGGGCAAGCCGACGATGTCGCGGTCATGCTGTACACCTCAGGCACTACTGGCAAACCCAAAGGCGTCTGCCAGACCCATCATTCTTTCATGAGCGCCGCGATCGGTGGCGTCAGTTTTGATCAGTTAACTGCCGACGAAGAAATTTTGTCGTATCTGCCTATGGCCTGGGTTGGCGACCACCTTTTCTCCTACGCACAGGCGATGGTGACCGGCTTCACCGTGAATTGCCCGGAATCTGGCGAAACCGTGTTAACCGACCTACGCGAAATAGGCCCGACTTATTACTTTGCGCCACCGCGCGTGTTTGAAAACATGCTGACCACGGTGATGATACGCATGGAAGATGCCAGCAAATTCAAGCGCCGCTTGTTTCATCACTATATGGAAGTGGCACGCCGCGTTGGAGCCGATATTCTCGATGGCAAACCGGTTGCCATGTTGGACAAGTTTAGCTACGCGATGGGCAATATTCTGGTTTTTGGCCCGCTTAAAAACGTACTTGGGCTGAGCCGCGTGCGGGTCGCCTACACTGCCGGTGCTGCAATCGGGCCGGACCTGTTTCGTTTTTATCGCTCTATCGGCATCAACCTGAAACAGCTATACGGTGCGACAGAAACTTGCGCCTATGTCTGCCTGCAACCGGACGGAAATATCAAGTTTGATAGCGTTGGTATGGCGGCTCCGGGAGTGGAAATTAAGCTGGCCGAGAATGGAGAAGTCTTGGTGAAATCATCCGCCATGCTCAAGGAATATTACAAGCGGCCTGACGCCACGGCTGAGGTCATGGATGCCGATGGGTATTTCCATACTGGTGACGCCGGTATCTTCGACCATGAAGGCCATTTAAAAATCATCGACCGCGCGGCCGATGTCGGCAAGATGACCAGAGGCGATATGTTCGCGCCCAACTATATCGAAAATAAACTCAAGTTCTTCCCCTTCATCAAAGAGGCGGTGGCATTTGGCCATGAAAGAAACATGGTCTGCGCCTTCATCAATATTGATCTGGAAGCGGTAGGGAATTGGGCCGAAAGACGCGGCATTGCCTACTCCGGTTACACCGATCTGGCAGCAAAAAAAGAAAGTTACGATTTGATCGAAGAATGTATACAAAAAGTGAATGCGGATCTGGCCACGGAAGAGCTCATGTCCGGTACGCAAATCCACCGCTTCCTGATTCTGCACAAAGAACTTGACCCGGATGATGACGAGCTGACCCGTACCCGCAAAGTGCGACGCCGTTTTGTTGAAGATAAATATCGGGTCTTGATCGACGCGCTGTATGCTGGCAAAGCTTCACAATACATTGAGACCCAGGTCAAGTTTGAAGATGGACGGAAAGGCATGGTGTCGGCAGACTTGCGCATCGTCGACGTCAAGACTTATGCAGCAGTAGCGAAGGCGGCATGACGATGACAACGACGCATAACAGAAAAATCGGCGAAGTTATTTTGGATCTGCAAGACATCTCGCTGTCGTTTGGCGGTGTCAAAGCCCTCACCAATATCTCGTTCAACGTCAAGGAACACGAGATCCGCGCCATCATCGGCCCTAACGGTGCCGGCAAAAGCTCGATGCTGAATGTCATCAATGGCGTGTACCGTCCGCAACAGGGTGAAATTATTTATCGCGGCGTACACCGCAAAGATATGAACACCTACGCCGCGGCCAAAAGCGGGATTGCGCGCACTTTCCAGAACATCGCCTTGTTCAAAGGCATGAGCGTACTCGATAACATCATGACCGGGCGCAACCTGAAGATGAAATGCAATTTCCTGTTGCAAGCCCTGTACTGGGGGCCGGCACAAAAAGAGGAAATCGCACACCGCGAAAAAGTCGAGGAGATCATCGATTTCCTGGAGATCCAGCACATCCGGAAAATCCCGGTAGGTCGGCTTTCATATGGTCTGCAAAAACGCGTGGAACTCGGGCGTGCCTTGGCGGCAGAACCAGAAATACTTTTGCTCGACGAGCCGATGGCCGGCATGAACGTGGAAGAGAAGCAGGACATGAGCCGCTTCATCCTCGACGTCAATGACCAGCTTGGTACGACGATAGTGTTGATCGAACATGACATGGGTGTGGTAATGGATATTTCTGACCGCGTGGTGGTGCTTGATTACGGCAAAAAGATCGGTGATGGCACGCCGGCTGAAGTGCTGGCAAATCAGGAAGTGATTAATGCTTATCTAGGTGTAGCGCATTAGGTTTTACCTCCCTTCTCCCGCGAGCGGGAGAAGGGCTGGGGATGAGGGTCGCAGTGAACGTGTCTGCAAATTAATATGACAAGTCATTGAGATTAGGCTTTGATTTTTGGGCAACTAAGTCATTGCAAACACCCTCACCCTAACCCTCTCCCGCTAGCGGGAGAGGGGACTCAATCAACAGTACGCGTGTAGCAAAATGCTTGATTAAAAAAGGTTTTTAAACAAAAATGAATATCAATTTTTTCTTCGAAGTCCTGATCGGCGGCCTGCTTTCCGGTGTGATGTATGCATTGGTCGCCCTGGGCTTCGTACTGATTTACAAAGCTTCTGGCGTGTTTAATTTTGCCCAGGGTGCGATGGTATTTTTTGCCGCGCTTACCTGTGTTGGCTTGACCGAAGAATTCGGCCTGTCTTTGTGGCTGGCGATTCCGATCACGATGTTGGTGATGGTGGCTCTTGGTCTGGCAATCGAACGCGTGGTCTTGCGCCCTTTGGTGAACCAGCCAGAAATCACTTTGTTCATGGCGACCATCGGTCTGACATTTTTCATCGAAGGCCTGGCACAACTCTTATGGGGTTCGCAACCGCACAAACTCACGCTGCCTATCGAAGATGTACCGATCGAATGGTTGCTGGAAAAATACAACATTATCGTCTCGCAATTCGACGTGATCGCCGCCATGATTTGCGCGATCCTGGTAACTGGTTTAGCCCTGCTATTTTCCAAAACCAAGATCGGCCGTGCCTTGCGTGCAGTTGCCGATGACCATCAGGCCGCGCTCGCCGTTGGCATTCCTTTGCAACAAATCTGGGGCATCGTCTGGGCCGTTGCCGGCTTTGTCGCCTTGGTGGCAGGCCTGTTGTGGGGCGCCAGAAACGGCGTGCAATTTGCGCTGACCTTTGTCGCTTTGAAAGCTTTGCCAGTATTGATCTTGGGTGGTTTTACCTCTGTGCCGGGTGCGATTGTTGGTGGCCTGATTATCGGCGCGTCGGAAAAACTCGCCGAAGTATATATCGGCCCGCTGGTCGGTGGCGGTATTGAAGGCTGGTTCCCGTATGTGCTTGCTTTATTGTTTTTGCTGGTGCGGCCTGAAGGATTGTTTGGCGAGAAAATTATTCGGCGAATTTGATGATGTTGCTTAACTGCTGCTAAAGCTGCTGTGAAAGCTCCTTCCCCCAGGCAGGGGGAAGGTTGGGATGGGGGTCGAACGGTCAAAATTTTCGTTTTCTTTGATCGACGATTTTACCCCCTCCCTAACCCTCCCCCTTAAAGGTGGAGGGAATGCTCAGCGGTTTTTGGCGTATCCAACTAGCGAGCTAAAAGGCCGCGATTTGAAAAAACGTATCACTTAGAAATAACTTAGAGGCAAACCATGTTTTACCGTGAAGCAGGCCAGTTTAAAAACAGCTACCAGGCTGATAACCAGATTTTCCCGATACGCCAGGATCGCATCGCGATTGCGTTGGTCTTGCTCGCTGCCTTTCTGGTCGTGCCATTTATGGCCACGCCATATGCATTTTCAGCGATCCTGATACCCTTCCTGATTTTTTCTCTGGCGGCTTTAGGCCTGAATATTCTGACCGGCTATGCAGGGCAACTTTCCCTGGGTTCGGCTGCCTTCATGGCAGTCGGTGCCTTTGCTTCGTATAACTTTATCCTGCGCATTCCCGGCATTCCCTTGCTGCTCGGTTTCGCCCTCGGCGGCCTCTCTGCGGCGATGGTCGGGATTGCCTTTGGCCTGCCTTCACTACGCATCCGAGGTTTCTATCTGGCTGCAGCGACACTGGCGACGCAATTTTTTGTGGTGTGGTGCTTGACCAAAGTGCAGTGGTTTACCAACTACAGCTCTTCCGGTGTAATCACCGCGCAGGAAATGCTGATATTTGGTTACAGCTTCAATACCCCGGTTAAAAAATATCTACTGACCTTAAGCATCGTTTGCGTCATGGCCCTGCTGGCCAAGAATATGGTGCGCTCTAACGTCGGACGTTCGTGGATGGCGGTGCGCGATATGGATGTGGCGGCCGAAGTTATCGGCTTCCGGCTGATGCGTACCAAATTGCTGGCCTTTGCGGTGTCCTCCTTCTATTGCGGTGTGGCCGGTGCCTTGTATGCGTATGCCTACCTCGGCACGGTCGAGCCTGAAGCCTACAACCTGGATTTGTCTTTCCGCATCTTGTTCATGATTATTATCGGCGGCGTAGGCTCTATCCTCGGCTCGTTCCTCGGCTCCGCCTTCATCATCTTGCTGCCGATAGCCTTGAATATGCTGGCACATGCCCTGTCTTTGCCCACCAACATCGCCTCGAATCTGGAGTTGATGGTGTTCGGTGCGCTGATCATTTTCTTCCTTATTGTTGAACCGCATGGCCTGGCACGTTTGTGGCAAATCACTAAAGAAAAATTGCGGCTATGGCCTTTCCCGCATTAGTTTTTTTTGTTGTAAAAGAAGTTCATAATAAAAAGCTTGTGGCATGAAAATACGCCAACAAACTTGATGTTTTACCTAACGTATAACCCACTAGGAGACAGCATGAAACTGATAACATCCCTACTACTCAGCTCAGCATTATTGAGCGGCATAGGTGTAGCACAGGCCGAGGAACAATACATTCCTATTCTTTCTTACCGCGTAGGCCCGTATGCAGCTGGCGGTTCTGGTTTTTATGGCGGTGCGATTGATTATTTCAACCTCATCAATGCACGCGGCGGCCTCAATGGCGTCAAAATTTCCTGGGAAGAATGCGAGACCGAATACAACGCATCACGTGGCGTTGAATGTTATGAACGCCTGAAGAAAAATAATGGCGGCGCTTCATTGATCGAGCCGCTGTCTACCGGTATCGCCTATGGCATTCTGGATCGCGTCGCCGAAGACAAAATCCCGATGACTACCCTCGGTTATGGCCGCTCGGATGCTGCCAACGGCAAAGTCTTCCCTTACATCTTCCCTTTGATCACCAGCTACTGGAATCAGGCCGCCGCCATGACCAAATACCTCGGTGAAAAATCCGGTGGCATGGATAAGCTCAAAGGCAAAAAAATCGTCCACCTGTATCACGATTCCGCCTTTGGTAAAGAGCCTTTGCCGGTACTGGAAGCGCAAGCCAAGCAATATGGCTTTGAGCTGATCAAAATCCCGGTCGCCCATCCTGGCAATGAACAGCAATCGCAATGGTTGCAAATCCGCCAGGCCAATCCTGATTACGTGATTCTGTGGGGTTGGGGTGTGATGAATGCGGTGGCGATCAAGACCGCGCAACGCAATGGCTTCTCGCGCGACAAGATGCTCGGTGTCTGGTGGGCCGGCTCTGAAGAAGATGCTATTCCCGCTGGTGATGCGGCTAAAGGCTACACCACGATGACTTTCAATACACCAGGTAATTATCCGGTACTCGATGAAATCCGCAAGAAGGTATATGCAGTAGGCAAAGGCAATCTCAGCGACAAGACCCGGGTTGGTTCTGTGTATCACATGCGCGGTGTGACCGCCGCCATTCTTTGGACTGAAGCGATCATGCGGGCACAAGAAAAATACGGCAAAGGCAAAGTCATGACGGGTGAACAGATACGCTGGGGTTTTGAAAATCTCGACGTGAATGAAGCCAAGCAAAAAACCTTAGGCGCTCTTGGTATGTTCCCGCCGATCAAAACTTCTTGTGAAGACCATGAAGGCTCGGGCGCAGTCAAAGTGCAGCAATGGACAGGTGATAAATGGAAAGCCATTACACCAAACTGGATGACTGGTGATAAGGCGCTGACCCGCGCATTATTAGAAGAATCTTCGGCCAAATATGCGGCAGAGAAGAAGATCACGCCAGCTTGTTTGAAATAGTTTCTCAGTGGGTTTATCCACTCCTGAGAACGAGGCTGCTGCAACTCTGATCGGGAGTGGAGTTTTTTTAAATTTTAATGAAGATCTGATGAGAATCTGATGATGCAAACTATTTCCAGCAGTGACGAAACAAAGGCGCCGCCTTACCTCAGTGTGAATAATATCGAGGTGATTTACGATCACGTGATCTTGGTTTTAAAGGGCATTTCCCTGCAAGTTCCACAAGGGAAAATTGTCGCACTGTTGGGCGCGAACGGTGCCGGCAAGTCGACTACGCTAAAGGCGATTTCGACGCTATTGCGCAATGAACGCGGCGACATTACCAAGGGCGATATCAGTTTCAAGGGACAGCGCGTCGATCATCTCACGCCGAATGAACTGGTCAAGCGCGGCCTGTCGCAAGTGATGGAAGGGCGTCATTGTTTTGCCCATCTCAGCATAGAAGAAAACCTCTTGACCGGCGCCTACACGCGCAAGATTTCACGGGCTGAATTGAAGGAATCACTGGAGATGGTGTATCACTATTTCCCGCGCTTACGGCAACGGCGCAGCTCGCTGGCGGGTTATACCTCGGGCGGCGAACAACAGATGTGTGCAATCGGCCGCGCCCTGATGGCCAAGCCCTCGATGATATTGTTGGATGAACCGTCTATGGGTATCGCACCGCAGCTGGTGGAAGAAATTTTTGAGATCGTCAAAAATCTCAACGTCAAAGAAAACGTCTCGTTTTTACTGGCCGAACAAAACACGAATACTGCATTACGTTACGCCGACTTTGGCTATATTTTAGAAAATGGCCGCGTCGTGATGGAAGGCGATGCCAAGGATCTGGCCAGCAATGAAGACGTGAAAGAATTTTACTTAGGTGTATCCGGCACGGGACGCAAGAGCTTCCGCGAGATGAAACTTTATCGTCGCCGCAAGCGCTGGTTGGCATAGAAAAATTCGGCGGGTTTAACTCCCTTCTCCCGCGAGCGGGAGAAGGGCTGGGGATGAGGGTAGTGGAGCAACGCTAACGTACGGTCAATAGCAAAAAGCATTTAAAGCACCAAATAAATATGCGTTGTTGTATCACAACCACCCTCACCCCTACCCTCTCCCGCCAGCGGGAGAGGGGGCTAAAAAAAGTACGCGAGAATGACAGTAATTAATCAGGAAAAAACTTCTCATCAAAGTGGCACAAAAAGAGAATCAAAAATATGAGTGAATATTTAGACGCGCTGGAAACCCGCAATCCGCAAAGCCGCGAGCAAGCCTTGATGACGCGCTTGCCGCAACTGATCGCGCAGGCGCAAACTGCCAATGGCTGGGCCACGATCTTGCAAGGCACAAGCGCAGCCGATATCAAGAGCCGCCATGCGCTGGCGCAACTGCCAGTGACGCGCAAATCAGACTTGAAAAATTTGCAGAAACAGTGCCTTCCTTTCGGCGGCCTCAACAGCACACCAGGCAACCAGCTACAACGCATCTTCATGTCGCCTGGCCCGATCTATGATCCACAAGGGCGAGGGCAGGATTGGTGGCGCTTCGCACGCGCCTTTCATGCCGCGGGCATACGTTCCGGCCATCTTTTGCAAAACTGCTATTCGTATCACTTTACCCCCGCCGCCTTCATGGCAGAGAGCGCTGCCGCCAAACTCGGTTGTGTGGTGATTCCGGCCGGCAGTGGCCAGACCGAAATGCAAGTGCAGGCCATGGCAGAACTGCGCCCGGATGCGTATATAGGCACACCGAGTTTTTTAAAAATCATCATCGAAAAAGCGCTGGAACTGGGCGCCGATATCTCTAGCGTACAGCGCGCCGTGGTCGGTGCCGAAGCGCTACCGCCCTCATTGCGCAAATGGCTGCAAGAGCATGGCGTGCCGCAGGTACTGCAAATGTATGCCTCGGCCGATATCGGCAATATCGCCTACGAAACCGAGACTGATGGCAAGCTCAACCCGGGCATGCTGCTCGATGAAGACCTGATCCTTGAAATCGTCCGCCCTGGTACCGGCGATATCGTGGCGGAAGGTGAAGTCGGTGAAGTCGTGATCACCTCGTTCAATCCGGATTACCCCTTGATACGCTTTGGCACCGGTGACATGTCGGCCATCTTGCCGGGCATTTCTCCCTGCGGCCGCACCAATACCCGCATCAAAGGCTGGCTCGGGCGGGCTGACCAAACTACCAAAGTGAAGGGTATGTTTGTCCATCCATCGCAGGTGGCGGATATCCTGCGGCGCCATCCAGAAATCAGCAAGGCACGTCTGGTAGTGACTGGCGAAATGGCGAATGATGCGATGACTTTACATTGTGAAACCGCCACGCCTAGCGAGAATCTGAAAAAGGCAATGTTGCTGAACATCCGTGAGATCACCAAGCTGCGCGGAGAGGTGGTATTTGTTGCGATTGGCAGCTTAGCCAACGACGGAAAGGTAATTGATGATGCACGTCAATATAAATGAACATTTATATTCACAAGAAGATGAGCAGCTTGTTTTTTGCGATTACTCAACTATGATGAAATCTGAACATCCATCCTGGAGCTGTTAATGAAACGGATTTTCTTAAGTCTCTTTCTAGTGTTCAATGCCTTATTACCAGCATCATTGGTGTTAGCCGCGAGTGAGCGAGGCAATGCTGAAGAGGCGATTGCCCTGGTCAAAAAAGGCAGCGCTTTTCTCAAGGCGAATGGCCTCGAACAAGGTTATGCCGCCATCAGCGACCCCAAAGGACAATTTGTCGACCGCGACCTCTACCTTTTCGTCTTTGATGCAACCGGTAAAACCTTGGCGCACGGCGCAAACGCCAAGCTCATAGGAAAAAGCCTCATCGATTTGAAAGACTCTGACGATAAATATTTTATTAAAGAATTTTTAGAACTGGCTAGCAAGAAGGGCAAGGGTTGGGTCGATTACAAATGGCCGCACCCTATCACCAAGACGATAGAACACAAATCTACCTATATCGAAAAACTCGAGAACGGGACGATTATCGGTTGTGGTATTTATAAGTAATACACAACTTAAGACTCTCAACCGAAAGGGATAATGAACACATGGACGGCGGCATATCAATGATGTCGCCGTTTTTTCACTTCGCAAAAAAGGAGAATTTCATGTATCAAGCTCGCCTTCTCAACCGCCTCATCGCGTGCTGCCTATTAGCATTTTCTACCAGCAGTCTGGCTGCCGAGCCACTGCGCCTGTGTGTCGCGATTCAAGCGCTACCACCTTTCCTTTATCCAAATAAAGAGGGCACAATACAAATCCTGATACGCATGGCCGCCGAACAATCTGGCTTGCAAGTCAAATATGAGGCGATGCCCTTGCCAAAATGTATTGAAGAGATAAAGGCAGGGAATATGCAGGGCTCTTCAGCGATGGGCGCAACACCGCAAAATCAGGAATTCGCGGTATTCCCTAAAAAAAATAATGCCATCGATAATGGCGATGCCGTAGTGGCGGCCCGCTCTTCGGTTTTCCGTCTAAAGGGAAGTAAAGCGGACTGGAATGGAAAAAGTTTTTCCAACCTCAAGCTACCGGTGCTATTTGCCACCGGGAATTCAGTTTTCACTGAAAAACTCAAGTCCTTGAAAACTCCCTACAACGATGAAACACTGCACTTTCAAAAAAACCTGTTGAAGATGATCGCCGGACAAGGCGATTTGGTGATTGGCCTTCAAGCGGAAGGGAAATTGCGTTTGGAAGAACCCGAGTTTGCCGGCAAGATTGAAGAATTGCCTGCGCCATTTACCGAGGCCCATTATTTCGTGGCGATTTCTAAAAAGTACTATGACGCCAACACGGCGCAAGTGGAAAATCTCTGGAATGCCATCGCAAAAATGAAAACCAATCCAGCCTATCTGGCGGCAATCAAAAACGTGAATTGAAATCGGGCCGAATTCATTCTTATTGAAAATCACGCTTAGCCTCTGCGCGGGAGAGTGCAATCATGCTTGGGCGCTTATTCCTTGGATTGCTGCTATCGTTAGTGCTAAACGCAGCCATAGGCAAACCCAAAGACTCCTCGGTCTTACAATTCTCTGAACCGGAAAACCTGCGCGTGAGTAGCGTCATGGCACAAAAAATTTTGCTTGAGGCATATAAGAGAATTGGCATCAAAATTAACTTCCTGGCCTTACCTGCGGCACGCAGTATTCTGATGTGGGACGATGGCCGCCTCGATGGCATAAGCTACCGTTTAATCGACAGTCAATTAGAAAACGGCATCAGATTAACGACCCCGATTACTAAAGGCGATGTCGTAGCGTTCAGCATCAAGCAGCGCTTCACGGTCACTGGCTATGAAAGCCTGCAACCCTACCTGGTTGGTTACATGGCTGGCGTACCGTTTTTGCTGGAAAGGCTGAAAAATATCCCGCGCAAAGAGCCAGCCCCCAGCATCGAATCTTTATTCAAAAAACTTGAATTAGGCCGTAGCGATGTGGTGGTGGAGTCGCGTTTAAGTTCATGTTTTGCGCAAAAGCTGGGCATCTCCAACATTATTATTTTAGAGCCCGCCTTAGAAACGACACTGGGCTTTCATTATTTACACAAACGCCAGCAAAAATTAGTGGCGCCACTGGAAAAAGTATTGCGAGACATGGAAAGCGATGGCACCATCAAAAAATATCAAGATGAAGCGACCCGTGATTTCATGCTTCGTTGCGAACCGAAGTAGCAAAGTAGCAGAGTGATAGACGCTCAATCTGAATTGAATTCTTAGGATTTTTCCACAAGGGGATCAAGCATGCGAGACATGAATTGGCAAGGCTCTGCTTACTTTTGTCGATCCGGATTTTCTTTGTCGCTGCTCTTACTGTGTATCGTTAATCTATTAAGCGCTTGCGCCACCGCGCCCCGCCCTGACTTATCGCGCCTGTATCGCGTCTCTGATCAATTACTGGATACCACACCGGTCATCTTGATTCCCGGCCTGTTCGGCTCAAAATTGCGCAACAAAAAAACCGGTAAAGAAGTTTGGCCAGGCTCAGTAACGGATGTTTTATTCAGTGATTACCGCGAGCTGGCATTGAAATTTGACCCGCAAACTTCACAGGTATTACCCGATGATCTGGAAGCCTATGACGTCGCCGACCAGGTGTTAGGCAAGGATATTTACGGCCCCATCATCCAGACACTGGAGAAATTTGGCGGCTATGTCCGTGGCGTTGCCGGTACCCCTGTACAAAAAAATCAGCGACGCTATTACGTGTTCCCTTACGATTTCCGGCAAGATAATACACAGCATGCGGCCGCGCTGGATCGCCTGATTGAAACGGTACGCAAAGATTATGGCAATCCGGATTTGCGGGTAGATTTTGTCGCGCACAGCATGGGCGGATTGGTGGCGCGCTATTACCTACGCTATGGCATGGCGGATGTCTTGAATGGCGAGGCTGAACAAGTCACTTTGTACGGCACCAATCGCGTACGTAAGTTTATTTTATTGGGCACACCTAACCTCGGTTCTGCCTCATCGCTACATGCGTTCTTGACCGGCGAACCGGTCGGTCTTGGCAGGATACCTCCAGAAGTGTTGGCGACGATGCCTAGCGGATACCAACTGTTTCCGCATCCCCTGGTGAATTGGCTGATCGATGCGAATGGCAATGCCCTGCACGATGATCTGTTTGATGTAAAAACCTGGGAGCGTTATCGCTGGAGCCTGCATGATCCGGTGATACAGACACGCCTGGCCTCGGCATCCGGCATGAAATCCACCGAACAATTTACGGCGATGCAAAAATTCTTTGCCTTCCGTCTCGAGCGGGCACGGCGTTTTTTGTGGGCCTTATCTACACCCGAACCAGCGACGCCAATACGCTATGTCTTATTCGGTGGCGATTGCAGCCTGACGCCAGCGCGCCTGATGCTAGAAAAGGAAGGCGATCAACTCTTGACTCGCCTAGATCCGAAAGATATCCGCCACCCGATTGCCGGCGTGCCGTATGCAGAACTCATGCTGGAGCCCGGCGACGGCCGTGTGACTAAACCATCCTTGCTGGCACGCGAAACTCTAGACCCCAGTGCGGAACAAAGCGAAGACAGTTTCATGCCGATCGCGTATTGGTTTTTTCTCTGCGAAGACCACGTACAGCTGACCAACAATATCAATTTCCAGGACAATTTACTCAATGTCTTGTTAACCAGAAATTTGCCTTGGGAAGGGGAAGCGGCTCAGGCAAAACCGGAAAATTTACCTCGTTCCGCTAAATAGTTTGGGCACTTCGTTGGAATCAATAGATTTTTCTCTTGAATAAAATTTTGCTATTCGTTTTGTTTCATCCTAAGATAAATTCAGCATCAGGTTTCAGCATAGTTGGCTTTGCTGAACGCCAATTAAAAAAACCTAAATCGAGACACCATCATGAAATTTTTCCGACCTGTCGCCTTCTCCCTGTTTGCGCTGCTGACCAGCAGCTCATTATTCGCTGTCGCTGCGGATAACCCTGCAGACGCCATCGCCATTGTGGAAAAAGGCCTGAGCTATGTGCAAAAAAATGGCAAAGATGCCTTGATCAAAGAAGTCAACAACAAGAACCCCGAGTTCATTAAAGGCGATATTTATCTGTATGTGCGCGCCATGGATGGGACGGTATTGGCGCATCCTATCAACCCCAAACTGGTTGGCAAAAATATGATCACGCTACCAGATGGCAACGGCAAGCTTTTTCGCAAAGAAATCATTGAGCTGGCCCAGACCAAAGGCAAGGGCTGGGTGGACTATCGCTATAACAATCCTGTCACCAAAGAGATGGAAGACAAGTCAACCTATATCGTGCGCAGCGGTGATGTGATACTTGAGGCGGGCATCTACAAAAATAAGTAATTGCTAGGGCGTATTGACATATGATTTGGGTGTGCGAATGGGTCTAAACAGGTGCAGGGCTAGGCGCAGCACGCGCCGCAGTGTTCATCACTACCAGCGGACTGCAACAACGCCATGCGCCTGTTTAGACCCATTCCCTCCGGGTTCAAACCAAAACACACGCTGGACGGCGTTTTGGTTTGAACGCATCTCCCAAATCATATGTCAACACGCCCTCGCTAAGCGCCAGGCAAGGAATTGCCAGACACGCTGTGCGGCGTCCTTCGCTACACTCAAAATATGCCCAGGTGTTACCACATGAAATTCGCTATAGCACTGACGATACTGTTAATTTCAAGACCTGCCGTGGCGAAAGACCTTTTGTTTCTAGGACAAGACTTTCCGCCTTTCAATTGGGCGGAAGCTGGCGTGGTCAAGGGCGCCATGGTTGACGTGATGAAGACGGCCTGCGAGAAACTCAGGCACAACTGCAAATTTGCCATAGTTCCGCTGGCGCGGGGCCTGAGAATGCTGGAAGCGGGCACGGCTGACGGTGTCATGACACTGATACCCAATGCAGAACGGGCAGTCTACGCCAATTTTTCACCCGCTATTGCAGCGACTAAGCTGACCTACTTTGGACTCAAAGGAAAGCTTAACAAGGCCGATAGCTTGAACGATCTTGAGGGCTGGACCGTGGGCGCTGTGCGGGCATCGACCAGCTTGCAGATCGCCATACAGAACCAGAAACAACTCAAGGCCATGAACATCATCGAGGAATCCCATAACAGACAAATGATCTTGAAACTGCAGGCCGGGCGCTATGGTGAAAAAGGCGCTATCTTTGGCAGCGAAGCAGTGTTGGAGTTTGAAGCCAGGAAACAACAGGTAGCGCTAGAAGCGATTTTGATGGATACCAACCAGGGATACGCCAATGGATTCACCACGGCATTTTCTAAAAAAAGTATGGATGCGAAAATCGTTGCTGACTTTGCCAATACCTTGGAGGCAATGAAAAAAAATGGTGAAGTGAAGCTCATCCTGGAGAAGTTTGATTTGAAAACCAAATAGCCCAACGCAATCAATTCGATTCTTTAATCAAACGCCCCGCCTGTTTTTGTATCGGCCTGGCGTTCATCGGATACAGACGGCTAAAGATATAAATTTGTTCTGGCGACATCTCTATCGTTTCTTTCATCACTAGCCACAATACGCCCTCGGTACAGGGCGGCGTGGTCAGCGAACCCATATAGGTGTAGTAATCACGGCCTTTGGGTATCAACTGGCTCAAGTCCATATTACTCAGGGCGCTGACCGATTCATTTTTTTCCAAAGGTAAATTATTCCAGACACTTTGGATCAAGGCATTTGCCTTGCCGCGCTCTACCAATAAGGCCACCACGGCCAGTTTGCCTGTGCCGTCTCTATGTACCAGATGCACCACCATTTCAGATCCCCTGCCGTTGATGCGCTCTTCAGAAGGCTTATGAAAGTGAAATTGCACCAGGCCATAACTGCGCCCTGAGACATTGATATAATTGCCCGCGCCCATATTCACCTGGATAGTATGGCCATTATCGATGACGCTAAATTGCGATGCCTTGTAGTCAAAACTTAGAGGATCAAGTTCTACCCGGATACCGTCGCGGATATCGATAGGCGACTGGCGCTCGCCCATATCACATTTGGCGTTAGCCGGACTCAGCTTGCCCCAGCTTTCTGGCCCTGCCTCGCCTTCATAACTCCAATGCACCGCTGTCACATGGGCGTCGCCTGTCGCTGACGAATTGCCGGGCTTAGTTGGCGGCTTGGCCTTCAGGTCGGGCGAATCTGGCCGGCGGATCGGTGGTGCGTAAGATCGCACTACCGGGCGTGCTGCCCGCTCTTTACGGATCAACGCCATTTTCTCGGCGACCTTCGCTGCCAGCTCTTCAGCGGCTTGCTCTTCCTTCAAACGCTCGGCTTTTTCGGTCTTGGATTCGCGGCCACCCCTGAGGCCTTTTGCGGCAGCCTTAGCTTCTTCTTTGGCTGATGCCGAGATAAACGAGGGAGCAGTCGCCGAGGCGTCTTCTTTTGCCGAGGCTTGTTTGATCGGTTTGGATTGCGTGGGCTCGTCACTAGCCGATGCAGTGAGACTGATCAGCAAAGACGCACACAAGGCGAGTATACGAAGGGCGAATACAAGGTCGATGCGGCGCATAAGTCTTCAGTAAAAAAGGGGAGATAGCCTGATTACGGCACGCATCTACAAAAACTTGAATTGCGGAAAGCATTTAATTCGTTGAAGCGTTCACTTGGTACAACAAATTCGGTAAAGGCTTCAGTAAATGCGGGCTGCTGTCCATAGTCAAAGTCCTCTAATGCGTGTGGCACATTGACGCCGGCAAGCTAGGCGCGTGTATGATTTTACCGCGCCTATCCCACTTTCATAACTCTTTTGGAGAGACCATGAGCTATCAATGCTTTGACTTCAGCATCAACAACAAAATCGCCCACCTGCAATTGAATCGGCCCGACAGCATGAACACCATGCAGCCGGTTTTTTTCCGCGAACTGGTCACGATACTGCAAAGCCTGCAACGCGAAGCGAATGCCCGCGCCCTGATCATCTCATCGACCGGCAAACATTTTACCGCCGGCATGGCGCTCGATGTGTTTGCCGCCGGCAGCGTGAGCATCGACGACAGCAACGCCGCCGGGCGCGCCAATTTCACATTGCTACTGCAAGAGATGCAGCAATGCTTCAACCTGATCGAACAGCTACGCATGCCTGTCATTGCAGCCATCCATGGTGGCTGCATCGGCGGCGGGGTAGACATGATCTGCGCCAGCGACATCCGCCTGGCAACAAGCGACGCCTTCTTCTGCATACAAGAAATCAACATAGGCATGACCGCCGACTTAGGCACACTGCAACGCCTGCCCAAGCTGATTCCCGAAGGCATCGTCCACGAAATGGCCTACACCGGCCGCCGCCTGCCAGCCGCCCGGGCACTCGCGGTCGGCCTGGTCAACGAAGTCTTCGAGACGCAAGCAAGCATGCTGGCAGCAGCGATGCAAATGGCAGAAGAAATCGCACAAAAACCACCAGTAGCGATCTGGGGCAGCAAACAAGCGATTCACTACGCGCGCGACCACTCCACCCACGACGCACTACAGCAAATGGGCTGGCTGCAATCGGGCATCTGGCAAAGCAATAATTTAATGGAGGCGTTTATGGCGAAGCAGCAAGGCCGGGCGACTGCGTTTAGCGACTTGCCTGTTGCTGCATCGTTTTTGGATGCTGATTATCAGTTGAAGTGATTCTTATCCGATGAAAATAGCAGTCGCGAATTTTGCTATTTTCATCACCCCAAGGCAGGCATGTCAGGTATAGTTCTTGACGCAAAACTTGCGCCCTCAACCAGCGGGTTTGACTTCATCGTTAAATTCCCGCTAGCGGCAAGAATACATCGACCTAGCTTCACCCTTTAAAGACAGCCTTGCCATCCATGGATCAAACTAACAACCTCGCCGATGCCTTTATCAACCGTTGGATCGGTGCCGATGGCTCTGAACTTGCCAACGCCCAGAGCTTCACGCGTGAGCTGTGCGAGCTGCTCGGCGTCGCGGTGCCAGATCCGGCACAAGCCGACACGCGTGACAATGCATACGTGTTTGAACGCCATGTCAATTTCAATCATGCCGACGGCACCACTGCCGTTGGCAGGATTGACGTGTACCGCCGTGCTGCGTTTGTGCTGGAAAATAAAAAGCTCAAGCAAGGCGAACACACTAAAGGCTTTGGCGTTGCCATGCTGGCCGCCTACAAGCAAGCCGAGCAATACGTGAGGGCGCTGCCAGCGCACGAAGGTCGTCCGCCGTTTTTGATGGTCGTCGATGTCGGTAATATGATAGAGATTTATGCCGAATTCTCTTGCAGTGGCGGCACCTACACGCCCTTCCCTGATCCGCGTTCGCACCGCATCAAGCTTGACGATCTGCGCGATGAAAAAATTCGCGACCGTCTTAAAAAAATATGGCTAGAGCCGCAATCGCTAGACCCCGCCAAACAATCGGCCAAAGTCACCCGCGAGATCGCCGCGCAACTGGCCGAGATTGCCAAATCACTGGAGTCAGCCAAGTACGATGCCGAGCGCGTCGGTGCATTTTTAACCCGTTGCCTGTTTACTTTTTTTGCCGAAGATGTCGGCCTGCTGCCAAAGCGCGCCTTTACCGAATTACTGCAAACCCTAGCCAAGTCACCAGAACAATTTGTGCCCATGTTGTCTGAACTCTGGCACGCCATGGATAAAGGTACTTTCTCGGTCGCATTGCGTACGGACATCTTGCACTTCAACGGCAAGCTATTTAAAAATCCCGATGTCTTGCCACTGAACCGCGACCAGATCACTCTGCTGGTTGAAGCCGGCAGCAAAGACTGGAGCCAGGTCGAACCGGCCATTTTCGGCACGCTGCTGGAACGTGCGCTCAACCCCACTGAGCGCCATTCGCTAGGTGCGCATTACACGCCGCGCAGCTATGTAGAACGCCTGGTACTTCCGACAGTCATCGAGCCACTACGCGAAGAATGGGGCACGGTACAAACCGCCGCGCTCACCTTAGCGAGTGAAGGGAATATGAAAGCCGCCGAAACCGTAGTGCGTACTTTTCAGCTACGCCTGTGCAGCCTGCGCATACTCGATCCAGCCTGCGGTTCGGGCAATTTTCTGTATGTCACGCTAGAACACTTGAAGCGGCTAGAAGGCGAAGTGCTGAATCAGCTGCAAGACTTCAATGTCTCGATGAGTCTGGAAACCGAAGGCTTAACGGTAGATCCGCACCAGTTCCTCGGCATAGAGCTGAATCCACGCGCCGCCAGCATTGCCGAAATGGTGCTCTGGATAGGCTATTTGCAATGGCATTTCAAAACCAAGGGCGCAGTGCAACCGCCGCAACCGGTCTTGCGCGATTTTAAAAACATAGAATGCCGCGATGCCGTGCTGACCTACGACAGTGTAGAAATTCTGTGCGATGAACACGGTATTCCTGTCACGCGCTGGGATGGCAAGAGCTTTAAAAAGCATCCGGTGACTGGTGAAGACGTGCCGGATGAGGCAGCGCAAAGCGTGACGCAAAAGTACATCAACCCACGAAAGGCTGAATGGCCGAAGGCCGATTTTGTGGTGGGGAATCCGCCGTTTATTGGCACTGCACGCATGATCGCCGCACTCGGTGAAGGCTATGTTTCCGCGCTGCGCACGGCATGGAAAGAAGTGCCGGAATCCAGCGACCTGGTGATGTTCTGGTGGCATAAAGCGGGCGAATTACTCTGCGCCGCGCAACTGCAACGCTTTGGCTTTATCACCACCAACAGCCTGCGCCAAACCTTCAACCGGCGCGTGCTGGAAAATCAGATGAACAGCAAAAAACCGTTGTCATTGGTGTTCGCGATTCCTGATCACCCCTGGGTGGATAACGCGGATGGCGCTGCGGTGCGGATTGCCATGACGGTGGCTGAGGCAGGTGAAAAAAATGGCGTGCTCTCGTCGGTAATGTCAGAAGTTGCGGGTACAAATGAAGCCGAATTGAGCCTGGCGAGATCAGTTGGCAAGTTGCATGCTGATTTACGGATTGGTGCGGATTTAATTTCTACCAAATCGTTATTAGCGAACAATGGTATTTCGAATCGAGGATTTTGCTTATTTGGAGCGGGTTTTTTGGTTTCTGCTAGCGAAGCTGAAAAGTTAGCTCAAGCAGACGTGGGGCAATCGGATCATCCATTAATATTTAAATATAGAAATGGCCGTGATTTAACTGAGCGACCGCGTGGCATTATGGTTCTTGACGCATATGGGCTAAGCGCAGAAGCACTGAGACAACGATATCCATCGGTATATCAATGGTTAGTAGAACGAGTAAAACCTGAACGCGACAATAATAAACGCGAATCACGACGATTAAATTGGTGGATTTTTGGTGAGCCAAACAAACTTATTCGACATCAGCTTGGGAAGCTAACGAGATATATCGCCACAGTCGAAACCGCAAAACACCGGATTTTTCAATTCCTGGAATCTGCTATCGCGCCGGACAATAAGCTGATTTG
>JAZJYB010000254.1:1195-6790 GCA_040390685.1 Pseudomonadota bacterium | reverse complement strand
CGCTTACTTTCATGGCGTCTTGTCATCAACAGTGCATGGAAAATGGTCCTTGGCTTCTGGCAGCACTTTAGAAGACAGACCTGTTTATGTAAAAACCCGTTGCTTTGAGAACTTCCCATTCCCACTCGCCAACGAAGAACAAAAACAAAAAATCCGCACACTGGCAGAACAACTAGACGCGCACCGCAAGAATCAGCAAGCCAAGCACCCCGAACTGACGCTGACCGGCATGTACAACGTATTGGAGAAATTGAAAAGCGGCGAAGCTTTGAACGCCAAAGACAAAATCATCCACGAGCAAGGCCTGGTCTCGGTACTCAGACAACTGCACCACGAACTAGATCTTGCTGTGCTGGACGCTTACGGCTGGAACGAGCTGACAGCCTTGATGAATGTGGTGAATGGCACAGCCACCGCCAAAGACAAGACCCGCGATGAACTAGCGCGTGAACTGGAAGAAGCCTT
The DNA here is from genome assembly GCA_040390685.1 of Pseudomonadota bacterium. Classification (GTDB taxonomy): domain Bacteria; phylum Pseudomonadota; class Gammaproteobacteria; order Burkholderiales; family Burkholderiaceae_D; genus Undibacterium. Next base: position 6,325 of record JAZJYB010000254.1, on the reverse strand, counting down.
GCTGGAAAAGCTGGTCGCCTTAAACGGCCAGCGTTTTGATGAAGAAAAAAGCGGCATCATCCATTGGCTGCGTCCGGAATACCAACATCCCACTGGCACCACAACACAAAGCAATGCCACACAGGGCGAGATGGATGTGGCGCTTGCAGCTGTTACTGAGCTAGATGGCGAAGCAGAAGCGCTAGTCAGCGCCAGCATCGTTAAACAGGCCTGGCCCAAAGACGATATCGCGCAAGTCAAAGCCATTATCGATTTATTCAACAGCACCAAGCATCCGATGGCGCTCGACACCATCGCCACGTATTTCTCCGGCAAAGGTCCATGGAAAAAGCGTCTGCCAAATATATTGGAAATGCTGGTAGTGGTAGGTAAAGCGCGTGCTGATGGAGATAAGTTTGCCGGATGCTAGCGCTACCTCGCTCATTTGTAGGGTGCGCCATGCGCACCAACCGACGAAGATCAAAGGTGGGTAGTGCTAGGCGCATGTTGGTTGGAATGGTGCGTATAACGCACCCTACGAAGTACTAAAATCAGGCTGAAATTGCTTTCCGGCCTGCGAATTTTCATCCCAATACCTTTACAATGCATATTTTTATATGCATAATGTGATTAATGAACTTTACCTGCAACCAAGCCAAAAATGACAGCAATATCCTGAACCGGGGATTGCCATTGCTGGCGGCGCAGGTGATGTTCACTCCGGCCATGCTAGTGCGTGAAGATGTGCGCAAGGCCTACCCTGAACGTCGTTTTGTCGGCTATAACACGATAGAGGGACGATTGATGGTGGTGGTGTTTTGCATGCCTAGCGACAACCACATCCATATCATTTCTTTTAGAAAGGCGAATGATCGTGAACTCAAAAACTTTAAAGCTCAAACCCTCTGAGACTGCGCCTGTCATTGACTGGGCGACAGTGGATGCTGCGCCAATGAGTGACACGCCTGATGCAGACAGCCCGGAATTAAGCGCGCTTGATGCCGCGCAATTGCGACCATTGGCAGAGCTATTGCCCACGCTCTCAACCGGAAAAACACGCATCACCATCATGCTTGACGATGCCGTTTTGCAAGCCTACAAGGCACGCGCCGGTGGGCGTGGATATCAGACATTGATTAATGAAACACTGCGGCACGGACTTGAAACCGATGCCTTGAAAGAGGCATTGCGACAAGTCATCCGGGAAGAGCTACATATTGCTTGATTGCACTGTTGTGTGCCTTATTGCTTGTCCTAGTTGGAAATGCACAAGTCAACATAGTGAATAAGCCAGATTGTTTTTTTGCTCCGAAACTCTGGCCTATTTAATCAACTCAAACTTAATCAGTTTGCCATTGATAAACCATTTCTTGATCGACTTGGATATGAAGGCAGGCTCGCCGTCGTCACGATGGAAGATGCCGTCTTGCATCCAGTGTTCATCGCCATTCGCGTAGATAGCCGAGGCGCCGCCTACCCTGTGTTGGATTTCTGAACGTTGGCCGAAGCCCTCGCCGCGCTTTGGGTTTTCTTTGTACCAAATTTTTGTGCCGTCCGCGTATTCAATCGCTGGCAGATCATGATTACGGCAACAGGCGCCTTGAATGAAGTGGCGTACATTGCCGTTTGGATCGGTCAGGCTACCGGTGAAACTTTTTGAATATCCATTGCTGGTCTTCGCATCATTTGGCTTGGCCATAAACTCTTTCTAGATTGTGTGTGGTTATCAAAGGACAGAAATTAACGCGAACTCATTAAGTATTCGCCTTGCATTTTCGCCACACCCGCGCTCACCAGTTCGCCCATTAATTGCTCAACCAAGAGCGGAACCGGCGTACCGATCTGAGCCACCGCGGCACGCATGACGTGGCTGCCCTGAATATGTTTTGCTACGTCTGGCAAAGTAAATTTCTGTGCATCGAGTAGCAAGAATGCGATCAAGGCCTTGAGGGCATTGCGCGCGTTGCGGCCGTGCTTGCCGTTATCTGCAGATAAATACGCGAGACGGCTATGCGCCCTATCCAATGCGCCACGCACATCGCTGAAGGGGGCACCATGACCGGGGATGACCAGGCGCACCTCTAGTTCGCTGATGAGCTTGAGCACATCGGCTTGTTCTGCAAAACCTGATTCACCGATCAGTTCGGGGAAGATCACGCCGAAGCCATGTTCCCATAGCGCATCGGCCGAGATGAGGATGGCTTCGCTGGCGCAATACAAAATCATCGAGTGCGGATCGTGCCCGGGTGCCGCCATCACTTGCCAATCCAGCCCGGCCATGCGCAGCTTATCGCCCGGTGCGATGCAGCCGTCAAAAGTAAAGCGCTCACATTTTTGCGCGGTGGCATCGAAGGTAAGCACTTGCTCATCCCATGTCGCAACGGCGGCGGCATCGGCGATCGGGATCAAGGTGCGGCAGCCATAGGTGCGCTGCAACAGCGCATTGCCGCCGCAGTGGTCGGAATGCAGATGGGTGTTGATCAGGGTGCTTAAGGCGCGGCCATCCAGCGCATGCTGCAGCAAGGCCAGAGTCTGGTTTGCGTGCGTCAAGTAACCGCTGTCGACCAGGACCGCGCTGTCCTCATCCAGGCAGAGAATATTATTCGACGACAGCCAGCCGCGTTCAAATACCTGCATGCCCTTAGGTAGTTGGATGGCTGGATTGGCGGCGCTGGTCATGCTTTTCATCGCAGATAATTTCTAGTCAAACATGCGGTGTTTGATCTGGCGCCAGATGATGCGCTTGTCCTCGTTGCTGGCTGTGCTCCAGCGCGTAATTTCCGGAATGCTGCGAAAACAACCGCTACATACTTCCTTGCTGGTATCCATTTTACAAATCGACAAACACGGTGAAGGGACATCGCCAACCGCAGTGTCCGGATCGTAGTCGTAAAGTATGTTCATGCGCTGACCTTGCTAGTTGCGACATCAGCCAATGGTGCTGCCGTCATCGTTAATAATTGCGCCGGGCTGAGTTGAAACACTGCATGCGGATGGCCGGCCGCGGCCCAGACAGCTGGATATTGCATCAGGTCTTCATCGATCAGCATGACGGTTTTTTGCAGGTGGCCGATAGGGCAGACGCCGCCGATGGCATAGCCGATTTTTTCTTTGACAAATTTGGCATCGGCTTTACCCAGCGGCCCGACGATCGCCGCAACTTTTTGCTCGTCGACCCGGTTGCTGCCGCTGGCCACCACCATCACGGCGGCATCATCCGTCAAGCGACGAAACACGATGGATTTGGCGATTTCAGCAACGCTACAGCCGATGCCGGCTGCCGCTTCTGCCGAAGTTTTGCCAGTGTCTGGCAACATCAGGATAGGGAGTTGATAACCCAGGCTTTGTAGCAGGGCAGCGACGCGCTGGACGGTCTCTGGCAAAATTTGTTCTGATGACATGGCAAAAATCGATAAATGAACGATCCTGTTTATACCATATCGGAGAATTCGGCGATGGATGCGTTGGGTACGATGGCAGATTTGTTCGCATCCTTGTGCGTTGGCATGCCGCCCCAGGCGTGCATAAGCGCATCATGTTGGCTTGGCACTTCAAAGTACTTCATGCCGGCACGATACTCATTATCAGACAAGGTGCTGTACAGGCATTTGGCCTTGCAGATCACTTGCGTTCGAACGGAAGCGTCAAGTTTACTCGGCACTTCCATCATCATTTGGTAGGTTTCGCCGTCCCGCAAAATATGCGGACATTGCAGTTTTAATGAGCCAACCGACAAATTGATCACTTTGGCGGCTACGATCTGTCCGGGCGCAACTAAAATTGCGGCGCGCCATGAGACATTAGTGCGGGGGGCTGAACGGGGTTCAGCCATTGCGCGAATAGAAATTGATCTTGAACATAGCCCAGATTATAGCATTCCCTCAAGGCAACTTCTAGAGTCAACCAGCCGCTAGCCACGCCAAAACACCCAAGCCCGCTTGCCGGCCCGTTGCAAAACAAGCGGTTAATAGATAACCGCCGGTCGGCGCCTCCCAGTCGAGCATTTCGCCGGCGCAAAATACGCCCGGTAAATCGCGGCACATCAGCTGCGTGTTCAAAGCTTCAAAACACACGCCGCCGGCACTGCTAATCGCTTCGTCTATCGGTCTTGGCGCGATCAAAGTTAACGGCAAAAATTTAATCGCTGCTGCCAGAAGTTCAGGCTGCTGAAAAACCTCGGCTGGCAGACACTCATGCAGCAATGCGGTCTTTAAACTATCGAGCCCAAGTCTGCTGTGGAGATGGCTGGACAAAGAGCGCGAGCCGCGTGGATGCATGACCTCGGCACGCACCCGCTCAGCGCTCTTGCCGGGCACCAGATCCAGATGCAACATTGCCTTACCGGTTCTAGCAATGGCGTCACGCAGATACGCTGACAGGGCATAAATTAAACTACCTTCAACACCGCCCTCGGTCATGACGAACTGACCTTGACGGCTGACTTTGTTTTCTATGCGCGCATTTGTTTGATCAATGACATGGGCAATCACTGAAGTCACAGGATGGCCGGCAAAGCGCTGCTTGAAATAATCTGACCATGCCACATCAAAGCCACAATTTGCCGGCTGTAGCGGCGCGATTGCTATCCCTTTAGATTGCAGTAATGCGACCCATGCACCATCAGAGCCAAGTCGCGCCCAACTGCCGCCACCCAAGGCCAAGACCACTGCATCGGCAGCCACTAAAATTTCACCCGAAGCTGTGGCGAAGCGCAACTGAGCACCGTCCCAACCTAACCAACGGTGTCGCATGTGAAATTGCACACCATCCTGACGCAAGCGATGTAGCCAGGCACGTAACAGCGGTGCCGCCTTCATATCGGTCGGAAACACCCGCCCCGAGCTACCAACAAAAGTGGAGACGCCCAAATCTGCCGCCCAAGCGCGCAAAGCAGCGCCATCAAATTGGCCGATCAAGGGTGCCAAGATATCTGCACGGCTTCCGTAGCGGCCAAGAAAAGCAGTTTGCCCTTCAGAGTGGGTAAGATTCATCCCGCCCTTCCCTGCCAACAAAAACTTGCGCCCAACCGAGGGCATCGCGTCATATACATCAACCTGGCAACCCGCCTTGGCAATGGTTTCCGCCGCCATCAGGCCAGCCGGGCCACCACCAATCACGATAATCTTGCGCGGTGCTTGCTGCATACTTTTT
>JAZJYB010000254.1:0-1095 GCA_040390685.1 Pseudomonadota bacterium | reverse complement strand
TAGTTGCAAATAAGTGAGGAATATCTACAATGAAATTAATGGTTCCAGGCCGCAATTAAAATTGGACGAACATGTTAGGTAAAATAAATCTGCGTTATTCCGTTTTCATCGTCAGCCTTTACTTGTCTGCTTGTGCATCCCTGTTGCCAACTACCAGGCAAATCAATGATCTGCCATGGGATAGTTATCAACGTGCACAAGAAGTTTTTGCGCAAATCACCCCGACGCAAACAAGGTTGGCCGATCTAAAAAAAATGGGGATTGATCCCGACATAACCCCAAACGTAGCATTACTCAATCACGCCGATGTGACACGTAGACTGGTGGCGATATCCACATTGGAAATCCGTTTTTTGCCGCCATTGGTGCAACATTGTCTCGCCACGTACACTGAATGCTATGCTTTTCAAATTGAGCAAAAACATCTGGACCGTAAACGCTACGGCAATTTTTGGCTGGATTTTTTGACCTTCAACCGTAAGGTGGAAATCTCAGGATGGCAATTCGAAGCGCTGATCATCATGCAAAAAGATTTGGTCGTATATAAACTCTGGACTGGCAAACCAACCATCTTGCAACTGGAAGAAGAACGTAATCCGCTTGGCCCATTACAGGGTGCAGGCTCGAGTATTTTAAAGCGCTGATCCTTTCTTCAACATCCATAGACTGTTATCTCATGAAAAATGTATTCCTAAAAACCACTGCTCTTGCGCTGCTCATTTTATTCTCCGGCATGTTACAGGCAGCTGATTTAGCTGAATTGAGACGTCAGGTCAATGACACAGAAAAAGCCTTTGCCAGCACCATGGCACAAAGGGATCATGCGGCTTTCGCCACTTTTTTATCGGAAGAAGCCGTGTTTTTTTCTCGCGCTGGCGTTCTGCATGGAAAGCAGGAAGTCGCCCTATCCTGGAAACGTTTTTACGAGAAAGCTGATGCACCTTTTTCCTGGGAACCAAAGGAAGTCGAAGTGCTGGCATCCGGCACCTTAGCCATCAGCAGTGGCCCGGTATATGACGCTAACGGAAAACACGTTGCCAGCTTCACCTCGATCTGGCGGCTAGAGGCACCTCAGACCTGGCGCATTATTTTTGA
>JAZJYB010000253.1:12554-20870 GCA_040390685.1 Pseudomonadota bacterium | reverse complement strand
ATCAGGTAGCGTGATCCTGTCACTGTACCAGCGGCGCCCAGAAAATGAAGTTTGATCAAAATACACTCCTTAGAATGACATCTGTCCTTGATTTACTTTACTCTCATCAGATAGGTGCGGATATTGATACGAATCAATCCATAAGGAAAAAATAGATGAGTAAATTTTTCCAGTGGCAGTTTAAAGTTCGAATCATGGTCTGCATAACAACTGATATTGCCTTTTTCAATATCGAATGGAGTCGTTTTGAATTAAATTTTACTTTCTTAAAAATTTGTGCGTATAATCGCAATGTCGTTGAGATTCTAGGTAGCAGTGCAGTATCAGTCTGTCATTTCTTGCTTGGTTGAAACGATCTTCGGGCATATGCCCACATTAACTGAATAATAGGAAATTGTAATGGCAACAGGTATTGTTAAATGGTTCAATGATTCTAAAGGTTTTGGTTTCATTACTCCTGACGAAGGCGGCGAAGATTTGTTCGCTCATTTCTCTGCTATCGTATCAGCAGGCTTCAAATCATTGAAAGAAAACCAACGCGTTTCTTTCGACGTGACAACTGGCCCTAAAGGTAAACAAGCTTCTAACATCCAAGGTATCTAATAGATCCTTCAGATGTGACTTGTTAAAGTTGCTCAAATAAAGATCCCCGACATGTCGGGGATTTTTTTTGCCTAAGCATTTGCTCTAGTATGCATTGGCTTGAATTAAATAAAACATTTTCAGAATTTTAAGCTGATTTCTGCCAATAATTTGGCTTGCTGTAGGCATGCCGTAAAAAATCAACAAATGCGCGGATTCGTAACGGTAAGTGTCGGCGTTGCGCAAAAATGGCGTAAATGTCGTTGCCTGGCGCATTAAATTCGTCTAGAACTGTCACCAGTTTGCCACTTTCAATTTCACTGCCAACTTCCCACATTGATCGCCATGCTAGGCCTTTGCCAGACAAGGCCCAATCATGCAGTACTTCGCCATCATTGCAAACCATATTGCCATCAACTTTCAAGACCATATTCTTGCCATTTTGACGGAAGGTCCAACCACGTTGGCTGCCATCGCTGCTGATGGCAAGGCAATTGTGATTGCTCAATTCATCCAAAGTTGTTGGTGCGCCATGTCGTTTGATATATGAAGGTGACGCCACGACCACACGTTTATTGTCGGCCAGCTTTACGCCAATTAAATTTGAATCTGTGAGAGATGCGATCCGTATCGCCACGTCGATTCCCTCACCAATTAAGTCGACTATCCTATCGTTCAAGCTGAGGGTCAGTTTCACTTCTCTATTTTCACTTAAGAACGACGGCACAAGCGGCGCAACATGCTGGCGTCCAAAACCTGCTGGTGCTGAAATATTTAGTTGCCCACTTGCCCTTGCGCTACGTTCAGACACTGCAGTTTCTGCTTCTTCTAGTTCGGCCAATATGCGTTGGCAATCTTCAAGGAAGGCGACTCCTTCAGTGGTCAGCGCAATTTTTCTAGTCGTTCGTTGCAAGAGTTTGACATCTAGTCGCTGTTCTAAAGCATCTAATCTACGACCTATCATTGCGGGCGCAATACCTTCTGCACGTGCCGCTGCCGATAAACTGCCACGCATGGCAACTTCGGCGAAAGTTGAAATTTGTTTGAATTGATCCATTGGGAATTTGCAGTGAGAAAAACTTGGCAAAATAAGAGTGTTTACAAATATACCTGTTTTTCATTGAGAAATTGTTTCAGTTTTTACTAAAACGCAAAGATCAAGTGATAAAACCTTATATTATTAGAATAAAAATAATGAATATACTGTTTCATCAGACATTAGTACCACTAATGTTTCTTCGTGATAATAAAAGCTTCGCGTTAAAATATTTGATCAATTTTATGCATATTCAAGCCATCGTTTTTGATGCTTACGGCACGTTATTTGACGTGTATTCGATTAGTGAGCTCGGCGAGAAATTTTTCCCAGGGGCAGGTCAAGCGTTGGCGGAATTGTGGCGCGATAAGCAAATCGAATATACCCATTTGCGTACGATGAGCAGCATGTATAAGCCATTTTGGGAAATCACTCAGGATGCATTGATTTTTTCATGTAAGAAGTTGAACTTAATACTTGATCTCGATGCGCAAAGCGCATTGATGGGGCAATACGCACGCTTGCAGGCATTTCCGGAGAATTTGTCGGTGCTTGAGCGTTTGCGTGGCAGCAGTTTTAAACTGGCAATTTTATCGAATGGCAATCCGCAAATGCTGCAATCAGCGGTAGACGCTGCGAATATGCAGGGCATGTTTAGCCATTTACTCTCAGTCGATACAGTCAAGAAATTTAAAACTGCGCCAGAAGCGTATCAATTAGGCCCCGATATTTTTGGCCTGCCAGCCAAGAACATTTTGTTTGTCTCGAGTAATTGCTGGGATGTGTGTTGCGCGGCCTGGTTTGGCTATACCACTTTTTGGGTAAATCGACATGCCGCGCCACTAGAAGAATTGGGCGTAATACCGCATGGAGAAGGACGTACATTGCTAGATTTATTGGACTTTGTGACGCGCCATCGTAACAACTAAGTTTTTATAAAAGTTTTTTTAATAGGGAGTACATGATGAAGCAATTAATGACACAAATAAAACTGCCTGAGGGCATGCAAATTACTGGTGAAATTAAGCCAGGTTTTGAACTTATCTTGACAGCCGATGCCTTGGCTTTAGTCGCCAAACTTAGCCGTGCATTTGAACCGCGTCGCCAGGAATTGCTGGCCGCAAGAGCCGCGCGCGCAGCGCGTCTGGATGCCGGTGAGTTGCCTGATTTTTTACCGGAGACTAAACATATCCGCGAAGGCGACTGGAAGATCGCGCCGATACCAAAAGCTCTGGAATGCCGCCGTGTAGAAATCACCGGCCCAGTGGAGCGTAAGATGGTCATCAACGCTTTTAACTCTGGCGCTGACAGTTACATGACAGACTTTGAAGATTCCAATACGCCAAACTGGGATAACCAGATTACTGGTCAGATCAATATGCGTGATGCGGTACGTCGCACCATCAGCATGGAGCAAAATGGCAAGAGCTATAAGCTCAACGATACGATCGCGACTCTGGTTGTGCGCCCGCGCGGATGGCATCTCGATGAGAAGCACGTACTGGTCGATGGCAAGCGCGTCTCTGGTGGTATTTTTGATTTTGCCTTGTTCCTGATCCATAACGCCAAAGAACAATTGGCACGCGGTGCTGGCCCGTATTTCTATTTGCCTAAGATGGAATCGCATTTCGAAGCGCGTTTGTGGAATGATATTTTTGTCATGGCACAGAATGAAATCGGCCTGCCACAAGGCACGATCAAGGCCACTGTCTTGATCGAAACCATTGTTGCGGCATTTGAGATGGATGAGATTCTTTACGAATTGCGCGAACATAGTTCAGGCCTGAATGCAGGTCGTTGGGATTACATTTTCTCCTGCATCAAAAAATTCAAGAACGATCAAGATTTCTGTTTAGCTGATCGCGCCAAAGTCACCATGACAGCACCGTTCATGCGCTCGTATGCCTTGTTGTTGTTGAAGACCTGCCACAAGCGCAATGCTCCCGCAATCGGTGGTATGGCGGCGCTGATCCCTATCAAGAACGATCCGGAAAAGAACGACATCGCGATGGGTGGCGTACGTACTGACAAGGCGCGCGATGCGGCAGATGGTTACGATGGTGGATGGGTTGCACACCCAGGTTTGGTCGATCTGGCGATGACGGAATTCAAGAAAGTACTTGGAGATGCGCCAAATCAGATTTCCAAGCAGCGTCCTGATATTCAAGTCACCGCGAAGGATCTGCTGAACTTCCAACCGGAAACGCCGATTACTGAAGCTGGCCTGCGTTACAACATCAACGTCGGTATTCACTACCTCGGTGCATGGTTGGCGGGTAATGGTTGTGTACCAATCCATAACTTGATGGAAGATGCGGCGACCGCAGAAATCAGCCGTTCGCAAGTATGGCAATGGATACGTTCGTCAAAGGGAATATTGGAAGACGGCCGCAAGATTACGGCTGATATGGTGCGTGCGATGATTCCTGAAGAATTGCTGAAGGTGAAAGAATCTGTCGGTAGCGGCGCAACTTATGACCGTGCAGCGCAAATTTTTGAAGAGATGTCGACTTCAGAAAACTTTGCCGAATTCTTGACACTGGCGCTTTACGAAGAAATTTAATTTTTGAAATGCCATAAAAAAGCGAGCAATGATTTGCTCGCTTTTTTTGCGGAAAGAATTAATTTAGTCTGCTGGAGGAGGCACATAACCTTGTGCGGCATCGGCGCCATCACCAAAGAAATGTTTTTCCATTTGCGTCGCCAGATATTTGCGCGCACGCGTGTCAGCCAGGTTCAAACGATTTTCATTGACCAGCATGGTTTGATGCTTGAGCCAGGCGGCCCAGGCTTCTTTGGAAACATTCTCGTAAATTCTTTTGCCCAGTTCGCCAGGATAGGTAGGGAAATCCAGACCTTCAGCGTCTTTGTCTAGTTTGATGCAGTGAACGGTACGTGCCATGATGAAATTCCTGTGGTTAAAATGTCGATAGGGTGAATTATACGGGGTAAAGCACACACCTTCTTGGGCTAGTCTAGAGTTGCTTGATCAGCACCAAAGACTTGCGCTGCCAGTTATACATTTTTTGCCTATCTTTCGGCAAATCATCGACCGTGGCGCTGACGAAGCCGCGTTTTAAAAACCAGTGAGCTGTACGGGTAGTTAAGACGAATAACGAGTGAAAGCCTGCACGGCGTGCGCGTTTTTCCATGTGCTTAAGAATGCGCTCGCCATCGCCCTGGCTTTGTACTTCTGGATTGACGGTAAGGCAGGCCATTTCCGCCATTTTTTCAAATGGGAAAGGATACAGCGCGGCGCAGCCGAAAATCACGCCATCATGTTCTATCACCGAGAAGTAATTGATTTCACGTTCCAGCAATTCGCGGCCACGTTTCACTAAAGTGCCATCGGCTTCCAGCGGTTCTATCAGTTTGATAATGCCACCCACGTCTTCGATGGTCGCTTCACGCAGACTCTCCAGATTTTCTGAGGAGACCATGGTGCCGACTCCGTCATGGGTGAATAGCTCCAACAAGGCTGAGCCGTCCACCTTGTAAGGAATGATGTGTATCCGTGTGACACCACCGCGTGATGCCTTGACCGCGTGTTCCAGATAAAACGCTGAATCGGCAGGTAGATAGCCAGCCTTTAATTCTTGTTCCGCTTGCAGAAAGGACAATTCACGAATGTCATCACCATCCCGATCCGCCATCATCGGAATTTCAGAGATGAAAATCAGTTTGTCGGCATGTAGTGCTGTGGCAGCTGACACCGCGACATCTTCCATTGTCAGGTTGAACGCCTCGCCAGTCGGCGAGAAACCCAAAGGTGACAACAGTACCAAATTGCCCGCCTGTAAAATGGGGTGGATCGTTTCATACGCGACCTTGCGTGCCACACCCGTCAATTGGAAATCGACACCATCCACAATCCCGATCGGCTTGGCAGTGATGAAATTACCGGAGATGATGCGGATTGCCGCATGTGCCATCGGAGTATTTGGTAAGCCCTGGCTAAATGCCGCCTCGATATCCAGACGCAATTCACCGGCCGCTTCTTTCGAGCACTCCAGCGCAGCGGTATCGGTAATCCGGATGCCGTTGTGAAAACGTCCCTCGACGTTACGTAGTGCCAGTTGCTCGGCCACTTGCGGGCGTGATCCGTGGACGATCACCACCCGTATGCCCAGAGCATGTAATAGAGATAAATCTTGCGCTAAGACCGGCAGAGCGCCAGCCATCACCAGTTCACCGGGAAACGCGACCACGAAGGTTTTGCCGCGGAAGGCATGAATGTAGGGTGCGACCGAGCGCAGCCATTGAACGAATTGAACAGAATTTTCCATGAGCAGATTATAATGCGCTCCGCTATGTCTGATAAAAATTCCACGAAAAATTCTTCAAAAAAAGCCACGCCTGATTTACGTCAATTGCGTGATAGCTTGCGTCAAGCTCAACAAGTGAAACAGGAAGCGAAACCGGGGCCGGTAATTTCTGCGGAAAAGCGCTTGCCGAACACGACACAAAATCGTCCAGCACCTCAGAAGAAAGCTGCGCCAGTGCCTGCAGGGCTAGCGGAAGCGCCATTCCGCAATCCGCCGCCCGTCATCACTTATCCAGAGGAGTTGCCAGTCTCAGGCAGGCGCGCAGAAATCGCCGAGGCTTTGCAAAAACACCAGGTCATCATCGTCTGTGGTGAAACCGGTTCGGGCAAGACCACGCAATTACCCAAGATTTGCCTGGAACTAGGTCGCGGTCAAAAAGGCATGATAGGCCACACCCAGCCGCGCCGTATCGCCGCATCATCGACCGCAAAGCGGATAGCGCAGGAACTCAATTCTCCCCTTGGTGAGCACGTCGGTTTTAAGGTGCGCTTTACCGATACCCTCAGCAAAGGTGCGTCGGTCAAGCTGATGACCGACGGTATCTTGCTGGCGGAAACGCAGACCGATCCTTTACTTAAACAATACGACACCATCATCATCGATGAAGCGCATGAGCGTAGCCTGAACATCGATTTCCTGCTCGGGTACTTGAAACAGATCTTGCCCAAGCGGCGAGACCTGAAGCTGATTATCACGTCAGCCACCATCGATGCGCAGCGTTTTGCCAACCACTTCGCCGATGCCAGTGATAAACCGGCGCCGGTGATCGAAGTCTCGGGGCGTCTGTATCCGGTAGAAATCCGTTACCGCCCGGTGCAGAACGACGAGAAGGATAAAGAGCGCGACCTGATGACGGCCATCACCGATGCGGTCGATGAGTTATGCCGCGTTGGCTCGGGCGATGTGCTGGTGTTTTTGCCGGGCGAGCGCGAAATCCGCGATACCGCCGAGGCTTTGCGCAAGCATCATCCGGCGCACGTGGAGATTCTACCGCTGTTTGCCCGCCTCTCGGCGCAAGAACAAGAACGCGTGTTCAAGGTATCGAATGCGCGCCGCATCGTGCTGGCGACTAATGTGGCCGAGACTTCGCTGACGGTGCCCGGCATCCGCTACGTAGTCGATGCCGGGCTTGCACGCGTCAAGCGTTATAGCTACCGTAATAAGGTTGAGCAACTCCAGGTTGAGGCTGTAGCGCAGTCGGCGGCGAACCAGCGCGCCGGCCGTTGTGGCCGCGTTGCTGCCGGCGTCTGTATCCGCCTGTACGAAGAGCAGGATTACAATAACCGCCCAAAATTTACTGAGCCAGAAATCATGCGCTCGTCTTTGGCTGCGGTTATTTTGCGCATGAAGTCCTTGCACCTGACCGATGTCGAGAGTTTCCCTTTCATTGAACCGCCGCCTGGACGGGCGATTGCCGATGGCTATCAATTGCTGCAAGAACTGGGTGCGATGGATGAGGGCAATCACCTCACGCCAGTCGGCCGGCAGCTCGCCAAATTGCCGCTCGATCCGCGCGTGGGACGCATGATTTTGGCTGCACGCGACAATCAGGCCTTGCAGGAAGTATTGATCATCGCCGCAGCCTTGTCGGTGCAAGACCCGCGCGATAGGCCGATGGAAGCGCAAGCCGCAGCAGACGCCGCGCATAAGAAATTCGCCGATGAAAAATCCGAATTCATCTCGTATCTAAAAATATGGAAATGGTTTGAAGAAGCGATAGAGCACAAGAAAACCAACCGCCAGTTGCAAGACAATTGCCGAAGCCAGTTCCTCAGCCAGATGCGCCTGCGTGAATGGCGCGAAGTGCATAGCCAACTGCTCACCATCGTGAAAGAGCAGGGTTGGCGTCTGAATGAAACGCCCGCCACTTACGAGCAATTGCATCTATCTTTGCTGACCGGTTTGCTCGGGAATATCGGCTACAAATCCGATGAAGAAGCGCACTACCTCGGCGCTCGCGGCATCAAGTTTTTCATCTGGCCAGGTTCGAGCCTGGCGAAAAAGGCTGGGCGTTGGGTGATCGCCGCCGAGCTGGTCGATACCACACGCCTGTACGGCCGTTGCATCGCTCAGATACAGCCGGAATGGCTAGAGAAAATCGGCGGCCATCTGCTGAAAAAATCGTATGGCGAGCCACGTTGGGAGAAGCGTGCCGGACAAGTTTCGGCCTTTGAGCGGGCGACTCTGTATGGCTTGGTGGTGTATAGCCAGCGCCGCATCCAATACGGCCTAACCCATCCGGCAGAGGCGCGCGAAATCTTTATTCGTGACGCGCTGGTCGAGGGCGAAATTGAAACCCGTTTGCCGTTCTTTGCCTATAACCAAAAACTGGTACGCGAGATCGAAAATCTTGAGCACAAGTCGCGCCGCATC
>JAZJYB010000253.1:0-12544 GCA_040390685.1 Pseudomonadota bacterium | reverse complement strand
CCTTCTACGACAAACTGATTCCGGTGGATGTCTACAACGTGGTGCAACTGGAGCAATGGCATAAGGACGCAAGTAAAGAAACGCAGAAATCGCTGTATCTGAACAAAGAAGAACTGATGCGGCACGAAGCTGCCGGTATTACGACTGAAGTTTTTCCTAAGCACATGCAAGTCTCTGGCGTCCCACTACAGCTCAGCTACCATTTTGAGCCAGGCAGCCCGCGCGATGGCGTCACCATGACAGTGCCGCTGTTTTCGCTGAACCAGGTGTCAAGCGACCGTTGCGAATGGCTGGTGCCCGGCATGCTGAAAGAAAAAGTGCATCTCTTGATTAAATCGCTGCCGCAAAAAATCCGCCGCCATTGCGTGCCGCTGCCAAATTATGCCGCTGGGTTTTGTGAGCGCAAGGAATTCGGTACAGGCAATTTCCTCGACGCAGTGATCGCTGACATCCGCGAACAAACCGGTCTCTTATGCCTGACGACAGATTTCAAATTTGAGACTCTGCCGGTGCACTTGACCATGAACTTCAAGGTCGTTGATGAACATGGCCGTCAGCTGGAGATGGGGCGCAATCTGGCGACCCTGCGTGCAGAATTTGGCGGACAGGCGCGGGAGAGTTTTCAGCGAATCGCCAGCGCAGAAAAACTGAGTCTGCTCGATTCCAGTAAAGCCGCCAGCGCGCCTATCGCAAGTCCGTCGCGTACAGTCGGAAATCCAGCACAGGCCAGCGCCAAGCCAGCCGTCACTATCCAGCAAGAAAACCTGACCGCCTGGACTTTCGACAGCTTGCCAGAACTGCTCGAGGTCCAGCAAGGCAAGCAAACACTGATTGGCTATCCGGCATTGGTGGATAAAATCACGCACTGCCATATCGAAGTCTTTGATGATCCGGATGAAGCGGCACGCGTGCACCGCTTAGGCTTACGCCGCCTGTTCGCCTTGCAACTTAAAGAGCAAGTCAAGTTCCTGGAAAAAAACATCCCGGGCTTGCAACAGATGGGCATGCAATTCATGTCGCTAGGCTCGCAAGAAGAGTTGCGGGAACAAATCGTGCAAGTCGCATTGGAAAGCGCGTTTCTGCAAAACCCGTTACCGACCAATTCTGGCGAGTTCAATCAACGACGTGATCAGGGCAAAGCCAGGCTGAATTTGCTGGCCAATGAAATCGCCCGATTAGCTGCGCAAATATTGGCCGAGTTTTATAGCCTGCCGAAAAAACTACAAGCTCTTAAAGCGCACAAAGACGCCGCCAGCGATATGCAAAACCAGCTGCAAATACTGGTCAGCAAGCGCTTCATCGCTGAGCATGATTTCAGCCAGTTGGCACATTTTCCGCGTTACCTGAAAGCCATCACGGTACGCATGGATAAGCTTAGGGCCGACCCGGAAAGAGATAAAAAACTGATGGCTGAGTGGAATTCGGTAGCCCAGCCCTGGCAACGCGCTCCGCGCAGGTCTGGGCCGGATGCCGATCCGAAGTTAGTTGAATTTCGCTGGCTGCTTGAAGAGCTGCGCGTCTCGCTGTATGCACAGGAGTTGCGCACGCCTATGCCAGTCTCGGCCAAGCGTTTGCAAAAGGTATGGGAGAGTTTGCAAAGGTAGTCAGGGATAGGCAGTTTCGCAACATTTCATTCGCCAGACATCTTGATTGTTGGACACGGGGAATCAAAGCATTTAAGCTAGTGCGGGCGCGTCAGTTTCAATAGAGTTAGCTTGTTTCTTCGCGATAGAAACAAGGCGTATGGAATTCCATGCAATTTTCTTTTTATGTAATGATCAAAGAATGAACAGTAACCTCTCACCTTTCGCTAACTTTGGCGCATATATACATGATCTTTTGAGCATGTATTTGCTGCCAGTCGGCCTGCCTGTTGCCGTCATTGTGGTGCTTTTGCTGCTATTGATCGGCCGTGGTAAAGCGGTAGAGGTGGCAGCGCCAGTTCAAGAACAACAAGCAATACCAGACTCAGTTCAGAAAGATAAGCGGCCTGCTATTTTAGTCGTTGATGATTCCGCCGTGGCGCGAGCAAAATTAAGTAAGCTTTTTGAATCTGGCGGTTATAGAGTTGAATTGGCTAAGGATGGTTTAGAAGCGATGGAAAAACTCCTGAGCGATTTCTTTGCTGTCCTCGTTACTGACTTGGAAATGCCAAATATGAATGGTCTGGAGTTGATTGCTGCGGTTCAAGGTGGCATGGAGACTGAAGATCTTCCTATCATCGCGATTACCGGGCACGACGAGTTGCAAGCACGGGTGCACGATTATCAGGGTCTGTTTGGAATTTTCAAAAAACCCTGGAACGACCGGGAGCTCTTAAAACGGGTCGAGACTTTGGCCGTTTTACGCAAGAGAAAAGTATAGGGCTGGCTATCTTTTCACGCCTGTTCCATCTTTCAAAACCGGCGTAAAGCTGCTTATCTGCGCGAACAATTGTTCGTAATTGTAACGCTGTCCGGTTTCATCCATCATTTCTTGATTTTTGATGAAACTCGCATCGACCACTCTCCAGTCCGCATCATTGAGTATCAGTTTTGCTATTGGTAAGATGCGCTCTTCTTCGGTACGCATGTGGGCAAAGTAGAAGTGTGCATATTGCTCGACCAAGGTATGGAAATGGTGGAAGGCATCCATTCCGCCAAATTCGTAGCGTAACAGGGCATCGTGTAAGCGATGTACCAATAACTCACCGTTACTGTGTTGTTCGCTCAAGGCATCAAGCTCGTTGTCGAGTTGATGCGTACGCTCTTTTATTTTGGCAAATAAGATTTGATCTTCTTTTGGATGATGAACACGTTCCGGATATTCTGTGATGTAGTACAACATAGTGCGGAAAATTTTGAGATCCTGGCTTTGGTTTCCGTCTTTGATTGATCTTACAAAATACAACATACCCTGAATCGCAATTGACAAGTGTTCATGTTCTTTTTGAATAATCTCTAGGGAGATGTGATGCGTGTTTCTGGGTGTCATGCGAGTCTCCACTTAACTATTTTTTGTCACTGTAACTTGATATTTGCAACTGCATTTTGATCGGGATCAAGCTTGGATTCAAAAAGAAAATTCTCGCGCTGATACTAAGTTTATGTCGTGAGTGAACATAAAAATAGAGAAAGTGAACGGTTTTAAAAGACTTTATTTCGTTGAAAAATGGCTTTTTTAGAAAACTTAATGCTGAAGAATTTGCGCCGTAAAGTTTGTGCTTCTGGGTAATAATCGGTGTAACATTCAAAAATTATTGTAAAAATTTAGTAGTGATTCGGTGTTTTTCGCTTGTTTTCACTTTCCTATGAGCAGCTTCAATTTTAACGATGCAATAGCGCTAAAATTTTTAAATTAAATCAGGGCTGACCATGCTCGGGACAATCAATCTTTCCAAAGAAGCACTATATCGCGCCATGGTTGAGCTGGCACTTGATGCATTTCTGGTCCTGGAAGATTCAAGTTTTGTGGACTGCAATTCAAGTGCTGAAAAAATGTTTGGTGTGAGCCGGGATCAATTGCTTTCAAGTACACCCATCGATTTTTCCGCGGAAACCCAATTAGATGGACGCGATTCGCGGATTGCAGCAAACGAATTTATTACCCAGGCTATTGAGGGGCAGGCGCAAAGGTTCGAATGGTTATCGCGAAGAGCGGATGGTAGCCAGTTCATTTCGGAAGTGTGTGTCAGTCGCTTGGATGAGGGCAGTGCCAGACGCGTCATCCTCGTTATTCGCGATATTTCTGAGCGCAAACGGATTGAAAATGAGACGCGATTTCAAGGTGAAAAACTACGAATTTTGCTGGATAATTTTCCTGGTGGCGTTTCTCTTCTGGATGAGTCTTTGCGTATCGTGGCTTGGAATAAAGCCTTGGTTCGTATGCTCGATTTGCCAGATAATTTATTCGAATCAGGCGCGCCATTAATTCGTGATGTGTTCAAAGCGAATATCGAACGCGGTGAATATGCGGAATTTGGTGGAGAAACTGAACAGGAAACCTTAGCTAAATTGATGGCGATAGTGCAGCGCATGGAGCCCTATGTTTACGAAAGGGCGCGGCAGGATGGTTCGATTATTGAAGTGCGCGGTGCCCCGATTGATGGTGGTGGATTTGTTACTACTTGTACCGACGTCACAGCCAAACGCACAATTGAAAAAGAATATAAAAGACAATCAGTTTTTCTGAATGCTGTCTTAGCCAATATGCCGCAAGGCTTAAGTGTGTTCGACGAAGATTTGCGGCTGCAAGTGTGGAATCAAGGATTTTTGGATGTCTTGAACTATGAACCGCAATCTATCTACCGTGGTGTTCCGTTCGTTGATTTGCTTAACATCATGGCGCAACGAGGGGAGTACGGCGAAGGTGAGGTTCAACAGCAAATCGACAGTCGCCTCGCACTGGCGATGCAATTTAAGGCGCATCAATTTGAACGCACCCGGCCAAACGGACATACTCACTTAGTCCAGGGAAAACCAATTTATGAAGATGGCAAGCTTAAGGGCTTCGTCACGACTTATACCGATATTACCAAGCAAAAACAGGTAGAACTCGCCTTATCTTATGCCAACGTACAACTAGAAAAAAACGTCGCAGACCGCACGAAAGAACTTCGGCATACGCAGGATGATTTAATCAGAAGTGAAAAATTGGCCGCACTAGGTTCATTAGTGGCGGGAGTGGCGCATGAACTCAATACACCGATAGGGAATAGCTTACTCACTTCTTCTACCCTAAGAGAGAAGACGATGTCGTTTACCCGCATGGTCGGCGACGGTGTGGTGCGACGATCAGATTTAACTTCATTTCTTAGCGACGCGGAACGTGCATCTGAGCTGATAGAGCGCGGCTTGGCAAGCGCTGCAGACTTGATCAGTAGCTTTAAACAGGTTGCGGTAGATCAGGCAAGTTCAAAACGTCGTCAATTTCAAATGGATAAAGTGTGCGCAGATGTCATCGCCACGATGATGGCGAAAATCCGCCACGCCGGCATCACCATAGAATTAAATGTTCCGGCGAATATCGAACTCGACAGTTATCCTGGCCCTTTCGATCAGGTGATCTGCAATTTGGTCGACAACACTATCCTGCATGGACTCAACGGGCAATCAGGTGGTCACATAAAAATTGCCGTCCGCCCGGTAGAGCCTGGTTTTGTTGAACTGTGTTTCAGTGATAACGGGGTAGGTATTCCTGAAGTTAATATAAAACGTATTTTCGATCCATTTTTCACGACCAAACTTGGCCGCGGAGGTAGTGGATTGGGTTTGAATATCGTCTATAACATAGTGACGACTTTGTTAGGCGGGAAAATTGTGGTGCACAGTATCGAAGATAAAGGTGTCAGCTTTGTGCTGACTTTACCTTTGGTTGCGCCTCAGGTGGAATCGGAATAGCAGAATCTGGAAAATCACAGCTTAGCTACTTTTTTTATTCCAGTGCGTTTTGGAGTAAGTTCAAAAAATGCTCTGAATTTGATGGTGGTAATTGTATCTCTGGCGTCTGATGCCATTCGGCAAAGCTCTTGATTGCTTTGGCGATATCATTGACCAAGGATAGGCTGACGCGGGTATTTTCTTCCAGATGCAGTGACTTAATTTCAAAGATGCCATCTTTGCGGTGCGCTTTCGCATCCATACGGCCAACTATCGCGCCGCGTCGCAGAATCGGTAAAGTGAAGTAGCCATATCTGCGTCTTGGCGCGGGCGTATAGCATTCCAGTTTATATTCAAAGTTGAACAGTTCTATCGCACGTTTTCTATCCCAGACTAGCGGATCAAATGGCGAGAGTATGCGAGTGGCAGTCGGTTTGAGCTTGCCATCGAGCGCTCGCTGTAATACTTCGGAGTGATCCGGATGGACATAGGCTTCTTGCTCCCATCCATCGACTTTTACAGTGAGGAGTAGCCCTTGTTGTGCCAAGGTCGCCGGATGAATTTTTGCATCTAATTTACCCATGCGAAAATAATCAGCAACCCAGGATGCTTTGGCGATACCAAGCGCTTTTACCGACTGCAAGACCTGTTGCGTCTGACACTCTATTTGTGTTTTGAGGTCGCGCTTGTCCTTCCATTGTGGATGCACGCGCTCACGCAAATCATAAATACGTTGAAAATTATGGCGTCGCGTGACCATGACTTCGCCCGTGGTAAACAGCACTTCTAGCGAGCGTTTTTCTGGTTTCCATTCCCACCAGCCGCCAGATTTTCCATCTGTGCGTTCAAAGTCTGCAGAGCGGCTCGGGCCATGCTTGTGTATATGCTGGCGAACCTGTTCCACTTGCCTGGCATTTTCTTTGAGCCATTTGTGATTATATTTCCAGCCCAAACCTTGTGGCGATATCATTTGATGTCGATACAGGCCGTAGTCTTCTATCGGTAAAAAACACGCTTCATGCGACCAGTATTCAAATAATTTTCCTTCTGCCAGAAGTTCATCGAGCCAGTTGTTTTGGTAATCTCCAAGTCGGCTCCATAAAACCAGATACGGACTACGCGCCACCACGTTAATCGTATCAATTTGCAGTACCGCCATTTGCCGAATGATACTTAGCACATCGTCTTTGCTTGCATTTTTCTTAGCTTGTGTGAGTAAGCCTTGCGCGGCAAGATGCAGGGCACGGGCAGAAGAGAGCGATAGTTGCACCTGCATATTTTCAATTACTTAAAAATACTTTAAGCCGAGTGCGGTCTTGACTTCATCTGTCGTTTTAGCAGCAATTTCCCGCGCTTTTTCTGTGCCTTGCTTTAGCATTTGCAGGACTTGTCCGCGGTCTTTTTCGAACTCCTGACGACGCTCGCGGATCGGTGCGAGCATGTCTTGCAAGATGCCTTCCAGTCGCATTTTTACCTTGCTATCACCCAGGCCACCGCGCACATAATGGTCTTTCATTTCTTGCAGGCCAATTTTGTCCGGGTCAAATGCATCGAGGTAAATAAAGGCGACGTTGCCTTCGAGATGGCCAGGATCTTCAACGCGTAAATGCAAAGGATCGGTGTACACATTTTTGACGGCGGCTTTGATCTCAGCAGCAGTCGCGCCAAGGTTGATGCTATTGCCCAGTGATTTACTCATTTTTGCTTTGCCATCAATACCGGGCAAACGGCCGATTTCTGGCACCAATGCTTCGCATTCAACCAAGATATCTTGTTTGGCGAGACGGTTGAAGCGTCGCACGATTTCATTGGTCTGTTCTATCATCGGAATCTGATCATCACCGACCGGAACCAGGCTGGCTTTGAACGCGGTAATGTCCGCCGCCTGACTGACTGGGTAAGTAAAGAAGCCCGCAGGAATATCGCGTTCAAAATTGCGCAGAATAATTTCTTGTTTGATGGTCGGGTTACGTTCCAGGCGGGCGATGGTGACGAGGTTCATGTAGTAAAACGTGAGCTCAGTCAATTCTGGAATTTGCGACTGAATAAAAATAGTCGATTTTGTTGGATCGATGCCGACTGCTAAATAATCCAGCGCGACTTCCATTACATTGTTGTGCACCTTGGTCGTATCATCCATGTTGTCAGTTAAAGCCTGGGCGTCTGCCAGCATGATGTACTGTTTGTATTGATGCTGGTAGATCACGCGATTGCGTAAGCTTCCAACAAAATGACCGAGATGTAAGGGGCCAGTAGGGCGATCGCCCGTCAATATAAGATGCTGTTTATCGGCTGATGGTGTGGTGTTGTTGCTCATACTTAGATTCCAAAATGGTTATTGTTTAATCTTGTGTGATCTTGTTTTAATGTGGTCCGGCAAAAGGATAGGACAAAAAAAATGCCGCGTAGTCTGGCGGCATTGATGTGATTTATTCTGGTATTAATTGCAATAATCACTTTCAAACGAGATGCGCCCGAGCCAAGCTTCAGTAGCTGCACCAATAAAACGTCGAAAAGTTATTTGCTTGATTCATGTAGGCATAATGCGGTAGTGAGCTGTTTTTTGTCAAGGAATGTCTAACTGCACATGTTAAAATTACGGGCGAAATTTCCCTTATATTTTGAAAATGAAAGCGACCGTTTTGAAGTCTCCCTTACCAAGCAAACTCATTATTGCATCGCGCGAAAGTCGCCTCGCCATGTGGCAGGCTGAGCATGTGCGCGATCAATTAGTCGCACTTTACCCAGAATCCAGTATAGAAATCCTTGGCATGACTACGCGAGGTGATCAGATTCTGGATAGAGCTTTGTCCAAAGTTGGTGGAAAAGGCCTTTTTGTGAAAGAACTTGAGGTGGCAATGTCGGAAGGGCGTGCCGACTTGGCGGTGCATTCCTTAAAAGACGTTCCCATGGATATGCCTGAGGGCTTTGCACTTGCCGCAGTTTTAGAGCGCGAGGATCCGCGGGACGCTTTTGTATCAAATAATTTCGCAAGCTTGCAAGATTTACCGCCAGGTTCCATAGTCGGCACCAGTAGTTTGCGGCGCCAGGCACTTATTGCAGCACGATTTCCAAATCTGATTATCCAGCCCTTGCGTGGCAACCTCGATACGCGTTTGCGTAAGCTTGATCAAGGTGAATATGCCGCGATTATTCTTGCGGCAGCTGGTTTGAAACGTCTTGGCTTGCCGGAGCGTATCAAGTCCTTTATTGAACCTGAACAAAGCTTACCGGCGGCGGGGCAGGGCGCGATGGCGATCGAGGTTGATTCGAGTAGGACGGATTTACTAGCGTGGCTAGCTCCGCTGAACCATTTGGCAACGGCACAGGCGGTGAATGCTGAACGGGCAATTTCCAAGGCATTCGGCGGAAGTTGCCAAATCCCTTTAGCCGCTTTCGCAACGGTATCTGAGGATACGATGCATTTGCGCGCGATGGTGGCTACCCCTGACGGCACGCGCATCGCACATGCACAGGCAAGTGGCACGGCAGACGAAAGTGCGTCTTTGGTGGCTAAGGTGGTGCAGGCTCTGGCGGCACAGGATGCTGAGGAAATTTTGGCGGTATGTAAATCACAAGCGGTCGAGTAACCCAGTAATTTGATGGTTATGCATCCAGTTATCATTACGCGTCCATTTGTCCAGGCCTCAGCATTTGCATGTCAGGTCGCTTCTATTGGACGTCAAGCGGAAATTTTTCCTTTGCTGGAAATTCAGGCATTAGCGGATACCACAGCGCTTGACGAAACATTATCGAGGCTAAGCGATTTTGCCATGGTTGCCTTCGTCAGCCCGAATGCAGTGCATGCCGCGTTTTTACGAATCCAACATTGGCCAGCAAACCTTGCGATAGCAGTGATGGGCGCAGGCAGTCGTGCCGCGCTGGCAGAGCATGGCATTACAGACGACAATGCAAAAATCATTAGTCCGATTAATCTTGAACGTACAGATTCTGAAACTTTGCTGGATGTGCTGGATTTTTCAGCATTGCACGGTCGCGAAGTATTGATAGTCAGAGGTGAAACTGGCCGTGAATTTCTTGCTGATGCCCTGCGCTCCCAGGGTGTTTCTGTCACGCAGATTGCGGCGTATCAACGTGTGGCGCCAGAATTTACTCTATTAAGACAGCAAAACCTGAAATTGATGTTAGAGCGCGAGAATGACTGGGTTGTGACCAGTTCTGAGGCGCTCAGAAATTTGTTTTCATGGGCAAAAAAACTCGATCTCGATAATGCCGTGGCAAAAATGCAACGCCAGCAAATTTTTGTGCCGCATGTTCGTATTGAGGAAACCGCAAAAAACCTTGGATTTCAATTTATCACTTTAACAGGATCAGGCGACGAAAGTCTGCTTGTCGCGTTACAATCTCATCTATGAGCGAACAGCAATCCACCCCCGAAGCCGTATCGACGGTCAAATCGACAGATATCCCGCATACGCAAGCGACAGCGCCTGCCTTGCCTGAGCCAAATTACACTCAGAAGAAGACTTGGATAGAACCTAGTTACATATTGTCAGGCGTGTTGGCGATCCTGCTCGCTGCGCTTTGGCTGAGTTCGCAAGGGCAAATGTCGAGTTTGCGCGAAGAGGTGGCGCGACGTTTGCAAAGTGCCGACGCGAATAGCAGCGAGACCAAAATCCTGGCAAAGGCAGTACAGGAAGCATCAAGAGACATTCAGACAAAGGTTATTTTGTTGGAAGGGCGACAAACCGAAGCGCAAAGCCAACAGCTGGCACTTGAACAGTTGTATCAGGATTTATCGAAGAATCGCGACGAATGGGCCTTGGCTGAAATTGAACAAGTACTCGCGACAGCAAGTCAGCAATTGCAACTGGCCGGCAATGTGCAAGGTGCACTGATCGCTTTACAGAATGCAGATAGTCGTCTGGCAAAATCAGAAAAACCGCAATTCATCACGATCCGCCGCGCCATTGCAAAAGACATAGAGAAATTAAAGTCATTGCCAACTTTGGATTTGACGGGTATCGCTTTACGCTTGGATAGCGTGATTGCGCAGGTCGATCATATCCCTTTATTGTCAGACGAAAAACCTGTGGCGATAGCGGTAGCACCTAAAGCGCCTTTGCGCGTCTTGCCAAAATCTAGTGCAATTAGCTCGAAAAATGGCAAAAATACTTCAACGGAGAATGACCCAGAATATGCCTGGACTAGCCGTATTCAAGACTATTGGCAAAGTTTTTCAAGTGAATTATTGGGAGAGATTAAGCAATTAATCCGGGTGCGCAGTGTCGATGTGCCTGATGCGCTCTTGTTGACGCCGTCACAAGCATATTTTGCCCGTGAAAATTTAAAACTCCGTTTGTTAAATGCCCGCCTCGCACTCTTGTCGCGCAATGAAGGAGCGTTTCGCAGCGATATGATTGCCGCACAAGATGCCATCACCAAGTATTTCAACACCCGCACAAGTCAGGGGCAAACCGTACAAGTCTTGTTGCGTCAGGTGCAGGGCAGTAACTTGTCTATAGAGATGCCGACCTTGGCAGACAGTTTGTACGCAGTGCGTAACTATAAAGTGAAGCCATAAACATGCGTTTCTTTATTCGGCTTCTTATTTTATTTGCTTTGGCAGTTGGCCTCGCTGTTGGGGCACGTAACAATCCGGCAAATGTGGTGTTTTTCTATAAACCATATCGAATTGATTTGTCATTGAATTTTTTCCTGCTTTTGACTTTGATTTTATTTGTCTTGCTATATCTGTTGGTGCGCACCATCGTCACTACCCAGAATATGCCAAAAAAGGTTGCGGAATACCGACAAAATAAACGGGAGCGTGATAGTAATAAGGCGCTGAGAGAGGGCTTAAAAGCACTCTTCGAAGGTCGATTCGGTCGCGCAGAAAAAGCCGCAAGCAAGGCAGTAGAGCTCACTGAAAATGCTGGTTTGGCGGCCTTGATCGGTGCGCGGGCGGCCCATCACATGAGCCAATTTGACCGACGTGATGCCTGGTTTTCAAGTATCTCGTTTGATTCGCCATATAAAACGGCTGGTCTCGTGACGATGACGGAATTGCTCGTTGATCAACATAAAGCTGATGAAGCGCTTGAATTGGTTCAAGAGTTGAATGCAAAAGGTACTCGCCACATACAAGTATTGCGTTGGGCGCTAAAAGCCAACCAGCAAGCGAAAAATTGGCCAGAAGTGCTTAAATTAGTTCGCACTTTAGACAAACATCGGGCATTGCATCCATCCTTGTCGAATCGTTTACGCGAACTTGCCTATGAAGATTTGCTCAAGGATCGTGGACATGATGCCGAATCATTGCGCCGTGTCTGGTACGAAATTCCAGCCGTCGACCGAAAAAACCGTTACGTGGCATTTATCGCTGCCACTGCTTTTAATAGACTAGGTTTGTGCGACGACGCTAGAACTATCATAGAAAAAGCCCTGGCAGAAGATTGGGATGACCGATTGATGCGCGCCTACCGTATTGCTGCCGCATCGGAAGGCTCAGCTGGTTTATTAACGCAAATTGAACACTGTGAACAATGGTCTGTAATGCGGCCAGCAGATCCTGAGTTGGCGTTGACACTAGGTGCGTTGTGCCTGAAACAGAAACTATGGGGAAAAGCACAGCGGCATATGGAGCAGGCTTTATCCGACGCTAAAGAAGCAAGAACGATACGTGAAGCAAATTTAACGCTGGCACAATTGCATGAGGCCCTGGGGCAAACTGAAGAAGCGGCGCAACACTACCGCCAATGCGCACTGGCAACTTTGATGTAAGTGCTGCGATGCACAATTTATGTCTAAAATTGGATATAATCAGCCCCATCTAATTTTATTTCACATCCATTTTCTATTTGAAAGAGCATCATGAGCTTGAATAAAGTCCCAGCGGGTCGCGACCTGCCTAATGATTTTAACGTTATCATCGAAATTCCGATGAATGCGGATCCAATCAAATATGAAGTGGATAAAGAAAGCGGTGCAATTTTTGTCGATCGTTTCATGGGCACAGCAATGCATTATCCATGCAACTATGGTTATGTACCAGACACGATTGCCGGTGATGGCGATCCTGTGGATGTGCTTGTTATTACACCATTCCCTTTGATTCCAGGTGTTGTTGTGCGTTGCCGTCCAATTGGTATCTTAAAGATGACAGATGAAGCGGGCGCTGATGGAAAAGTGTTGGCAGTGCCAATTGACAAAATTTTACCAATTTA
>JAZJYB010000252.1:0-33768 GCA_040390685.1 Pseudomonadota bacterium | reverse complement strand
GTACGTTAGAAAAGTCCGCGTTGTCATGGCGGAAAAGAAGCTCGACTATCATCTGGTATTAGAAGATGTCTGGGCTCCTGATACCACAATCCAGCAGTCTAATCCTTTAGGAAAAGTGCCTTGTCTGCTCATGGAAGACGGTGGTGCCATGTTTGATTCGCGTGTGATTGTGGAATATCTCGATACCCTGACGCCAGTTGGCAAGCTGATTCCTGCACATGGACGTGAGCGCGCCGAAGTAAAGAGCTGGGAAGCGCTAGCAGATGGTGTGTCTGATGCCGCCATTCTGGTCCGCTTGGAAA
Organism: Pseudomonadota bacterium; assembly: GCA_040390685.1. Taxonomy (GTDB): domain Bacteria; phylum Pseudomonadota; class Gammaproteobacteria; order Burkholderiales; family Burkholderiaceae_D; genus Undibacterium. The sequence continues at coordinate 33,466 of JAZJYB010000252.1, read as the reverse complement.
AAAACCAAAGGCCGACACAACTGCAAAGCGATGCATGGATTGCACGCCAGATGGATAAGGTCAATGCCGGGTTGAAGGCAATGTCGAGCGGGCTGGGCGAAGCGGCTTTTTGCTCGGGCAACCACCTGACTTTGGCCGATATTAGTGTTAGCTGCACCCTGGGTTGGTTGTCTTTCCGCTTTCCAGAGATAAGCTGGCGAGAAGATTATGTGAATTTGGCTAAATTATTTGATAAGTTGGCTGAACGACCTTCATTTAAAGATAGTTTGCCGCAATAAAATCATTGAACTAATAAAAAGGAATGCATGTGTCAAACATGCATCCCTTTCAATTTATCGCTTCTCACCCGCTTCTCATCCGGTTGTTACCAGCTTGCTAGCTTAGGTATGTTCCACCATAGACTCGCCCATTTTCACTGGACACTCTGCTTGCCAATTGGAGTTAAATCCCAACGCATTTTTTGGAAACAGCAATACTACCGTAGAGCCAAGCTGGAAACGCCCCATTTCCTCGCCTTTTTTTAGTACGATATTCTGGTCGGCATAAGTCCACTCGCGTATTTTTTTGCTACGTGGCGGATTCACTAAGCCATGCCAAACTGTCGCCATACTTCCGACTATGGTGGCACCAACCAGTGTCAGAATAAATGGCCCATTTTCGGTCTCGAAAACGCAAACGACACGCTCATTTCTAGCGAATAATCCCGGTACACCGCGAGCTGTGGTTGGATTTACCGAGAACAGTGCTCCCGGTACATAAATCATGCGTGTCAAACGGCCATCGCATGGCATATGAATCCGGTGATAATCACGTGGGCTTAAGTAGATAGTTGCGAAGCTCCCATCATGAAATTGTGCCGCCAATTGAGCATCGCCACCGACTAGCGCGGTGCAGGAATAATCATGGCCCTTCGCCTGAAAAATCTGTCCTTGCTTAATTGCCCCAAATTGGCTGATTGCGCCGTCAACCGGGCAAACCAGGGCCGCGCTAGCTATCGGGCGGGCGCCGACACGAAGCGGGCGAGTAAAAAAATCGTTAAAACTGGCGTAGCTGTTGATATCTGAATTGCCAGCTTCCGACATATTCACCTGGTATCTAGCCACAAACCAGCGTATCACGGCGGTGGTAAAGCGGCCAGCTTTGGCCTTGGCGCCCCATCCTAAAAAAATAGTGAGTGCTTGTTTTGGCAGTAAATACTGCGGTAGAACGGCAAGACGATCAGACACGATTAGTACCTCAATTTGAACGGGTCAGCGATTATACCCGCGACGACGATCAATACTTGAATATTCATGACGGCGCCATTGATGATTCGCCTTGTGTTGATGGAAGATATGGGGAAAAATGTTGTATCCTCTAGCAATAAATAAACTTCCTTTGAAGCACCACAATGGCTGATGAAACCCAACTCATTGCGATAGACCAGGTTCGGATCGGGATGTTTATCAAGCTCGATTTGAGTTGGTTCCAGCATTCATTTCCGATGAGCTCGTTCAAAATAACCAATGAACAGCAAATTAAAGATCTACATGCGCTAAATCTCAAGCATGTACGTTATATTCCATCGAAGACTGACCCTGTCTCGCTACCGTCAAGTGCCAAGACAAGTGGTGGTGCCACACCTGTCGCACCAATTGCGGCATCGGCGGAAGTATTCGAAAGTATGCTTGAAGCAAAACGCGCCCGTTTTGAAAAACTTAAACAGCAACGTGAAGAAATCGCCAGATGCGAAGAGAAATTTGTCCACGCAGCGACGGTAGTAAAGAACATCGACAAGATGATATTTTCGCGACCGGAAGAAACCATCAAAGAAGCGGGCAAGCTGGTCGATAGCATCGCCGAGGTTTTTATGAGCGGGAATGATGCGGTGATGCATTTGATCCAGCAGACAGCTGGAAGTGAGGAGATTTATTTTCATTCACTGAATGTTTCTGTACTGGCGATGATGCTGGCAAATGAAATGAAATATACCGAGGCGCAAATAAAATCTGTGGGCATGGCTGGTTTATTTCATGACTTAGGCAAGGTCAATGTCCCTGATAGCATCAACAAGAAGCTCACGCCATTAACTAAACCGGAGCAAAATTTCTTCGAGATGCATCCGCAATACGGCGTTGAAATTGGCCAGAAAGCGGGCATGCCAAAAATCGTGCTGGAAGTGATCGCTCATCATCATGAATTTTTGGACGGCAGTGGATATCCGAATAAATTGAAAGGTGATGCGATCCGCATGCCGACCCGTATCGTGACAATTGCCAATGTCTACGACAATCTTTGTAACCATGTTGACCCGAATCTATCCTTAACTCCACATGAGGCATTGTCGACGATGTATGCCCATCGCCGGGCACAATTTGACCCAACAGCAATGGCAACTTTAGTCAAGAGTTTGGGAGTCTATCCACCTGGCACATTGGTGCGTCTCTCCAATGATGCGATGGGTCTGGTGATGAATATGAATGTCGGCATGCCGCTGCGGCCGCGCATTTTGGTGTATGACGATGAAATACCAAAAGAAGATGCGATCATTCTTGATCTGTCGGTCGAAAGTAAAGATCTGGGCATTAGTGCATGCATACGTCCTGGTTTACTTCCACGTGCGATTTTCGATTATTTGAATCCACGTAAGAGGGTAAATTATTATGTCGATTCTCAGGCCAAGAAGGCGCAAGCACCTTCAGGCGGGACGACATAGCATGGACGATTTCGAATCGATGCATCGACCAATTACCACGACTTCTGATGGTTTGTTGCGCAATATTATTGACCAAAGCCGCGATGCAATTTTGGTGGTTGACTCGGCTCATTTACTTTTGCTTGATGTGAACGATGTGGCTTGCAAAATGTTGGGTTATTTACGCCAGGATTTAGTTGGCAGCGCTTTGGCCAGCGTCGAATGTTCGCTGCTTGATGTGTTTTTTTGGAGTGACCTGGCGCTCGATCCGATTTTCGAGATAGATCGGGTTGCCGAAACAGAATGGATGCGACAGGATGGCGTTGCCTTCCATGTCGAAAAACGGGTCGCGAGTTACACAGAAAACGGGAAAAATTATTGGATAATTTACGCCGAAGATCTAACCAGACGTCGCCAGATTGAACAGCAGCAAGTACATTTGGTATCGCAGTTGCAAAGTTCACTTGAATCCACTGCAGAAGGAATACTTGCGGTCGATTTGCACGGCCAAGTGGTTTATCTGAATCGACGGTTTGCCCTGATGTGGGCGATACCCGACGAAGTCTTGGTCGGCCGGCATGAGAGTGATACCTTGTCGCACATCACATCGTGTTTGCTTGATGCAAATGATTTTTCTCAAAGTTTGCAGCGCATGAAGTTGGAGCCGCATCTTGAAACTGAAGATACCTTGGCGCTCATTGATGGGCGCTATGTCATCTGCGTATCAAAACCTGAGTTCTTACGCGACAGTCTGGTGGGCAGAGTTTTTAGTGTTCGTGATATCACGGCAATGAAAGTAATCGAAACAGATTTGCTGGCTGCGCGCGATGATGCCGAGCGCGCGAGCCAGGATAAATCTCGCATGCTCGATGCATTACGTGTCAGTGAATCGCGTTTGAGGCGCCTGGTTAATTCCAGCCTGATTGGATTCATGCAAGGAAATCAGGACGGAAATCTAACCGACGTCAACGAAACTTTGTTGCAGCTGCTAGGTGTCCACAGAAAACAATTTACCAGCTCAGGACTCAACTGGATGAAATTGACACCAGTGAGTAGTCATTCTACTTACAATAAAGCGATGCGTGAACTGCAAGCCTCAGGGCAAGCTATTCCTTTTGAAGCAGAAGTAATACGCAATGACGAGACTCGTCTTCCCGTGATGGTCGGCTTGGCGCGCTTGGAAGGATCGAGCGTTGAGTGGGTAGGTTTTGTCCTTGATCTGACAGAGCAACGCAAGGCTGATCGAGTCAAGTCGGATTTCATTTCTATGGTGAGCCATGAATTACGTACGCCGTTAACCTCGATTCGTGGTGCTCTAGGTTTGTTGGAAAATGGTGTCGGTGGGGAGTTAACGCCAAAACTCATGAGCCTGATTAAAATTGCCCATAAAAATAGCCAGCGTCTTGGAACCTTGGTAAATGATCTTCTGGATATGGAGAAACTCGCTTCCGGAAAAATGAATATCAGTATTGAGCGTTTCGATTTGGTCGCGATCGCCAGGCAGGCGATAGAAGCAAATGCCTCGTATGCCCAAGCGCTTAAGGTGCAATATCGATTAGGTGCGCACCCGGACCAGGCTTGGGTAATGGGTGACGCCGATAGGGTCATGCAAGTCTTCGCTAACTTGCTCTCGAATGCAGCGAAATTTGCTCCCTCGGGCGATTTTGTTGAAATCAGATTAATCGAACAAGAGGGGGCATTAAAGGTAGAGATCGAAGATCATGGATCAGGTATTCCGCTGGCGTTCCGGGATAAAATTTTTAGGAAATTTGCTCAGGCGGATGACGGAAATACGCGCCAACAAGGTGGTACCGGTTTGGGTTTAAACATTACAAAAACGTTTATCGAAAAAATGGGTGGTGAAATCGGCTTCGAAAGTGAAGAGGGAATCGGAACCGTATTTTGGTTTACCTTGCTTGCGGGCGTTAGACGACGCGACGATGGGGCGCGATAATTATCCGAGATTTTTTATTAGGCGCACCAGAGGTGCTATTTGAGTGCTGACGGCGCATTTTCGGTCATTTTTGCCGCTCTTCGTTGCTCATGGCTAGCCATGAGCGCCTCATTCTCGCCAAAACTGTCTCGAAAAGTGCATCCGTCATCATCTCAAATCCTAATGGAAATTCTCGGATTATTTTAGCTAAATTAGTAGTAGTTAAAATCTATTGGATATTTGAAATTCATAGTGCTATGCTGAATCCTGTCGTGGACACTTTGTCCACTCTTTGTCGCTCAAACAGGAGAATTCAATGAAAACCGTAGGTCAAAAACTCGATGCTTTTAAAGTCGCTGCCGCTAAACCAGGCTTTAACAATCACGAAGAAAATGGCGTATCTGCCTTTGAAACAATTACCGAAGCGTCGTTTCCAGGCAAATGGAAAATCATTTATTTTTATCCAAAAGATTTCACCTTTGTTTGCCCGACAGAAATCGTTGAATTTGCTAAATTAGCCAACGATTTCACAGAACGCGATGCAGTGTTGATGGGTGGTTCTACGGATAACGAATTTTGTAAACTCGCATGGCGTCGCGAACATAAAGATTTGGATAAATTGAATCATTATGCATTTGGTGATGCAACTGGTTCTTTGGTCGATATGCTGGGCGTACGTGATATCAACGCTGGCGTGGCTTTACGCGCAACCTTCATCGTTGATCCAGATAACGTGATTCAACACGTTTCTGTGAATAACCTGAACGTTGGCCGTAATCCTGAAGAAATTCTGCGTATTCTGGATGGCCTGCAAACCGATGAATTGTGCCCATGTAATCGCACCCTTGGTGGCGCTACGCTATAAGCGAATAATATCTAGGGCTTGCAGTAGAATTAAACCCGCCGAGGCGGGTTTTAAAATCACTTTTCGATAGGGTAATACTATGGAATTCTTAAATTCAATTAAATCATTGATCCCTGATTATGCCAAGGATATCCGCCTGAATATCGATGGCACGATTGCCCGTTCTAGTTTAACTGGCAATGACGCCGTCAGCGTGGCATTGGCAGCTGCTTTCGCGGCAAAGAGCAAAGTCATCATTGATATCATCAAGGCCAGCGGGGCGATGGCACCGGAAGAAGTGACTGCGGCACTCACTGCTTCGGCCTTGATGGGTATGAACAATATTTGGTACCCCTTTGTTGAAATGACAGATGACGCCGATATGAAAACGCAGGCAGCGCAATTACGCATGAATGCGTATGCAACTAATGGCGGGGTCGATAAACGCCGTTTTGAGATGTACGCGCTGGCGGCTTCAGTCGTTGGGAAATGTCACTTCTGTGTGAAATCACATTTTGAGTTATTGAAAAAAGAAGGCATGACCACCGTACAATTGCGTGATATCGGCAGGATCGCTGCCGTGATCAACGCCGCTGCACAGGTCATAGCAGCGGAGTGAGATTTAATTTCTTGCTGGTGAATGCAAGTAAGTATTTATTTTGACTCTGTATCGCTCGCCGTTGTTTTGCGATGATGCGTGTTCGATTCCTGATGCAACCACGGCAGCATAAATTTGGTCATTTCAGATGCTGCATGCACAGGCGCTTTTGCCTGGTGCGCAACGGCACTACAAATCGCCTCGATCAGGCAAAGTGCCGCGCCTTCGGAGTTTGGCGAAAAGTGCCGTCGGGTTTGTGCGTACAAAGTCAGATCGGCGTGGGATGCGAGTGGCGAACTGGGGGCGTCGGTGATCGCCAAAACAGGTACATTTTTTTCCCGTACCTGACGTAATAAAGTGATGACATCCTCCGCATAGCGCGGAAAGGAAATGCCAATCACCAGATCGCGTTCGGTGTATTTGAATAATTGCCTGGCAACGTGTGATGGTCCACCGGAACCGATAGTGCTTAGTATCGTTGGGCAAAACGGATCTAGTCCGTGCGCCATCAATCCTCCTAGAAATGCACTGGCGCCATAGCCGACGATGTAAATCCGTTCAGCATTGAGTATCATTTTGACTGCTTGATTGCACAGTTCCGGCACCAAGGCGCGTCGTGTTGCGTCCAGATTAGTGAGATCCTCGTTGAGAGAACCGGCGATGACTTCAACACTACTCGCAGGGCGTTGAATTTCGTTACGCAAGTTGTCGATCGGTGCCAGCATGGCTTCAAAACCGCTCACCAGTTCCGCGCGAAACTGCGGATAACCTTCAAAGCCCAAAGCTCTGGCAAACCTATTCGCAGTCGCAATTGAGATACCAACGGCGTGCGCCAATTCATCGATCGACATCGTGGCAGAGCGAAAAACGTTGGATAAAACATAATCAGCGGTTTTTCTGTGCGACTTGGATAAGCTCATATAGCTCTTGCCGATGCGGGCATTGATCGTGCCGCCTAGCGCTTGGTTATCGAGTCGGTTCATAGGTGAGGACATTTTCGAAAAACTAAAAATGTAAATATAATTTCATTGATATAAATAGTAAAGAAATGAATCGTATCAAATTGTTTTCCTGGGAGGAAGGTGATGTTTTTTCATTCATTTTCTGAATACATTTGCATCGGCTAGATCGATGAGGAGTTAATAATGCCACCTCCAAGGCAGATATCGCCGTCATACAATACCGCCGATTGACCAGGTGTTACCGCCCACTGCGCCTGATCAAACTTGAGTTCAAATTGGGTTGTGTCACCGCTGAATTGACAGGCCATGTCGGGCTGGCGGTAACGGGTTTTGGCGGTTAGTTGGGTAACATCTGGCGCATGTCCCGCGACCCAGCTGACTTGCGCGGCTTCGAGCGAAGACGATAATAACCAGGGTTGCCACATCCTTCTTTGCGACATACCAGGCGTCGCTACTGCCATCGACATTTTGATGGGATTTTATCCCGCCTATACCTATGCCTTTGCGCTGTCCCAGCGTGTAAAAACTCAGGCCTACATGCTGGCCTATGATTTCACCTTCAGGTGTTTTCATGTCGCCATGTTGATAGGATAAATAGCGGTTCAGGAACTCACGAAATGGCCGTTCTCCGATAAAGCAGATGCCAGTTGAATCTTTTTTCTTGGCGTTGGGTAGTTGCAATTGCTCGGCAATCTTACGCACTTCTGTTTTTTGAATTTCGCCCAAAGGGAATAAGGTATTGGCAAGCTGAGCTTGATTTAAGCGATGTAAAAAATAGCTTTGATCTTTGCTGGCATCGAGCGCTTTCAGTAATTGGAAACTGCCATTCACTTCGCGCACCCGCGCATAGTGACCAGTGGCGATGTAGTCTGCGCCCAGCTTCATTGCGTGATCGAGAAAGGCTTTGAATTTGATTTCTGCATTGCAAAGCACATCAGGATTGGGAGTGCGGCCAGCCTGGTATTCACGCAGAAATTCCGCAAAGACGCGGTCTTTGTATTCAGCCGCAAAATTGACTGCTTCAATATCTATTCCCAAGACGTCGGCGACGCTGACGGCATCGATCCAATCTTCCCGTGTCGAACAGTATTCAGAATCATCATCGTCTTCCCAGTTCTTCATGAACAGGCCGATGACTTCGTAACCCTGCTCTTTTAACAGCCAGGCAGATACTGACGAATCCACACCGCCAGACATACCGATAACGACTCTTTTTTTACTCATAGCTTAAACTCCGATTAACCCGACATTTTACTTTGTCATCAATAATAGTGTGGTAAACCAGCAAATTTGACGGTGAATTAGCTAATGCAAATTTTATATATGCTGTTTTGAATTAAATTTCCCCGTCGTGTTTTTCTTGAAAGTGAACAAAAAATGATACTGAATAAACCCGTGAATTCACTGTAGAGCTATATGGCAAGCGGGTTTCGACAGATTCTGTTGACTCGGGAATAATTCAGTGGCAAAAAATAATGACAAAAAACATGGAAGACTCAGTCGCTTTTGGAAAAGCGAACGGTTGTGCTAAAAAACATTTTGCGTGTAATATTCCTGTCGAATATCAAATGTAAGATTCTGGTCAGAGTTGATGAATCGGTCAAAAACGTAAATTACGTAAAATACTTACACTAAGGAGCAATTTTATGAGAATCGGCATCCCCGCCGAGACACGGCCGGGTGAGACGCGTGTAGCGGCGACACCTGAAACCATCAAGAAATACCTTGCAGCCAAACATCAAGTTATCGTGCAGTCTGGTGCCGGTGTTTCGTCAAGTATTCCCGATGAAGCATACATCGCAGCAGGTGCTCAAATTGGCACTGCGGCTGACGCATTTGGTGCTGAGCTCTTGTTGAAAGTACGCGCTCCCTCTGGCGATGAACGTGCGATGATCAAATCCGGCACGGTGCTGGTTGGCATGCTCAATCCATTTGATACAGAAAATATAGCTGCCATGGCTGCGCACGGCATCAGTGCTTTTGCCTTAGAGGCGGCACCGCGGATTTCGCGCGCACAGTCCTTGGATGTCTTGTCATCGCAAGCGAATATCGCCGGCTATAAAGCGGTGATGCTGGCAGCCAATACTTACCAACGCTTCATGCCGATGTTGATGACCGCTGCAGGTACTGTCAAAGCTGCCCGCGTATTGATCATGGGCGTGGGCGTCGCGGGTTTGCAGGCGATCGCTACCGCTAAGCGACTCGGTGCCGTGATTGAAGCATCGGACGTGCGTCCACCAGTCAAAGAGCAAGTCGAATCACTAGGCGCGAAATTTATTGATGTGCCTTACGAGACCGACGAAGAGCGCGAAATTGCCAAAGGCACCGGCGGCTATGCACGCTCTATGCCGGCAGCGTGGATGGAGCGTCAGGCGGCACTGGTGCATGAACGCGCCAAACTGGCCGACATCATCATTACTACCGCGCTGATTCCGGGCCGCAAGGCGCCGATCCTGATCTCGGAAGAGACAGTCAAAGCCATGAAGCCCGGTTCAGTCATTGTCGATATGGCGGTTGAGCAGGGCGGTAATTGTCCGCTGTCTGAATTAGGTAAGACAGTCACAAAATACGGCGTACATATCATCGGCGAACCAAATCTGGCGACCCTGGTGGCGGCTGATGCATCAGCATTATATGCGCGCAATGTGCTGGATTTTTTGAAACTGATCATTGATAAAGATGCCGGCCTGGCGATCAATCGCGAAGATGAAATAGTGGTAGCGACGCTAGTGTGTTCTGCTGGCGAAGTTTTAAGAAAATAATTCAAATTAGTAGATTTAAGGTAACAGGAACGACCATGCAAAGAAATATGCAAAGAAATATGCTGCGAGCAAAAATTCATCGCGCCACAGTAACTCAGTGTGATCTGCATTACGAAGGATCGTGCGGTATCGATGAAAATTTGTTGGATGCTGCTGATATTGTGGAACATGAGCAGATCGAGTTATACAACGTTAATAACGGTGAGCGCTTTTCTACTTATGCCATTAAGGGTAAACGTGGTAGCGGTGAAATTTCCTTAAATGGCGCAGCGGCACGTAGAGTCCAACTCGGTGATCTGATGATCATTTGTACCTATGCACCAATGAGCCAGGAAGAGGTCAGTACCTTCAAGCCGAAAGTGGTTTTTGTCGATGGTAAAAATCAAATCACAAGCCTTAAAGAATATTGATTTTGTATTGCGTATTAAGTACTTAGAAATTGCACGCCTTAAAAATTAGTAAATCAAATAAAGAGGACATCATGGAAGTTAGTCATACCCTTACCAACATCATCATTTTTGTGCTGGCAATTTATGTCGGTTATCACGTTGTGTGGACAGTTACGCCCGCTTTACATACGCCTTTGATGGCGGTGACTAATGCGATTTCTGCCATCATCATCGTCGGCGCCATGTTGGCGGCTGGCTTGACCGAAGGCATGCTGGCGCAAGTTATGGGCACGTTTGCGGTGGCGTTGGCCGCGGTCAACGTGTTCGGTGGATTTTTGGTTACGCAGAGAATGTTGGAAATGTTCAAGAAAAAAGAACCTAAGGCAGCGATTAAGTCAGCGACTACGGAGAACAAATAATGAGCATGAATCTGGTTACGATGCTTTACCTGATCGCCTCGGTATGTTTTATCCAGGCGCTTAAAGGTTTGTCGCATCCTTCCTCGGCACGTCGTGGGAATGCGTTTGGCATGGCAGGCATGGCCTTGGCGGTTGTCACCACAATTGCCCTGATTGTTCGATTAAAGTCAGAGTCTTCCGGTTCTGGTCTCGGCTACGGTCTGGTGCTGCTTGGCGTAGTCGTTGGCGGCGGTATCGGCGCTACTCTGGCTAAACGGGTAGAGATGACCAAGATGCCTGAACTGGTTGCGGCGATGCATTCGCTGATCGGTTTGGCGGCAGTTTGTATCGCGATTGCGGTGGTGGCGGAGCCTTGGATATTCAATATCACGGCACGCGATGCGGCAATTCCTTTCGGTAATCGCCTTGAACTCTTTATCGGTACTTTTGTCGGCGCGATTACTTTCTCTGGTTCGGTCATCGCGTTCGGTAAATTATCCGGCAAATACAAGTTCCGCCTGTTTCAGGGGGCGCCAGTCAGTTTCGCCGGCCAGCACATGCTCAATCTGGTGTTGGCGCTTGCGATGTTTGGCCTTGGCCTGGCATTTTGCTTTGCTCCGGGTAACGAGCCGGCGTGGATACCCTTTGCCTTGATGGCGGCAATTGCCTTTGTGCTCGGCGTGCTGATCATCATTCCAATTGGAGGCGCGGATATGCCGGTGGTGGTATCGATGCTCAATAGTTATTCCGGCTGGGCAGCAGCGGGGATTGGCTTCTCTCTCAATAATTCGATGCTGATCATTGCCGGTTCGCTGGTCGGTTCATCCGGTGCGATTCTCTCTTACATCATGTGCAAAGCGATGAACCGCTCTTTCTTCAATGTGCTGCTGGGCGGCTTTGGCGGCGCGCCAGTTGAGGCTGCAGCAGGTGGGCAAGCGCAACGCAATGTAAAATCCGGCTCTGCCGACGACGTTGCATTCTTGTTGGGCAATGCCGAGACAGTCATCATCGTTCCTGGTTATGGTCTTGCAGTCGCGCGTGCGCAACATTCACTTAAAGAACTGACCGAGAAACTCACGCACAAAGGTATCAGCGTCAAATATGCGATTCACCCAGTGGCAGGTCGTATGCCTGGACACATGAACGTCTTGCTGGCGGAAGCCGAAGTGCCGTATGATCAGGTGTTTGAGATGGAAGATATCAACAACGAATTTGCCCAGGCCGACGTGGTCTTGGTATTGGGCGCCAACGACGTGGTTAATCCTGCAGCGAAAGATCCTAAATCCGCGATTGCTGGTATGCCGATTCTGGAAGCCTATAAAGCCAAAACAGTCATCGTGAATAAGCGCTCGATGGCATCTGGTTATGCTGGTTTGGATAATGAGTTGTTCTATATGGATAAAACCATGATGGTGTTTGGCGACGCTAAAAAGGTCATCGAAGACATGGTGAAAGCTGTCGAGTAATTCGTAATTCCTTATCTAAATCATTAGTGTCGTTGTTACCTTCGCCTTGCCGTGCAATAGCTCACGCTGAAGGAATCTGTGCTTACAAGCGCAGATCGTTTCGCAGGAATGGAGCATGCTCCATTAATCCCCTGCTACACCACTGTATTCGGCTCGTCGCCTAGACACTATTGATTTGGAAAAGGAATTAAATGCAAAAAAAACCCTCCCGTGTGTGAAACGGGAGGGTTTTTTTATTGTTACGGCATTTATTTATCGTCTACTGAGTCGTTGGCTGGTGACGGCGGCACTTGCTCCACCTCGGCAGGTTTCTCGCCAGATTTCTCGACAGGCGGCAGTTCACGATGACCCTGACGAGGGTGTTCGTTGCGATGAATAAAGCGCGACAGTTCTTGCAAGGCGAGCTGATACACGCCGCGCTTGAATTCGATGACCACATCCAGCGGCACCCAATATTCATGCCAGCGCCAGGCATCAAACTCTGGATGATTACTGGCGCGCAGATTTACATCGCAATCTCGCCCGACCATGCGCAACAAAAACCAGATTTGTTTTTGCCCGCGATAATGCCCGCGAATTTCGCGTTTAATAAAGTGATCCGGCACTTCATAACGCAACCAGTCGCGCGTGCGACCGATGACTTTTACGTGCGATGGCAGTAAACCGGTTTCTTCTTCCAGTTCACGAAACATGGCTTGTTCAGGTGATTCGCCGTATTTAATTCCACCTTGCGGAAACTGCCAAGAGTGTTCGCGTACGCGCTTGCCCCACCAAACCTCGTTATTAGCGTTAAGCAATATAATGCCAACGTTAGGCCGAAAGCCTTCACGATCTAGCATGTTCAACCTCGAAACTTTCTGTGGCTAAACGACTGCTCTCATGCTCTTAGACGATATTGCGCTTGCGATTAACGTGTGTTTTCTTTATCGAACACGTTGTTCATTACAAAAAAACGTAAATAAGCGGCGGTTTTCATCATCAAATATGCAAAGAGTAGGCGCATTCGCCAGCTAATCCTTTAAAATTGAGTTGATTATAACCCTCTATTTTTGAAAAGAATCATTGTCATGCGTGCTACACGGTTTTTTATTTCCACTTTAAAAGAAGCTCCTGCCGATGCTGAAGTCGTCAGCCATAAATTAATGATGCGCGCTGGTATGATCAAACGCCTCGGTTCTGGCATTTATAACTATATGCCCATGGGTTTGCGGGTCATCCGCAAAGTAGAAAAAATTGTCCGCGAAGAGATGAACAAGGCTGGCGCGATCGAAATGTTGATGCCTGTTGTGCAACCGGCTGAGCTCTGGCAAGAGACCGGGCGTTGGCAAAAATATGGCGCTGAACTGATGCGTGTGAAAGACCGGCACGGTCGCGATTACATTATTCAGCCGACCTCCGAAGAGGCGATAACTGACGTTGCGCGTCAGGAAATTAAATCTTATCGCCAGTTGCCGCTCAATTTTTATCACATTCAAACCAAGTTCCGTGACGAGCGCCGTCCACGTTTTGGCCTGATGCGTGGCCGTGAATTCACCATGAAGGATGCGTATTCATTTGACCGCAATGTCGAAGGCCTCAAGCAATCGTATCAGATCATGTTCGATGCCTACACGCGGATTTTTACGCGATTTGGTTTGGAATTCCGCGCTGGTGCCGCGGATAACGGAGCCATCGGTGGTTCGGGCTCGCATGAGTTCCATGTGATTGCGGATACTGGGGAAGATGCTCTAGTGTATTGTCCGACCTCGGAATTCGCTGCGAATATGGAAGCGGCAGAAGCAGTTGCACTATTTTCAGAGCGTCAACCTTCCAACGCTGCATTGGTCAAGACTGCGACGCCAGGCAAAGTGAAATGTGAAGAGGTCGCGGAATTGCTAGTGATTCCCTTGGCTCAAACTGTCAAGTCGATAGTGCTGGCTGTGGAAACCGAGGAAAAACAGCAAATCCATACGCAAATCTGGTTGCTGTTGCTGCGTGGTGATCATGAGTTAAATGAAGTTAAGGCGAGTAAGGTTCCAGGCTTGAAGGATTACCGTTTCGCCACTGAAGATGAAATCGTTGAGCATTTTGGCACAAAGCCAGGTTATCTCGGCCCTATCAATACCAAGCTGCCGGTCAAGGTAGTGGCTGATCGCACGGTTGCGATGATGGGCGATTTTGTTTGTGGCGCAAATGAACTCGATTTCCATTTTACCGGTGCCAATTGGCTGCGCGATATCGCCGAACCTATGGTGGCTGATTTGCGTAACGTAGTCGCCGGTGATCCTTCGCCAGATGGTAAAGGAGTCTTGGCTATCCAGCGCGGCATTGAAATTGGCCATGTATTTCAGCTTGGGACTAATTATTCGCAAGACATGAAAGCGACTTTCCTCGACGAAAATGGCAAGCCACAATTACTCCAGATGGGTTGTTACGGCATCGGAATTACCCGCATTCTGGGCGCTGCGATCGAGCAAAATTATGACGACAAAGGGATAATCTGGCCGACGGCATTGGCGCCATTTGAAGTCGTACTTTGTCCTATGGGGATGGATAAGAGTGACGAGGTAAAACTGCAAACAGAGAAGTTGTATGCAGAACTGTTGGCAGCCGGGGTCGATGTGATTTTGGATGACCGTGGTCAACGCCCAGGTGCCATGTTTGCTGATTGGGAACTCATTGGTGTGCCACATCGCGTAGTGATCGGTGACCGCGGCTTAAAAGAAGGTAATTTGGAATATCAAGGTCGACGTGATACTGAGGCGAGCGTGGTGCCACTTGAACAGATGCTGAGCTTCCTTCAGGCCAAGCTTAGCGGGAAATAAGATTCAAGGATGGAGTTTATTTTAAAGCCCGTTTTAAAGTCCGCTTCGATTGCGTCGGCAAGATTTGCAATCAGCACTACTTCTTTGGCATTGCTGGTTTCTAGCTTGTTGATATGCTCGCCTTCATGTGCGGGAAATCAAAAAGAAGAAGCCATGGCCGATTCAGTGCGTTTGGCCTTGGCAAAATTGGTGAGTGACCCGAGGCCACCGAAGGCGAATTTCGAGAGTATCGAGGAACGCATTAAATATCTGCACTGGCTAGGTGAAATGTCTGATCGTCTGCGCCGTCGTTTGCCGGACGCGCAGACTCGCCGTGAATTTTTGGAAACGGTCTGGTATGAATCGACCCGTGCGGGACTTGATCCGGCCATGGTATTAGGTTTGATACAGGTTGAGTCTGCGTTCCGCAAATATGCTACCTCGGTGGTTGGCGCGCGCGGTTATATGCAAGTCATGCCGTTTTGGTCGCGCGTGATTGGTGACCGCGACGCGCAAAAGCTCTTTCAGATGCAATCGAATTTGCGTTATGGCTGCGCGATTCTGCGCACTTATATTGATATGGAGGCCGGTAATTTGTATCTTGCATTAGGACGCTATAACGGTAGCCGTGGACGTCCGGAATATCCGAATGCCGTTTTGGCCAACTGGAAGAATTGGGAATACAAGAAGTAATTCCAATTCTAAATCATTCGTGTCGTTGTTACCTTCGCCTCGCCGTGCTATAGCTCACGCCTAAGGAATCTGTGCTGGCAAGCACAGATCGTTACGCAGGAAAGGAGCACGCTCCTTTAAACCCCTGCTACACCACTGTCTTCGGCTCGTCGCCTAGACACAAATGATTTAGAAATGGAATAACACAAATCAGTAACAAAAAAGCCCGCGCGATGCGGGCTTTTTTGTTTGGGATTGGGCTTAATGCACCCAATTATTACCCAAATTTATCGTGGCGAACCTATCCTGAATTAGGAAAGATGACCAGAAATGAGTTTAGTCATTTCAAACATGGAGACTTGTTTCTTGCCACCGAAAACGGCTTTCAATTTGTCATCCGCGTTGATATTGCGGCGGTTTGCTGCATCTTGCAGATCATGCTTCTTGATGTATTCCCAGATTTTCTTTGTTACTTCAGTGCGTGGCATTGGCGCTGCGCCAATAACTGCTGCTAAAGTTGGTGACAAAGTCATCGGTTTCATGAACGCTGCATTTGGCTTACGTGCTGGTGCTGCTGCTTTTGCTGCGGCTGGTTTTTTTGCTGCTGCAGGTTTAGCGGCTGCTTTTGGTGCTGCTTTAGCGGCAGGTTTAGCTGCTGCTTTTACTGCTGGTTTTTTTGCTGCTGCTGGTTTAGCTGCTGCTTTTGGTGCCGCTTTCGCTGCTGGTTTTTTTGCTGCTGTTGCCATAGTGAGGCTCCTTCACAAATAAGGTGGGAAATGCGTCAATTCACGCAGCTCTTATAGTGGTGCGCTTTGCAGAGTGATGCAAGTGTTTTTTGCGGCTTTTTGTAGAAAATGTGTCGGAATCGGCAGTGAGAGACAGCTAGAGGCGAAAAAAAGGCCGGAACTCACTTCCGGCCTCTATTTATAAGCTAATTCAACACTTATGGAAATTCAATAAATTGGCTGCGCAACGCGACGAAATAAGCCTGGAAATTTCCCTTTCTTGTGCTTGCAATGGCAGTAAGCTTCGCTGTCAAGTCTGCGAGAATACGCTTAGCGCTTGCCTGGCATCATACCCTTCATGCCGCGCAACATCTTCATCATGCCGCCACCTTTGAGTTTTTTCATCATCGATTGCATCTGTTCAAATTGCGCCAGCATGCGATTGACTTCTTGGATCTGCACACCAGAACCGGTCGCGATACGACGTTTGCGCGATGCCTTGATCAGTTCTGGCTTGGCTCGTTCTAGCGCAGTCATGGAGTTAATCATGCCTTCCATGCGCCTGACCTGTTTTTCGGCCTGACCCATGTTGGCACCGCTGGCAGCTTGCTGCAATTGTGCCGGGAGTTTATCCATCAGATTCGACAGCCCTCCCATGTTTTTCATTTGCATCAGCTGCTGTTTGAAATCGTTCATGTCAAATTTGCCGCCGACCTTAAGCTTTTGCGCCAGATCTTGTGCTGCGGCGACGTCCATGCCTTTCTGCGCCGATTCGACCAAGGCCAAAATATCGCCCATGCCCAGAATACGGTTGGCCATGCGGGTCGGGTCGAAAGGCTCCAGTCCGTCGAGTTTTTCTGAGACACCGGCGAATTTAATTGGCTTACCGGTGATGTGGCGAACCGACAGCGCGGCACCGCCGCGCGAATCACCGTCGAGCTTAGTTAATATCACGCCAGTCAAAGGCAGGGCATCGTTGAATGCCTTGGCGGTATTCACTGCGTCTTGACCTAGCATGGCATCGACCACGAACAAGGTTTCAATCGGCGTGACCGCAGCATGCACCGCGGAGATTTCCTGCATCATGGCTTCGTCGATGCCGAGGCGACCGGCAGTATCAATGATCAGCACATCGTGGTAATGTTTCTTGGCGAAATCCAACGCGGCCAGAGCAATATCAACCGGTTTATCGGTAGGTAGGGTCGGGAAAAAATCAGCTCCAGCTTGTGCTGTGACTGTTTGTAGCTGACCAATCGCGGCTGGACGATACACGTCGGCCGAGACCGTTAAGACTTTCTTCTTTTGTTCGCGTAAATATTTAGCCAGCTTACCGACGGTGGTGGTTTTACCCGCACCTTGCAAGCCCGCCATCAAGATGATTGCCGGAGGCTGGCAGGCAAAACTAAGCTGGTAGGCCGCCTCACCCAGATCCGCTCCCATTAATGAAGCGAGTTCTTTCTGAACCACACCGACCAAGGCCTGGCCAGGAGTGAGTGAGCTGATGATTTCTTCACCCATGGCTTTTTCTTTGACACGGGCAATCAGTTCGCGCACTGCAGGCAGAGCCACGTCGGCCTCTAACAATGCCATGCGTACTTCACGCAGCATTTCTGCAGTATTCGATTCGGTCAGGCGGGCTTCGCCGCGCATGGTCTTGACGACCTTGGCAAGGCGTTGTGTGAGATTATCTAGCATGTTTGGTGTCTTGGTGAAAAGTCAATTAAGCGCGATATGCCAAATAGCGGCATACCATCAATCAGGCCGCCATTTTAACCGATGTATGCTCTACAATTTAAACCGATCACAAAATCATAGGAGACCAACATGTTGAAGAAAATCAAAGTAACACTAGTACTGTTGGCCTTGCTGGCTACTGCGGCACAGGCACAAGAAACAGTCAGGCTGGGCAATCTCAAGTTTGCGCATTACGGTGCGGTGTCTTATATCAAAGAGATCGCACCTAAATGCGGCATCAAAGTGGAAGAAAAAGTATTTGCAAAGGGTCTCGATGCGATGCAAGCGGTGATTGCTGGTGAGCTGGACGTCGCGGCAGTTTCTTCCGAGGCAGTGATTTCTGCACGTGCCAGCGGCACACCGATTTACCTGGTGGCAGGTTTTGCCAAAGGCGGTGCGCGACTGATGGGCCGGGCCGATCTTGGCATGAAGACGGTGAAAGAGCTCAAGGGTAAAAAAGTCGGCGTCACGCGCGGCGGGATTCAGGAAATATTATTGGCTGCAGAGTTATCGCAAAATAACCTGACGTATTCGGATCAGCCAGGTAAAGACGTACAAATTATTTATCTGGGTTTTCCTGATTTGAATCAAGCTTTGTTGGGCAAAAACCTTGATGCCATCATGCAATCTGAACCGTATTCATCGCAGGCGATCAGCAAAGGTTTTGGCAATGAAATAATTAAACCTTACGACACGCCTATCGGCGAACCGGTACGTACTATGGTGGTTACAGAAAAGTTCTACAAAGAACATCGCCCGTTAGCAGAAAAATTTATGCGTTGCTTTGTCGAAGCGACCAAAACTTTTATCGATAATCGCGATATCGCCGAAAAATATGTCCGTGAAAATATGTTTAAAGGTCAGGTCAGCCATGAAGATTTTATCAATGCCATAGAAAACTCACCTTACTCGTATGACATCACGGCTGAACACATCCAGATCACCACTGATCTGATGAAAAAGTACGGTGTAGGGAAGATGGCCAAGCCACCAGTTGCCAAAGACTGGGTGAAGACTGACTTACTGGAACAAGCTAAAAAGAGCTTGAACGTCAAATAATTTGTTTGACAATATGTCTGATAAAGCGACCCTTAAAGCAAGGGCATCTCGCAAAAGAAGGAAATCAAATGAAAATGAATTGGCGTGAAATCGGCGCGGGCTTAGTCGTACCTATAGTTCTCATCGCGCTCTGGCAATTAGTGACCAGTATGGAATGGGTGAATGCGCAAATCTTGCCTTCGCCTTGGGCGGTGTTGAAAAAATGGCTGGAATATGCTTCCCCATATGAAAAATATGATGCCGCCAGCATGAGTTATTTGCGCTGGCTGGTATCGGGTGAATTGATACGAGATGCTATGGGCAGTATGTATCGCGTGCTGGTCGGTTTTGTGGTTGGCGCCGGTCTGGCCTTGCCCCTGGGTTTGGCGATGGGTTCCAGCCAACGTGTATATGCCTGGATGAATCCCATGATGCAGGTATTACGCCCGATCCCTCCGATTGCATATATCCCATTGTCGATATTGTGGTTTGGTTTAGGTAATCCGCCGGCGATTTTTTTGATCGCGATCGGCGCATTTTTCCCTGTGCTAATGAATACCATCGCCGGCGTGCGCCATGTCGATAGTATCTATATCCGCGCCGCGCGGAATTTAGGTGCTAATCAACGTACCTTATTTTTGCGCGTGATGTTGCCAGCGTCGGTGCCTTACATCTTGTCAGGCGTACGGATCGGTATAGGTACGGCTTTTATTGTCGTAATCGTGTCGGAAATGATCGCCGTGAATAACGGTCTGGGATTTCGCATTTTGGAAGCGCGTGAATATTTTTGGTCAGACAAAATTATCGCCGGTATGCTCAGCATAGGCATGATAGGGCTGGCGATTGATCTGGCCATGAATAAACTCAATAATTATTTGCTGCGCTGGCACCGTGGTCTGGAGAGTTAAGATGACGAATATGATGGAAAATGAGATGCAAAATGCGCAAATTCAGATCAGCGCCGTCAATAAGGTTTTTAAGACTGCCGACAAAGAAGTCGTCGCGCTGAAAGACATTGATCTGGCGATCAGTGAAGGGCAATTTGTTTGTCTCCTCGGGCCTTCCGGCTGTGGTAAATCAACCTTGTTAAACGCGGTTGCCGGCTTCTCCTTACCAAGTAGCGGCAGCATTATCACCAACGGTGTTGTGGTCAGCGGGCCAGGGCCAGACCGTGGCATGGTGTTTCAGGAATATGCCTTGTTCCCATGGATGACAGTCGCACAGAATATTGCTTTCGGCCTGGAAATAAAAGGCATGGGCAAAGCTGAGATCGAGCAGCGTGTCGCCGCTTTATTGGGTATGCTAGGCTTGGCCGATTTTAAGAATCGCTTTCCCAAAGATCTGTCTGGCGGTATGCGCCAAAGGGTGGCTATTGCCCGTGTGCTGGCGCTTGATTCTCCTATCATGCTCATGGATGAGCCTTTCGGCGCATTGGATGCACTCACACGACGCAATCTGCAAGATGAATTATTACGCATCTGGGCAGAGTTAAAGAAAACAATTATTTTCGTCACGCATAGCATAGAGGAAGCGATTTATCTGGCCGACAGGATTGTCGTCATGACTTATCGTCCCGGAACGGTGAAGCGCGACATCATGGTTGAATTGCCGCGCCAGCGTGACCCGTCTTCGGCAGAATTTAATGCGCTGAAACGTGAGTTAGGGCAATTGGTGATGGAAGAGCAGCAACGCCATCACAATGACGAGCTAAAGATGGCTGCAGTGGATTAATTGCCTGTTTCGAAATGTTTGAAAGTAAGTAGGTGAGCACGGGTAATTTGTCAGTTAATTTGTCACATAAAAAAGGGCCACGTTTACCACGTGGCCCTTGAGTACTACAGTATTAATCTACAGCCTTATTTACTGTAAGTTCCTGTTGCAGTTGTTGCGGATTCAGCGCCCATTTCCTTCAATAAATTGTCCGCTTTATCAACGTGCTTCATTTCCCACAACATGTAACGTAAGTCCACCGCGATGGTACGTGTGTTGGTTTTGCTGAAATCCCAATCAGAGATAATAGAATCGAGCGTGCCGTCAAATGCCAGACCGATAAATTCACCTTTGGCATTAAGCGCGGCGGAGCCAGAATTACCACCAGTGATATCCAAAGTCGCCAGGAAGTTAACTGGTACGGTTTTTAGGACTGGATCGACATATTTACCAAAGTCTTTGGCTTTAATCGCGGCTAACTGAGCCTCTGGCGCATTGAATTCGCCAGTGCCGGTAGCCTTGGCGGCAACACCCTTGACGGTGGTAAATGCGGTCCAGGTAGTACCATCGGCGCCATATGGGCGGCCTTGAACTTTGCCGAAGGTGACGCGCAAGGTGCTATTCGCATCTGGATAGACGGCGAGTCCTTTGCTCTTCATGAAGGCGATTTTTGCTTTCATATAGTTGGCGTAAGCTTGCTGAATATTTCCGTCGAGTTCTTCGTCAAGCTCTTCACGTTTGATGCCTTCGGCGTACATGGCAACTGCGGCTTTGATGAAGCTGTCGTCGTTAGCCTTGAAGTCGTCTGGCTTACGATCTAACCAGGCCGCACGGCTAGCTTTGTCGCCCAATTTACTGCCAGCGTACATAGTCTCGAGCAGTGCTTTTAAGTCCGCTGAAGACATGCCATCCTTGATACCCATTGCTGCATCAAAATTAGCATTACGATCCGCTTTGGCTTGCGCCGCGTATTTACTTAAGCTATTCAGCACCAATGCCTTGTCGACTTTTTCATCGTAGCTACGCTCCACCGCTTCAACTCGTGACTTAAAACGCGGCAAATCACGGGTCTGGAAACCGGCTTTACGCTCGGTATCAGGCTTGGTCATTTCGTTGGCCAGGCGATACAGAGAACGGGCGGTACTTAACATTCTCGGGAATGATGAGCCCAGGTAAAAATCACGCTTGGCTTGGGCATCACGCTGTGCGATCAACTTTTCAATTTGCGCAATGTCAGCAGCAAACTCTTTGGTGCGCGCAGGGCTGCCGTTAACCCAGGCTTTCAAATCTGCATGCTCTTTGGTTTTGCGTGCCAGGAAATCGCTGTCCGCATAGCTGGCCAACATGCCTTGACGGTTTTTGTAGTAATTGTTGATGCCTGCGACTTGGCCGGCATATTTCAATTTGGTGTCAGGATTCTCTTTAGTTTCACTGGCAATAATGGCCAGGGATTCGCCAGAGCCTTTGACAAATGCCGGGTAGCTCCAGTCAAAAGTATTGGATACTTCTGACGGCAAACGATGGCGGTTGGTGCGGCCTGGATAGCCCAATACCATCGCGAAATCGCCTTCTTTCAAACCATCTTTAGCCAGTTTCAGGAAATGCTTAGGGACGTATGGGACATTGTCTTTGCTAAACTCGGCTGATTTGCCATCTTTGCTGACGTAGGCGCGGTAAAAACCGTAGTCGCCTGTGTGGCGTGGCCACATCCAGTTATCGGTGTCACCACCAAATTTGCCAACGCCTTCAGCGGGCGCATGGACCAGGCGGACATCGCGGATTTCCAATTGTTTAATCAGGTAGAACTCAAGTCCTCCATAGTAGGAGGCAACATTGCAGCGGTGTCCTGCATCTTTTTCACACTCTGCGACCAAAGTTTTTTCATTTTTTTCCATCGCATCGATGCGTTTCTTGCCGGTCAGTTTGGCTGCATCGCTAGTGATCACCTTGTTGCTGACATTGGTGACTTCTTTAGTCACGAAAATGCGTGAGCCAGGTGAGGCTGGTAATTCCTCGGCAAAGGTCTTGGCCAAAAAGCCATTTGCCAGCAAATTGCGTTCAGGAGTGGAATTATGTGCAACGCTACCATAGACGCAATGGTGATTGGTTGCGACCAAACCCTGCGGCGAGACGAATGAAGCAGAGCAACCGCCCAGGCTAACAATTGCCCCCATAGGGAATTCGGTGAGTTTGGTCAAGCTGGCAGGATCAAGTTTCAAACCTGCGTCTTTAAGTTGTTTTGCCACTTGTGGCAGCTGCTGCGGCATCCACATACCTTCGTCGGCGTAAGCGACGTTGCTGAGGATAGCCAGCGTGATGAGTGTTTTTTTCATGGTTTTCTGATTTATTCTGTTGAGTAAATTGAAAGGTGCTCTTGATGGGAGCATAAAAATAGGTGGCCCAGATTGGACGTCGCTAGGAGTGCGATTATGCAAAAAAGTTCAAGGAATAGGGAGATTTTTTCGCTGCAATGCATCAATGTTACTGTTTTATTTACATTCGAATTAGGCCGGATGGACCGAAAAACCGACGCTAGTATTGATATGCACTGGCGATATTTGTTACTACATGGTGTAAACTTAAACTATGCAAATCTATTTAAGCTTTCTGGCAGCGGCATTGTATGTCGCCTGCTCTATTCTCCCCGGGGCGCGGCGCAAGCTGGTGTCCAGTCTTACCGCAATCGCCTGGCTAATTCATGGGGTCGCCTTATGGCTGGTGGTTTTTTCTCCTGATACTTTGCGGGTTGGTTTTGCGGTGATGCTGTCCGCCGCGATGTGGGTTTCGGTGTTGGTGTATTGGCTGGAAAATCTGAATTTTTCGCTTGATGGCTTAAAGGTGCTGCTGTTGCCGAACGCCGCGTTCATGGCGATATTACCGGTTTTTTTTCCTGGCAGCCTGATAGCTCTGGCGGGCAAAACCACGATGTTCCCATGGCATATCAGCGTCGCCTTGCTGGCTTATAGTACGCTTACCATTGCTGCATTTCATGCCTTGGTGATGAGTGTGCAGGACGCGCAATTGCATAAACCACGAGGCAATCAACAGCGGCATTGGATGCAAGCCGCCATCGAGCGCCTGCCGGCAATCATGACCATGGAAAAGATTTTATTTCGGCTGATTTTTCTCGGCTTTGTTTTGTTGACCTTAACCGTGATGTCCGGAGTGGTCTTTTCAGAGCAGGTATTGGGTGTCGCGTTCAAATGGGATCACAAAACCTTGCTTTCACTGTTGTCGTGGGCCTTGTTTGGCATACTTTTACTAGGCAGGAAATGGCGCGGTTGGCGCGGTAAGACCGTGCTGACTTTTACCCTGAGTGGTTTTTTGACCTTGTTACTCGCCTACGTCGGTAGCCGCTTTGTGCTTGAGGTCTTGTTACACCGGAGCCTGACATGAGGCTCTTGATGTGGCTGGCCTTGGCAGTGTTGGTGATTTTTGCCTTGCGTAAAAAAAGTCAAACCCTGTCGTCTCCAGATAATCCTTCAAATGTCAGACCGCCAGCGAATAATGACACGGGCGAAACCATGCTCTGTTGCGAACGATGTCAAGTGTATTTTCCCGCTTCTGAAGCTGTTTTGCGTGGAGAGAAAGTTTATTGTTGTGCCGCACATGCGGATCAGGCCTAGATGTCATCCGAAGTTAAAGCCCAAGTCAAAAACACCAGCACCAATTTTTGGCGTTCGTTACAGACGCTGAATATCTCGCGCGTGGTCGTCTCTGTAGTCCTGTTCGTTTATTTTAATTTAAAGACAGGTAAAGAGTTCTGGTCAGATGAGCAGTTCTGGTTTCGTGGCGCATCCATGGCTTACGTTGCGATGGCGGTTGCTTTTGTGCTTTTTAAAGCGTTTTATCGAAAACGCTTTATGTGGCATCTGGCACCACAGATCGCCATTGATATCATTATTATTTCCGTCCTGTACCTGGCCGCTGGCGGTGGTAAAAGTGGTTTGGCTATTTTGTATCTTTTCCCTTTGGGTGGTGTGGCAATACTAGCCCCCTTGCTTTGGGGTCTATTCTTTTCCGCGGTCGTTACTTTATTTCTCTTGGCAGAAAATGCCTATCGGGTGTTGCAGCTTGACGATAGCATTTCCATCTCGCAGGCTGGTTTATTTGGTGCCACTTATTTCTCAGTCGTGTATTTGTTGAATCGCTTGGCTGGAAATCTCATCCGCCAGGAAGAGTTGGCGAATATGCGGGGTAAGGAATTGGCGATACAGCAGGCGATCAATCGCCTGGTAATCTCTGATATGGGCGATGGC
This sequence comes from Pseudomonadota bacterium, assembly GCA_040390685.1. Taxonomy (GTDB): domain Bacteria; phylum Pseudomonadota; class Gammaproteobacteria; order Burkholderiales; family Burkholderiaceae_D; genus Undibacterium. Next base: position 8,519 of record JAZJYB010000252.1, on the reverse strand, counting down.
ATTCTGGTGGTTGACCAGAACGATATTCTGTTCGAAATTAATCCTGCTGCACAACAAATGTTAGGGATAGATGAGCAAAGTACTCGACGCATCACTAATGTAAAGTTGGCCGAAGTGGCAGAGTTGGCGCCGATTGCCAGCGCTTTGCTGGCACGTCAGCAGGCCACTAAAGCAAATTCGACCTTCTGGCTGAGGAATGAAGATGCCTCTTTCGTTTCGATCCGGCGGCTCGATGAAGGCAATGGCGAATCTATTTTTCCAGAGTATGTCAAACGGGCTAACCGGCCAGAATTTGTGATCCACCTTAAATTGCGTTTTGTCAGCGTAAGTCAGAGTGAGCTGATGGATCTGGTGGAAAATTTTACCGACTACACGATTATTTTTATGCAAAATGTATCGGATATAGAAAATCAGGCACAGCAATTAAAACTCGCATCTATGGGGCGATTGACTGCGAGTATTGCGCATGAGGTGAGAAATCCGCTGTCTTCAATCTCGTACGCTGCATCGCTATTAAATGAGGACGTTAAGAACGAAGTACAGACCAAGCGCTTGCTAAAAATTGTTGACGATAACGTTTTAAGGTTGAATCAACTGATCGAGGATATCTTAAAGTTATCACGCAAGGCGCAGGCCGACGCACTGCCTTTTGATTTGGTTTCTGAATTGAAGGCGATTGTGCAAGATTTTGTCGAGACCCGTAATTTGCCGGAAAATCTGATTAAGATTGATGATGTCGTGACGTTTAAGCTTATATTTGACCTTGGACATTTGCGTGAAGTGGTGGTGAACTTGCTTTCCAATGCAGTGAGATATGCTAGCGGGCAAGCGGGAAGCATACGGCTCAACGTCAAAATAAGTGTCACGAACCGGCGTGAGTTGCATATATTAGATGATGGGCCAGGTATACCTTCGGCAGTGCGCTCGCATCTGTTTGAACCGTTTTATACGACATCGAGTAAAGGTACCGGACTTGGCTTGTATATGGCGCGCGAATTATGCTTGAATAATAAAGCCTTGCTTGATTATGAATACCGCAACGATGACTTACAGCAGAGTACATCAGAGCCTACGGGGCGTTTTGTGATTAATTTTTCCTTACCGGAACGACCATGAGCCAACACGAAGTACAAAATATTCCGCGTATTTTGGTAGTGGATGACGAAGCGCATCTGCGTGAATTACTAGAAATTACCCTGATCAAGATGGGCTTGGACGTCGACTGCGCAGAATCGTTAGCAGCAGCCCGTGCCTGTTTGGGCAAAAACAACTATGCACTGGTATTAACTGATATGCGCTTGCCAGACGGCTCCGGCATGGAGTTGGTGCAGGAAGTTTGTAGCTTGTATAAGAACACCCCGATCGCCGTGATTACCGCGTTTGGCAGTGCCGACAATGCGGTGGTGGCGCTCAAGGCTGGCGCATTTGATTACGTCTCGAAACCCGTTGCTCTGGATCAATTGCGCAAACTGGTCAGATCGGCCTTGCAGATGAATGAAGTACCCATCGAGAAAGCGGCAGTAATCTCGCAAGCGGTACAGGTCAAACCTTCATTCCTAATCGGTGAATCAGCCGAAATTCAACACGTACGCTCGCAGATTACGCGGCTGGCACGTAGTATGGCGCCAGTGATTATTACTGGAGAATCTGGTAGTGGCAAAGAACTCGCCGCGCGTGAAATTCACCGCAATAGTGTGCGTGCCAGTAAGCCGTTTATCGCGGTCAACTGCGGCGCGATTCCCGAAGCCTTGATGGAGGCCGAATTTTTTGGCTATAGAAAAGGCGCGTTCACAGGTGCGAATGACGACCGTGATGGTTTTTTTCAGGCAGCAAGTGGCGGAACCCTGATGCTCGATGAAGTTGCCGACCTTCCATTGGCGATGCAGGTGAAATTATTGCGGGCGATTCAAGAAAGGCGGGTCCGTAAAGTGGGTGCAACGGTTGAAGAACCCGTGGACGTGCGTATCGTCAGTGCAACGCATCAAAACCTGGCCGATTGCGTACGCTCGGGTAAATTCCGCCAGGATCTGTATTACCGGCTGAATGTGATTGAGCTTAACCTGCCGCCCTTGCGCGAACGTCTCGGCGATATTCTGGAACTGTCACAGGCCATCTTGTTGCGTTTGGCCACGCCGGATTACCCTATCGTCTTGCACGAGACAGCTTTAGAGGCTCTAAAGGAATATGATTTCCCGGGAAATGTGCGTGAGCTGGAAAATATCCTTGAGCGTGCAGTTGCCTTCGCTAATGATGGTTGTATTGAAGTCAGTGATCTTGCCTTGCGCAGCCAGCGCCGCGCTACGGCTTCCGCAACATCGGCTAGCATCCAGGCCGAGGTGCCAGCCATCATGGCGCAAGAAAACGTAAATATCTTTCTGGCGCCGGAACTGCCATTCTCGCTGCCGGATTACCTGGAAAGGATAGAGAAAGAGCTGATCAGCCGTGCATTAGTCAAAGCGCGCTACAACCGCACCCAGGCAGCAGAATTGTTAGGCGTCAGCTTTCGGCAGTTACGTTACCAGATACAAAAACTCAAGATCCATGATACGGAATAATCTGACTGCCCTTGCCAATCCCTCCTGGAAAATTACCCAAGATGGCTGGTGTCAGCGAGCCAGCCGCCAGGTTTCGCCGAACTATAATGCCCGCCCTGACGGCGCGGATATCTCGCTCCTGGTCATCCATAATATTAGCTTGCCGGCCGGGCAATTTGGCGGCGATGCCATCGCCGAACTATTCCAGAACTGCCTCGATTGTAGTGCGCACGAGAGTTTTGCATCGCTGCGCGAAGTCAAAGTATCCAGCCATTTCTTGATCCGGCGCGATGGCACTGTCTTGCAATTTGTCTCGACGCTAGATCGCGCCTGGCATGCCGGCGTTTCTTCGTTTGATGGACGCTCAGCCTGCAATGATTTTTCTATTGGCATCGAGCTGGAGGGCACCGACGATCTGCCTTTTGAAACAGCGCAGTACGATTCCTTGACTCTCTTGACGCAAGCGTTGTTGGCGCGTTTTGCCATTACGCATATTGTCGGCCATGATGAAATTGCACCCGGCCGCAAGACTGATCCCGGACCTTGCTTTGATTGGGCATTGTATGAGCGGCGTATGCTAGGTTTGTGATAGTTTGTGATCAGGCTCAGAAGCGCATTCATATCACAGCAGAACCATGAATTAAACACGGCGACACGGCGAGAGCGGCGCAAAATCAAAATGATTATTCAGGTTTTCGCCGCGCCCGCCGTGTTCGCCGTGCTGAAAAATAGATTTTTAGCTTGAAACTATATTTAGTTTTTATCTACTCGCCGTATTTCCATATTTCAAAAAATCAACGCACCACATCTTGCCAAAGCGAAGACAATTTCGCGACAAAAGGCACTCATAGTTAGCACTCGCTAACCTTCCCGCAGCGATGTTTGTAAGCTTTCAAAAAGTCAATTGCCTAAACCATTTATTCAATAATAAAAAATGTACTTTTTTCCACAGAAAGAAGTTGCGCTTGCTGTGCGCTACCACTAGAATTAGTGCAAATTAAAGATTGAACACTAGATGTAGTTGTTTTTGATATTTCATTTGAGCAATTTTTAATTCTGTCCTTACTCGAAAAAAGCTAAGGATGAAGGACTTTTCATGCTTTATCTGGCGTGAGCAGGACCAAAGCAGCAGTACGACAAAAGCGTCAAATAAGCGCGAAATAAACGCGTAACACCACAACCATGAAACCGGGGGCAACATGCACTCTTCAATAGAAACTTCTTCATCTATCTCATCCGCTACGTCTGACCTCACGCCATCGCATAGCGGTGCTGTGACGCAAGCGCAGGCGCTGGCGCCGCACGCGACTAGTTATAGCGAATATAGAATCATTCGTCGAAATGGCGCGGTCGTGGGTTTTGAGCCGTCCAAGATTTTGATCGCAGTCACTAAAGCGTTCCTGGCGGTAAACGGTGGGCAAGGCGCAGCGTCGGCGCGGATCCGTGAATTGGTGGAGCAACTCACGGCAAATGTGGTGTCGGCTTTAGTGCGTCGCCAGCCTGCCGGCGGCACCTTTCATATTGAAGATATCCAGGATCAGGTTGAACTCGCCTTGATGCGTTCTGGCGAACATGATGTGGCGCGTGCCTATGTCTTGTACCGTGCCAAGCGCATGGATGAACGCCGTCAGCAAAGTGAGGCGCAACAGGCAACCGAAGTCGCAGCGCCACAGATACGCGTGATCGTTGATGGCCAGTCGCAAGTCCTGGATGTCAACCACGTACGCGCGCTGATTACGGCGGCTTGCGTTGGTCTGGATAAACTGGCCGACCCGGAAGCTATCTTGGCGGAGACTTTGAAGAACCTGTACGACGGCGTACCGGTAGAAGAGTTGCACAAGTCGGCGATTCTGGCGGCGCGCGCCTTGATGGAAAAAGAACCGGCCTACAGCCAGGTTACTGCGCGCTTACTATTACATACAGTCCGCAAAGAAGTCTTTGGCAAAGAAGTGGCGCAACAAGATGCGGCTGCAGAATATATCGATTACTTTCCTAAGTTCATCAAAAAGGGCATAGAAGCAGAATTGCTCGATGCTAAATTAGCCCAGTTTGATCTGAAGAAATTGGCCGATGCCCTGGTCGCTGATCGAGATCTGCAGTTTGGTTACATCGGTTTGCAAACTTTATATGACCGTTACTTCTTGCATGTGCGCGATGTCCGCATCGAAATGCCGCAGGCTTTCTATATGCGTGTGGCGATGGGTCTGGCCTTAAATGAGATCAACCGGGAAGCACGGGCGATCGAGTTTTATAACTTGCTGTCCAGTTTTGACTTTATGAGTTCGACGCCTACGCTATTTAATAGTGGTACGCAGCGCTCGCAACTATCTTCATGCTATCTGACCACGGTCGCCGATGACCTCGATGGTATCTATGAAGCGATCAAGGAAAACGCCTTGCTAGCGAAATACGCCGGTGGTTTGGGCAACGACTGGACGCCAGTGCGTTCGCTTGGCGCACATATTAAAGGCACCAATGGTAAGTCCCAGGGTGTTGTGCCTTTCCTTAAAGTCGTCAACGACACCGCGGTTGCAGTCAATCAGGGCGGTAAACGTAAAGGCGCGGTCTGCGCTTACCTCGAAACCTGGCACATGGATATCGAAGAGTTCCTTGATTTGCGCAAGAACACCGGCGACGACCGCCGCCGCACGCACGACATGAATACCGCCAACTGGATTCCTGATCTGTTCATGAAGCGCGTCATGGAAAAAGGTGATTGGACTTTATTCTCGCCATCCGATGTGCCGGATCTGCATGACAAGTTCGGTAAATCCTTTGAGCAAGCCTATACCGCCTACGAAGCCAAAGCCGCCAGCGGTGAGTTGCGCCTGTCGAAAAAAATTCCGGCGCTGGATCTGTGGCGCAAGATGCTGTCGATGCTGTTTGAGACTGGCCATCCGTGGATCACGTTTAAAGATCCATGCAATATCCGCTCGCCACAACAGCATGTCGGCGTGGTCCACAGTTCCAATCTGTGTACAGAAATTACGCTCAATACTAACGACAGCGAGATCGCGGTTTGTAATTTGGGCTCGGTGAATTTGCCGGCGCATATGATAAATGGCAAGCTCGATCACGTTAAATTGAAAAAAACTATAAGTATTGCGATGCGCATGCTTGATAACGTGATCGACATTAACTACTATGCAGTGAAGAAGGCGCGCGATTCCAATTTGCGCCACCGTCCGGTTGGTCTGGGTATCATGGGTTTTCAGGATTGTCTGCACATGATGCGCGTGCCATACGCTTCGATGGATGCGGTGCAGTTTGCCGATACCTCGATGGAAGCGGTTTGTTACTACGCTTATCTGGCCTCGACTGATCTGGCCGAAGAGCGCGGACGTTATAGTTCTTACCGCGGATCTTTGTGGGATAGGGGCATCCTGCCGCAAGATTCAGTCAAGTTGCTGGCAGAAGAGCGTGGCGGGTATCTGGAAGTCGATAGTTCTGAATCTATGGATTGGACAGTCGTGCGTGAACGGATCAAACAATTCGGTATGCGTAACTCCAATTGCGTGGCGATCGCGCCGACGGCGACGATTTCCAACATTATTGGTGTTGCCGCTTGTATAGAACCGACTTATCAGAACCTGTATGTGAAATCGAATCTCTCTGGCGAGTTCACCGAGATCAATGAGCACCTGGTGCGCGATTTAAAGCAGCGCGGCTTATGGGACGAAGTCATGATTTCTGACCTGAAATATTTCGACGGTAGTTTGGCAAAGATCGACCGCATTCCTGAAGATCTGCGCGAACTGTACGCTACCGCCTTTGAAGTGAGCCCATCATGGTTGGTCGAAGCGGCGTCGCGTCGTCAGAAATGGATAGATCAGGCGCAGTCTTTGAATATCTATATGGCAGGTGCATCCGGCAAGAAACTTGATGAGACCTACAAACTGGCATGGTTGCGCGGCCTGAAAACCACGTACTACCTGCGTACCATGGGCGCTACGCATACTGAAAAATCGACCAGCAAAACCGGCGCCTTAAACGCGGTCGGGGTGGATGGCGGCAATGGCGGTGTGGCTGCGGCGGCACCAGAGGCGGATGGCGCGGCTTGTTATCTGCGTCCTGGTGATGCCGGATTCGAAGAGTGCGAAGCCTGCCAATAACATCTGACTATATAAGAGGGCTAGTTGCGCAGGGCGCCGCTAGCTACACAAACAATAAGTAAGGAATAAATATGCTTTCTTGGGATGATGAAGTTGCCCCCGCAGCGCCGGTAGCACGAGCGGCCCAGCAACCACAATTTGATAGTTTAGAACAACGCTTGCAAACGCAGGAAGTCGCTTTCGCGCCAAGCATGATGGTGAAGGCAAACGAAGTTGCGCCAGAAGTCGTGGCGCGCCGTGTCAATGCCGCCGACAAGCGCATCATCAACGGCCAGACCGACGTTAATCAACTGGTGCCATTTAAATATAAATGGGCCTGGGATAAATATCTGGCGGGTTGCGCCAATCACTGGATGCCGCAAGAGATCAATATGCAGCGCGACATTGAACTTTGGAAAAGCCCGAACGGCCTGACCGAAGACGAGCGCCGTCTGGTCAAACGCAACCTGGGTTTCTTCGTTACCGCCGATTCTTTGGCGGCGAATAATATTGTGCTCGGCACGTATCGCCATATCACTGCACCTGAATGCCGCCAGTATTTATTACGCCAGGCTTTTGAAGAGGCGATCCATACCCATGCTTATCAATACATCGTTGAGTCGCTCGGTTTGGATGAGGCAGAAATCTTCAATGCCTACAATGAAATCGAGTCGATCCGTGACAAGGATCAATTCCTGATTCCCTTCATTGATGCACTCACTAACCCAGAGTTCAAGACTGGCACGACCGAGACAGACCAGACTTTATTGCGCTCGTTAATCGTGTTTGCCTGCCTGATGGAAGGCCTGTTTTTCTATGTCGGCTTCACGCAAATTCTGGCGCTCGGCCGGCAAAATAAAATGATGGGCGCGGCTGAACAGTATCAATATATTTTGCGTGACGAATCGATGCACTGCAATTTCGGGATCGATTTAATCAACACGATCAAGATGGAAAATCCGCATTTGTGGACCGCCACATTTCGCGATGAAATTAAATCGTTGTTTTTACGTGCAGTAGAGTTGGAATATCGTTACGCAGAGGATACAATGCCGCGAGGAGTGCTAGGATTAAATGCTCCAATGTTTAAAGGTTACTTGCGCTTCATTGCAAATCGCCGCGCACAACAGATTGGTCTCGACGCTTTATTTCCGCAGGAAGAAAATCCCTTCCCTTGGATGAGCGAAATGATCGATCTAAAAAAAGAGCGAAACTTTTTTGAAACACGTGTCATCGAATACCAAACTGGCGGGGCACTGAACTGGGAATAAGTTGGAAACAATGTTTAACAAAAACCAGTCATTAAAGTGTTCCATCAAACATTGATTAAATGTGAGAGGCTTCACCAAACTGAATGAACAGTTATAGACCGATAAGCTCTACTCTGTTTTTGTCGCAATACCCGGCGGGTCTGGGTGTTGCGCATTTTGCTTTGGAAAAGACTTTGTAATACAAGATACCGACGCCGGCATTCACATGCGGGCGTTTTTTTTGGCTGTTGTTTTTGTTTGTTAAAGCTTATCCCTTGATGCATCTTATTTGCATTTAACGAACAGAACAGCCATATAGCTGAAGTGCTACATCAATAAAGGGGATGCAGCAGTTCAGCTGGTGCCGAATTCATTAGCGCAAACAGAGGTCATGTTTGTGCCGATGAATAATTCGCTTATCGGAATAAAAGCGGATTTTAATTTTAAACTGATTTTTTTCCATTCAACCGAAGGAGAAGCAAAATGGCAACAACAGCAAAGAAAGCACCGGCTAAGAAAGCGGCAGCTAAACCAGCGGCAAAACCGGCAGCAAAACCAGCAGCTAAACCAGCAGTTAAGGCAGCAGCTAAGCCAGCAGTTAAAAAAGCAGCAGCTAAGCCAGCGGCAAAACCAGCAGTTAAAAA
>JAZJYB010000251.1:3117-6030 GCA_040390685.1 Pseudomonadota bacterium | reverse complement strand
CAAGCGCAAATGAACGCAGCCACCGAAGCATTGGGCGCGGCTTTGGGCGGTGACGCTAAAATTGAAGTGGTGGATATGGCAAAACTAAAAGCCTTGTTACCAGAGACTTTGGCGGGACTAAAACGTGCGCGTTTTGAAGGTGAAAAAACTGCCATGGGTGGTTTTAAAATGTCCAAGGCAGAGGCGCAATATCACGATGACAGCAACCGCAATATCACGCTGGAATTGACTGACATAGGCGGGAATAAAATGTTCGGCGCGATGTTCGCCTGGGCAATGATAGAAAGCGACAAAGAAACCGACGGCAGCTATGAAAAAATGGGTAAAGTGGATGGCCGCCCCACTCATGAAAAATTTCAGAAAGACGGCTCATCTGGCGAATACGGCGTCTTGGTTGCCGGGCGTTTCATGATAGAAGCGCGGGGCAATAACGTCGATATGGCGAGCTTAAAAGCGGCAGCAAATTCTATCGGCTTTAACAATTTGGAAGCGATGAAAAACGAAGGCGTAACGAAGTAACTTGTTGTACACAAAATATTCAAACGCACGCGCTCACCGCGGTTTCAACCAAGCGTGAGCGCGGGATTGTGAATGGCGAAGCGTCCGATTCGAGTATTTACGGATTATTACGACGCGACTGGTTAGCGCAAAAAGACACAAATTAAAATCAGACGCACCACTCGCCATTTTTATAGACAGTTTTCTCATCAAGTGTAACCGATTCTGTCACTGCAAAAACGTCAACATGATGTTTACCGTCACCACGTTTAAAGTTGGGTTTGCCATAAATACCGTGCTTTGCACCCAACGACAAATGTATGCCGCACATGCGCTCGTAGGTGCCGATATCGCTCACTGTACGGTCTTTCGTGAATGCCCGGTTCATCCCAAAGCCGAGTTCGCGCACCCACACCACGCCCTCGTCAGCGCGAATGTTGGCGATGACCCTGTCAAATTCTGGAGTCGAATTTTCCACCTCCGTCACCTGCCCCTTATGCACAACTAGCGTGATCGGCGTAGCTGGTTTATTCACGGCGAATGAGGTATCGCCGAAGACAAAAATGCGCACTCGTCCATTCACTGCCTCAAGGTCTTTCGCTTCAGTAAAAACTTCACCAATCGGGAATTGGCCGCCAACGTTTTTCATTTCGCGATAATCGCCTACATTGAGTTTGGCGGATTCAAAACTTGAGGCAAACACCAGGCGTTCACCACCGCTTTCAACCACGCCACCACTTGCGCCATCAATCAGATTTTTAAGCGCATTCCCAACTCCGCGATAGTAGGCCGGGTCATACGCCAAAGAATCAATATAGGTTAATGCCTCCTGCCCTTGCATGCGTGCCAGATGTGGATGCTCTATAACTTTGAGTTCACGCTTAAATAGCTCTACCCGAATCCGGAAAGCGTCCATCCTGAAATTGGTCGATTGAATCAGCACCACTAAATCAGAAGCAAGCAAAGGTGCCAGGATCGCCAGTACCGCTTCGGGCGAACTAGTGCCGAAGTCTATGAAATTAGCCTCAGGAAGGCAACGCCGATAAGCCGCGGTCAAGATCAAGGACAACTCGCACTGGGTATCGAACACCACTACCGCTGCGTGTTCCGTGGAGTGGTTGAAAGCATACAAAAGCACATCGCGTACATGCTGCTCAGCCAAGGCGACGACGGCGGCATCGATGGACAGCAGGGTATCCGCGTTTTGGCGACTAAATGGTGCTGAAGTTTCTATCATGTTTATGGCAAGCGGACGTTGGAGCGCGGATGTGAAAGTGGCAATTTGATTGCCAAAGATTTTTTTACTACGTCATTTTATAGAAGAGCAGACAGCAGAGTCGAAATACTGCACAAATTATTGCGCTAGTGCAGACATGCGTGAATTCAACGGATGACTGAATATTCACGATATTCGGTCACTCGGTAACTTTAATAAGCCTAAAGAATTTCAGGCTTGAACGGGGAAAAATCAAAAACCAAGGTCCGCCAGCAGATCATCTACATTGCCCTGATCCATCAAGACCGCGCCAATGGCACCAGGCCCGGCCAACATATCCTCTTTTTTCGCATTGGCGATAACCCCAGCGGGAGCGCCGCTGACCAGCAAATTCAATAAATCAGATTCGGTACGTTCCAGCAATGTCACCACTTTTTTGATCAATTGCCCAGTTAAATCCTGAAAATCTTGCGCCATCATGATGTCAGACAAAGCCTGCTGCGTCACTAAGCTATCGTCACGGCTTGCGCCAATAAATTCGCGGGTTTTTTTTGCAAGCACAAGAAGTTCTTCTTTCGACATGCTTTCAATTTTAGTATCGTCCCAAAGAAGTGACAGAGTGTCGGCGCCATCAGAAATATGCTTTTGAACCGGTAAAGTATCTTCCACTTTACCCAGCACGGTATTTGCCGCGCGCTCCGTTAATATCGCCACATGGGAGAGACGCTCTCTTGCTGACGGAAACTCGTTTGAGGCTTCGGCCAAAATATCGTCTGCGCCCATCATGGTCAGTGCATCATGCATTGCACGCACTACATGACCAAGGCCTTTGTACATCAAATCGGTATTTTCATAAGCCGGATCACCAGCCTGCAATGGTTTGTTACTCATATGCCTAATCCATTTCTATTAGTTCATCGATGCAACTTGCTAAGATACAAAGATAAACCATTCCATGCACAAAGCAAAGGGAAATCTCTATTGTAGCCAGTTAAAACTCTTGCTCAAATTCAATTAGGAATTGCCTTTCGACGCGGCTTCCAGCAAATGCAAAAAAATGCCCTTAATCAAAAGGGCATTTTCCATTTAAATTAAAGAAGTGAGATAAGCGACTTATCTTTCCATCTTTTCTCGATTGTCCGATTTATCCTTACGTTCCTTTTCCCGTTCAGGTTTTGCACCACTTGCCGGCGCTTCCC
>JAZJYB010000251.1:0-3107 GCA_040390685.1 Pseudomonadota bacterium | reverse complement strand
CTCACTGGCTGGCTGACGCTCGTTACGTGGCGCTGATTGAATTGCAGGCTCTTGATTCACCGGGCGACTGATTTCACGTGGCGCCTGCATCACTCTTTCCACTGGCCTTTGCATCGGTGCAGCCTGCACATTCTCCCTGGGAAGATTCAAGCCGCTAGCTGGCGCTTCCTCCCGGCGCTGTTCTATCCGATTGGCATTCGAGTTATTTGGGTTAATTTGTTGTACTGGGCGCGAATTATTGAATTGACGATTGCCAGACTCTGTATCGCGCTCGTCACTACGATCACTACGAATTGCTGGACGGCGAATTTGCTCCACTGGCGCCGTGTTCATCAGTGGAACTGGCGTAGTACGCATAACTGGCGTACCTGGATTGTTTTCCTGGGTGCGTCGTATCACGGTCTCATTGTTGCTTCTACGATCTACACCAGCAGCTTCATCGTTGAATCTTCGGTCGCGATTTTCGACGCGGCCATTGTTATGCAGTATTACCGGAGATGGGGTAACAGTCGACACCGCCGGTGCTAGCGGTAAAGTCGCTGGCGCTGCGGTCACACGCGATCTGAGATCAGTGCGATCATGATTACCGCCGGACCTCGATTCCTGATCGATGTCATCACGTCTGGCGCCAGAATTAAACTTCCCGCCAACATCGCGCACGATCGGTGTTGGCACCGCTGCCGGTTGAATAGTTGCCACTACGGTGCGACTCCGGTATTGGTTCCCAGCATTGTCGGGGTTGCCAACTCGTCGGCTAGTGCCGAGCATACTTTCCGATGACGGTGTAATCGTCGGTGCGCCGGCACCAACCGGGCTAGTCAAGATTTGGTCTCGTGTCAGAGGTTTAGCGACTGCAGCAACATATTGGCCTTTGACGAACGCAGTTGCAGGCACCGCGGTGACTGCATTATGCACATGCTGATTGGCGTAAACGTTCGTGTTATTGATGGTTGTGTTATTCACCGTAACGTTAGTTCCTGATCTTCTATTGATGCTATCCAGATACCGTGAACTTGTACGGTAGCTAGGTCGATACGCTTCACCAGGCGCCAATGGGAACCAGGCAACGCCTGGTCCGGAGCCACGTCCAGAACCAATATTCAAGCTCACACTCAAGCCATTACCAGCGCCAACAAAGGCCACCAGTGCTGGTGCATATACAGGTCTGTCATGGTGCAGATGAACTCCTGGCACCCAGGCCCAACGCAAGCCTATATGTGCCCAACGGCCGTAGTGATAAGGCGCGAATCCCCAAGGTGCGCGATCCACCCATGTCCAACCCCAAGGTGCCACCCATAACCAATTTCCATTGCGATAAGGTGCCCAGCCGACTTCTATCGTTCTCGGTAGCCAGATCGCACCATATTCAGCATGCGTTTCCCAGCTACCGTATTCGTCCAATTGCTGATATCCGATTACTTCTCTCGATACATAGCGCGCGGAAACGGAAGTGTCTTCGGCCCTATCCCGGTCATTCACCCATTGATCAAAGGTATCGTAAGGTGGCATGCGATTGATAGAATTGTGGCTCAGATTAGTTCCTGAAAACAGGACTTGCTCGGCCTCCCTGATACTGATGCTATCGCGGTCGCCATAGGCAATCGCGGTACCACGGTGCACTATGACATTACTGGTATCATCATCATTCACAGTGACTCTATATTCACCGGCCTCTTGCAAAGAGAAGGCCAAATTCGGTGTATTGATTTCAAAAACTTCTTTGCCAGTGAGGCTGCGAACGCGCACTGCCATCGTCCCGCTGGTTAATTTAAGTTGCACTGTATCGTCAGACAAAGTGAGAAACGTCAGGTTCGTTTTTTCATTTAAACGTATCGCACTCGAACCAATATGTAGTTCAGCTCGACCACGCTCAGGCACCCAAAGGCTGTCGCCGACTGTGATTGGCCGATTCATCGGCACATCAGTCCACTCATCACTGCCCGCCACCGCAAGACTCAGATTTCCACTGGCATAGCTTAGGCGCGCCACACGACTGGGCGGATCCTCTTGCGCGTTTGCGCTTGAATGAATAAGCAGCACGGTAAGTGCAATACCGACAAAACGGACGAATGTCGAAGAAGTGTTAGATGTGCGCATAAGATGTTTTTCTGAAAGTTTGGGAGGCGCAAATTTGCAGCCGCTCATAATCGTAAAGACAAGGCTTGCCACCTTAACGCACGAACCCTTGATTTGGATGGCATAAGATTGAAAATATTTTATTTTCTTGGTTTGCAATTGCCTAACCATTCAAACATAAGCGCAAGGCCGGAATTTTATTGCTCATAGATTGCAGTGATGTATTATCATGAAGAGCCGAATGCAAGTTCTTAAAAACATACGCAAACATCAGTGTCAGATTTAAAAACTTCATCGCTATTATCAATGCCTATTATGCCCACTTTTCAAACTAGAATTGCCTCATCGAAAGATATTGACGCCGTTGCTGTATTGTTCGACGCGTACCGTCAATTCTATGAGCAAGAGTCTGATTTACTGTTGGCAACACGCTTTATTCGCGACCGCATTTCCAAAGAAGAATCGGTGATTATTTTGGCTGAAAGCGCTGATCATCAGATCTTAGGTTTTTGTCAGATGTATCCGAGTTTCTGTTCTGTTGAAGCAGTGCCAATCTACACTTTGTATGATCTGTTCGTGCAACCGGAAGCGCGAAGAACCGGCGCCGGCAAGGCATTATTACTGGCGGCAGAGCGGCACGCCGCCCGCAACGGCGTCGCCCGAATGGACCTGACTACGGCCAAAACAAATATTGCCGGACAAGCCCTGTATGAGTCACTGGGCTGGATACAGGATGAAATGTTTTTTTCCTACAGCAAACAAATTCAAGCTTAATTTCATTTACTCAAACTGCTTTTGAAATTCTTGAAATTGCAGGCTCAAAGCGTCCAGCTGGGCGCGCAATTGCACGACTTCATCTTCCAGATGCGCCAATCGATCACGTTGTGGCGTAGCGTGAATATTGCTCGAAAAAGCCGCCGCAACTTCTTGCTGTTCAAGCGCCTCCTCGCCTGACAAAAGATGCGCATAGCGTGGCTCCTTGGTACCAGGGGCACGCGCCAGTTTTGCCACAATCGCCGGATATTTATCCA
>JAZJYB010000250.1:2866-4885 GCA_040390685.1 Pseudomonadota bacterium | reverse complement strand
TAATCCTGATTTTACGACAACGATACAAACATGCTATGACTATGATAAATTAATGGCTAATTTATGTTTCAGCGATTATTTTATTTTCCCGTGTTAAAAAAACCACAATTTCCTAGTATTCGGATTACCGCAATTGAAACGCTTTTTTCGTTTACGTTCTCTATTGTTTACTTCTACAACTACAAATTAGATCAAGCAAAGACAAGTTGTTGATGCTCTGTAGACGTACTTCGCCATCCCGATATCGATTCGGGAATACCTTATTCTTTATTTTCTATCGCAAAACATGTCAGATATCCTTCTCTACGACAATTGGGAGCGCAAGCTTCGCATCTTTTCCCCTATCCATCCTGATTGGGTAGGTCTGTATTGCTGCGGCCCGACGGTATATGACTACGCCCACATCGGCAATTTGCGCACTTACCTATTTGAGGATTTGCTACGCCGTACACTAGAGCTCAATGGCCATACTGTTCGTCATGTCATCAACATCACCGATGTCGGGCATTTGGTCTCTGATGCCGATGATGGCGAAGACAAGATGGAAGCTGGTAGCCGTCGCACCGGCGAATCCGCCTGGGACATCGCAGAAAAATATACCGTGGCCTTTAAGCAAGATTTGCAAAGTTTAAATATGCTGGAACCACAGATATGGTGCAAGGCGACCGACCATATTGCTGAGCAAATTTCCTTCATCGCTTGCATAGAGCAAAAAGGCTTTTGCTACATCACTTCAGATGGCGTGTACTTCGACACCTCCAAACAAGTTGACTACGGTTATTTATCGCGCCTGAACCGCGAAGGGATAGAAGCCGGCAAGCGTGTCGATATCGGCGAGAAGCGAAATTCAACGGACTTTGCACTCTGGAAATTTAGCCCGGCAGATAGCCAACGCCAGATGGAATGGGATAGCCCCTGGGGTCGTGGTTTTCCTGGCTGGCATATTGAATGCTCTGCCATGTCGGCCAAATATCTCGAGCCATGGTTTGATATTCATTGCGGGGGTGAAGACCATATTGCAATTCATCATAGCAATGAAATCGCGCAAAATCAGGCATGCCATGGCACGCGTCTGGCCAATTTCTGGATGCATGGTTACTTCCTGCAAATTGACGCTGGCAAGATGTCTAAATCCAGCGGAGATTTTCTGCGCCTGCAAAGTTTGATCGACTTGGGGATTGATCCATTGGCCTATCGCTGGCTATGCCTTTCTGCGCATTACCGTAGTCAGTTGAACTTCAATTGGGATGCGCTAAAGGCCTCGCAGACCGGTCTGAACCGATTGCGTGAAACTTATTTAGCGTTACCTGATGGCGGCAATATCAATCTGGACTTTGCTGAGCGTTTTAAGGCCGAGGTCAACCAGGATCTCAACGTGCCGAAGGCGATTGCGGTGATGTGGGAAATGTTGAAGTCGCCTATCAGCGATGCGGACAAAAAAGCTAGCCTGGATTATTTTGATCAAGTCTTTGGCCTAAACCTGAAGCTGTGGCAGCCGAAGGAAAATGCTATCCCTGACGAAGTGGCAACCTTGCTTGAACAACGCAAACTCAGCCGTGCGAATAAAAACTGGGCCGAATCAGACCGGATCCGCGAGGAGATTAAAAGCTTAGGATTTGAATTGGAGGATACGTCTGAAGGTATGAAAGTAAAACCCTGCAATTAAGTAGCCCCATTAAACACGGCTTGCTTCATCCACTGCTGAAGTGGATGAAGCAAAAGAATTTGTGCTTTAGACGGTTGAGATCAATCGCTCAGGGGCCAGAATGCCATATTCCTGCAACTGTGCCGACCCTAGCAATTGCAGATTCGATTCACGATAAACCCTTACCCGCCCAATATGTTCAGGCAAAGCGACGGCTTCTTTCGCTAAGGCCAATCTTTGCCCTTGCAAAAAACGTCGCGCCAGTTCATCGCTTAATATAACTTGCGGGAAGCTGCTCAATAAGGCGTCTACCGGTGCCAGGAGAGTCAATCGCTGCGATTCATCCATCGCAGTCAATGCTTCCAACGTAACAG
>JAZJYB010000250.1:0-2856 GCA_040390685.1 Pseudomonadota bacterium | reverse complement strand
ATTTTCCAAGACCAGATGTCCAACATGGGTGCGTCGCAGAGCATTCAGGTGTGCGCCACATCCCAAGGCGTTACCAATATCTTCACCAAGCACACGGATGTAAGTCCCTTTACTGCAACGTACATTCAGCGTCAAAAATGGTGCTGCGTAGCTGACAAATTCCAAAAGATGTATCGTCACCGGGCGCGCTTCGCGCTCTAGCGTGATACCGGCGCGGGCATATTCATAAAGCGGTTTGCCATCACGTTTGAGCGCAGAGTACATTGGCGGCACTTGTGAAATATCGCCAGTGAATTGCAGCAAGACAGCACGAATTTGCTCTTCAGTCACTTCGACAGGCGAGGTCTGCAAGACCTCGCCTTCAGTGTCGCCCGTGTTGGTACTGATACCGAGATGCACTATGGTTTGGTAAGTTTTATCGGCTTCCAGCAAATCCTGGGAAAACTTGGTCGCCTCGCCAAAGCACAGTGGCAATAGACCTGTGGCAAACGGATCTAGCGTACCGGTATGACCTGCTTTTAAGGCATTAAGCAAGCGTTTGGCCTTGATTAAAGCGTCATTGCTCGACCAACCCACCGGTTTGTCCAGTAGCAAAACCCCATGCACTGGTACACGGGGAGATTTCTTCACTTGAGTTGTCATGTTTTAAGGTCTGGTCATGCAGAATAAGCGAGAACGGAGACTTTAATCTTCGCCGTCGTCTTTAGAGCGAGTGGCATTCGCTTCATCGATCAACTTGGACATCGCCATTCCACGCATGGTGGAAGTGTCGTGCACAAAGTGTAATTGCGGCAAAGTGTGGATGTGCAGACGCAAGCCCAACTGCGCGCGCAAAAATCCAGCAGATTTATTCAAACCATCAAGGGTGTGCTTGATCGATGCAGGATCATCCTTCAAGCTGGTGAAGTAAATCTTTGCATGGGCATAATCAGGCGTGAGCTGAACTTCAGTCAGCGTAATCATGCCAACCCGCGGGTCCTTCAGTTCCGACCAAATGATTTCCGCAATATCACGTTGAATCTGGTCTGCAACACGCAAACCGCGTGCTGGGATGGATTTACTATTTTTTGCCATATAAATTACGAAAACGCTACAAAATTGCTACAAAAATACTACAAGAGTACGAAAAATAAAAAGGGAGCAAAAGCTCCCTTTTTGTTGAATACTACAGGGTTCGAGCAATTTCCTGAACTTCGAAGACTTCCAGGACATCGCCAACTTCAATCTCATTATACGACTTCAGAGACAAGCCGCATTCCATACCGGCTTTGACTTCTTTAGCATCGTCTTTGTAACGCTTCAAGGAATCCAGCTCGCCTGTCCAGATCACCACATGGTTGCGTAACAGACGTACTGAAGACGTGCGCTTGACAGTACCTTCGGTGACCAGGCAACCGGCGATAGAGCCGACTTTGCTGACCGAGAAGACTTGACGTATTTCGACCTGACCAATGACTGTTTCGCGCTTCTCTGGTGCCAACATACCTGACAATGCCGCTTTAACTTCATCGACTGCATCGTAAATGATGTTGTAGTAACGGATATCCACGCCATGTGACTCAGCCAACTTACGTGCCGATGCATCTGCACGAGTGTTAAAGCCGATGATGACCGCTTTGGATGCTACCGCCAAATTGACGTCAGATTCTGAAATACCACCGACCGCTGCATGTACCACTTGTACCCGTACTTCATTGGTCGACAATTTAACCAGGGACTGAACCAAGGCTTCTTGCGAACCTTGTACATCGGTCTTGACAATAATAGGCAGATTTCTGACTTCGCCTTCACCCATATTATCAAAGATGTTTTCCATCTTAGCCGCTTGCTGCTTGGCCAGTTTGACGTCACGGTATTTACCTTGACGGAACAAGCCGATCTCACGCGCTTTACGCTCGTCGACCATGACCATGAACTCTTCACCAGCGGCAGGAACTTCAGTCAAACCTTGAATTTCTACAGGGATAGAAGGGCCGGCTTCAGTGGTATTTTTACCGTTTTCATCCAACATCGCACGAACACGACCATAAGAAGAACCAGCCAGAACCACGTCACCACGTTTCAAAGTACCAGACTGAACCAGAACAGTTGCGACCGTACCGCGACCTTTATCCAGGCGCGATTCGATCACCAGACCTTTAGCTGGAGCATTGATCGGTGCGCGCAATTCCAACACCTCAGCTTGCAACAGAACTTGTTCCAGCAGCTCATCAATACCTTCACCTGTTTTGGCAGAAACTGGCACGAATGGTGATTCACCACCGTATTCTTCAGGCACTACGCTTTCGGCCACCAATTCTTGCTTAACGCGGTCCATATTCGCACCGGGCTTATCAATTTTATTGATCGCTACAACCAAAGGTACGCCAGCCGCTTTTGCATGCGCAATCGCCTCTTTGGTTTGCGGCATCACGCCATCGTCAGCTGCGACAACCAGAATAACGATATCGGTTGCCTTGGCACCACGGGCACGCATCGCGGTAAACGCTTCATGACCAGGAGTATCAAGGAAAGTGATCATGCCGCGCGGTGTTTCTACGTGGTAGGCACCGATATGCTGGGTAATTCCACCAGCTTCACCGGAAGCGACCTTGGCGCGACGAATATAATCGAGCAAGGATGTTTTACCGTGATCAACGTGACCCATAACTGTTACAACCGGTGCGCGAGGAACAGATTCGTATTCAGCATGTTCCGCCACATCCGTCAGCATCGCTTCAGGATCATCAAGTTTAGCGGCAAATGCCTTATGTCCCATTTCCTCAACCAGGATCATCGCAGTTTCCTGATCCAGAACTTGGTTGATGGTGCACATCTGGCCAAGCTTCATCAAATGCTTAATGACTTCAGATGCTT
>JAZJYB010000249.1:0-5875 GCA_040390685.1 Pseudomonadota bacterium | reverse complement strand
AGTCCGGTTACATGCATTATCGCGTGCCCCTGCTGGAACAGGGTGTTGAGCTGTACGAAGTTCGCTCCCTATTGGGTAATACTCAGGGAAGCGGTCAGACTGCGGCTATTTCACGTTATGGCAATTATTCCCTGCACGGAAAACTGTTTGTGTTCGACCGTAAAAGGCTGTTTATCGGTTCCATGAATTTCGATCTGCGCTCGATGCGGCTCAATACCGAGATTGGCCTGATCATCGATAGCCCGGCGCTGGCACAACAGCTGGTGGCGCGTTTCGAAGCCATGGTGCAGCCAGTCAATTCGTACAGGCTGAGCTTGACACCAAACAGTGCTGACGGTGCGCCGGCTTTGCGCTGGCACACCCAGGAAGGTGCCACAGAAGTTGAGTACGACAGCGAGCCGGCCCGGAGTAATTGGCAAAGAATGAGCGTCAATATTTTGACGCTATTTCCTTTGGATAAAGAGCTATGAAAAGAGCTCCGCGCAGATCTATCGCAACACTACTCCTGTCGGGCTGCATGCTGGCACCTATGTCAGCTAAGGCGCTACCGCCTAAAAATGTAGCGGCCGAAATCAACTATCTGCTGAACTTTATGGGGACATCCGGATGCGAGTTTTATCGTAATGGCAGTTGGTATAGCTCGGTCTCGGCGCAAGCGCATTTGCGCGATAAATACCTTTATTTCGCAGCCAGAAACCTGATTAGTACTGCCGAAGAATTTATTGAAAAAGCCGCCACTAAAAGTAGTTTTAGCGGCTTGGCATATGCTGTGAAATGCCGTAGCGAGGCAGAGGTGAGCAGTAAGCTATGGCTGAACCAAGTGCTGGTGCAAAGCCGAACGTATGAATAAGCGGTTGAATCAGCGGTTGAATAAATAAAGGGTTCGATTCCGCTGGAATCGAACCCACGAAGCTTAGGCCAGTATCAGGCGTTGAACCCGGCTGGCCGCTGCCTAAATACCTTGAGAGAGATGTTTAATCTTCCTTCTTGATTTTAAGATTGCTCTGAACAGAAGTGACGCCTTCGACCGCGCGTGCGATCGCAACAGCTTTATCGGCATCTTCCGGAGTTCTGACATTTCCGCTCAAAACGACCATGCCCTTGTTATCCGTGTCGACCTTGACATGTGCCAGACTGCGCATCTTTTCGTCTGCCAACATGGCCTTGACCTTGACGGTTATTACTGAGTCTTTGACGAATGTGATCGGGTGTTTACGGTCAGTGTCTGTATCGGCCAGTGCGGCGATAGGAGCCAGAACGGTGGCGATAAGGAAACAGCCGGTAGCAAGTTTGATTTTCATGATTTTCTTTCTTTAAAGAAGAGGTGAGTGGGAATAATCTCACTCACTAAAAAGAAGATCTGTTCGCTGGCACACATAGCTTAAAAAAAATGGTGGTCTGTCCACGCAGAGTATTGCCATCAAGGAAGGTGCCATTCATTCGCATATTTTTTAAGGAACCTCTGATTAAGTTACTGCGCGACCAAATTTTGAATTTGCGATGCTCACCGTACAGTCGTACGGCTCCGCTTCTCAATCCAAACTTTGGCCGCTCGCTACACTTAATCAGAGGCTCCTTAAAATCAAATGGTGAAAAAAAAGCGCCGGACTATGCGTCCGGCGCTTTTTGTCTTACAGGAAAATTGCTATCAGAAGTTGACCTTGAACTGCACGCCATAGGCGCGCGGTTCATTCAAAATACCTGTCAGGTTATTGAAGTCAATCGCAGCGATAACTTGCTGCTTGTCAGTAATGTTGCGGCCATACGCTGCCACTTCATATTTGCCGTCAGCCCACTTGTAACCTACACGCAAGCCGCCTTCAAACAGTGACTTGGCTGTGTATTCCTTGGCTTCATACAAGAACATATTGTATTTGTCTTTGTATGACCAGTCGGTGTAGGCGTAGATTTCGCCATCGCCTAAAGCCGCGTTATAGCGCAAGGAGAAATTGCCTACCCATTTAGGTGCGCGTGGTAATGGATTGCCACCGATTAAGACGGTACCAGCCACTGGGCCTGCTTGGTTTGTCACAGTGCAACCACCGCCACAAGGGGAGACAAACAGCTTGGCATCCTTGATTTCTGTATCGTTATAGCTGCCACCTACGCTGGCCTTGAAGTTACGGTTCAGATTGACCTGAAATTCCACTTCTACACCCTGGCCAGTGGCTTTGTCCGCATTCACTAGTCTGTTTTGATTGACACTGCCACTACCAGCGGTCAACTGTAAATCCTTGACGTCATAATGGAATACAGTCGCACTGACACGCGCGGTGTTATTAAATAGATCTTGCTTGATACCAGCTTCAAACGACAGGGCTTTTTCAGAGTTGGCGACAGAAATATCGTCGCCAAATAACACGCGACCCTGGATACTAGGTGCACGATAACCGGTAGCGACCCGCGTATACACGCTGGTCGCTTTATCGACTGTATAGTTGGCGCCGATGTCCCAACTGACATTGGTTGATTCCGGATGCGCGGTCCGCATCTCATGAGGAGGTCCACCAAAAGGATTGAGCGTGCGGATAGCATCAAAGTCCTTCTTGTCGTTGGTGTAGCGCACACCGCCGCGCAATTTAAAGGCATCGCTTACTGCATAGTTAATCGAGCCAAACGTAGCCCAAGATTTGGCATGCTGGTGCTGGACCGCATAGCCATTCTGTGGATTGCCAGGTGCAAACGAATCGAAGTTGAAACTATCAACCTGAATGTCTTCTTTAAAGTAGTACAAGCCACCGATCCATTGCAATGGGTCTTTGGTATTCGATTGGAGACGGAGTTCCTGGGTGATTTGTTTCAAGTCAGGTACACCATCCGCCGTTTCAGCAGGGAAAGGAATAAATCCAGGGCCCATGGTTGGCATAAACGATGCGCCATAACCACCGTCAACGTCAGCGCGGCTATACAGCTTGGCTTTGTCGTAGGCTGTGATGGAGTACAAAGTCATGCCATCCAGCTCCCAGCGCAGGCGCGCATTCACGCCTGAGGATTTCAAAGTCTGGATGTTGATACCATCGTTCGGGTAGACGGCATAATCAAAGCCAGGCACCAGATCGTTCGTGCCTTTTTTGATGATGTTGGCTCGGAACAGGGTGGCGTTACCGTCCAAATTGCGTCCATGCACATTAAACAAGGCGCTGAAGTCCTTGGTCGAGTATTGGAGTTGCAGACGCGCGGCATTGTCTTTGTAGCCTTCAAAGTCTTTGGTGCCGGTTGCCTGCGGGTTGTGTACGCGGTCATCGCGGTTTTGCGATTGGCCGGAGAAACGCATCGCCCACTCTTTACTCAACGGTACATTGACTGCACCTTCAAGATTGACGGCATTGTAGTTGCCAAAACCAAGATTGGCATAACCTTCAAATGCGTTGGTCGGTTTGGCCGAGTCAAACTTGATCACACCAGCTGGCGAGTTGCGGCCGAACAAGGTACCTTGCGGTCCACGCAAGACCTCAATCTGGTCGACGTCAAAAACCGGGTAGCCTTTAAGAATCGGATTTTCTTGCACTACATCGTCATAAATCAGTCCGACCGGTTGTGATGCGTTCAAATCGAAATCGGTATTGCCCAGGCCACGGATATAAAAGCGCGGGAAGACGCGGCCAAAATCAGATTCCACATTCAAGCTGGGAACGCGGCTGGCCATAAAACGGATATCTTGGCCGCTGGCGTTGTAGGTATCCAATGCCTCACCCTTGATGGCGGAGATGGATAGCGGCACGTCCTTGAGATTTTCCGAGCGGCGCTGGCCGGTAACGATCACGGTATCGAGTTGGCCCGCTTCGTCGCCCTTGGCGGCCTGGGCGAATGCGCCCTGTACAGGAAAAGCCGTAGCGACGGCGAGAGCAATGAGTGACAGTGCGCTACTTGGTATAAACCGCTGAGGTGATGTTGATTTACGCATGGAATTTTTCCTAGGTTAAATTTCAATTGATACGAGCAAATCTTGTGCATAAAACCCCTGACAATTTTGGGGTGTTTAGCATTTTATTGGTGCACTGCAGCCATTAAAAGCAAACGATTGCGCAAACGATTGCGCAGTCAATAAACCTTTATCTCTTTTTGCTTGAATCAAGTCAAGAACTACTTTCAGGAAGCCTGCAAGATGTTAAAAAAGTTGACAAAGGCGTTGTAAATTGAAAACAGATTATTGATGTTGGGCAAGTTTTTTTCACATCAATAATGCCGTTGAAATTTGGCTTTGAAAGCAAATTGTCTGCGATGTGCGATGCAAAAATACCGATTTCGCACTGTCTTGGGGCGGCATTGGTATGCATCTGGGTAAATTTTTACCTGATTAGTTACAAAGCTTAGACAGGTATTTTCGTCATTTTCGTGCGCGCAGAAATCTAGCCGCAACATCGTGCGCTGCGCCAAATCAAGAAAAATTTTCTTTGTCTACGCGTCCCGGTTTCCGCTAAGATACGCGGCTAAAATTTCCTACTGACTTTACAAAACTAGAATTGAACATGATCAGAATTGAACCGGAATTGTGGCTGCCGCAAACCTATGCCAGAGCAATTACTTTGGTGGATGTGTTACGTCAACCGGTGGCGGATTATCCGGACATGAGTGCGGCAGAAAAAGACGCCGTGCGGCAAACTCAGATTGAAAATGCCGAGGTGTTGCGCGTGCTAGGTTTTCATGGCGAGCACGCATTGGTGATGAAGTCTGATCAGGTGCTAGGATGGTTGCCGCATGAGTGTATTGCAATTGATGCGCTGATACAGGGTTTTGAATCGCCAGTGCCGGCGGAGCTGTCCGCTGAGGATTTTTTTCAAATCTGGCAGAATACGCCCTACATTTGGGGTGGCGTAACACGTGCCGGGATTGATTGTTCTGGCTTGACGCAAAGGGATTATCTGGACGTATTAGCGCGCCGGATTCCTAAAAATACCTATGATCAGCGACGCACAGGCTTAAGCAAAAGCTTCGAGGATATTGTCCGGCATGATCTGGTTTTCTGCACGCGCATCGGTGGCCGTGGAATTCACCATGTTGGCATCTACGTCGACGATGAAATCTGGCATGCACATGGCGAGCGCGGTGTGATCCGGCAATCAGCCGAAGAATTCATTTTGCAATATCAGATTCTCGAAGTGATCGGTATTTTGTGATTTTTCCGCTCCAATTCGATTTTATTTTTTTTGCTTGAATGGCGCGAAAATATATGACGGCAGTGTCACATCGACGAGCGACAAAACATCTTTTTGCTGTGGTCTTGAATAATCCGCATTCTCTCTGGCATGGATTTTCCTAGTAGCAGTCTGCGACATTCTGGTAACTCCACCCGATTTACTTCTCTGTCAAATGTTGCTTCGAGGCTGAGATCGAGTTTTTTACTATCGTTCATTTTTTCTATATCCGACTTAACCCGAGTGCGTTCGATTTGCACTGCCTGACCACGTAGCATGTCGAGGTTGAGCCCTGTGCTGACCTCAGCGCTTGGGTTGCTTCGCAAAGTTAAATTTTTATTGACCTCAGGAATATTGGCGCTTGCTTCGGCATTCGTCATTTTTTTAACGTCCGCTTTCAGCTCGCTGTTAGACTTCGTCGACACCTTGGGCATTACTGTTTTAGCTTGTAAATTTTCAATTTTTGGGACATTAAAAAACGTTAAATATTGCATCGCTTTAATTGGATGCAGATTACCCGCGGGTCTGCTAATCCAAAAGACCGTTACGTGCATACAGAGGATTGCAAGCAGTATGCCCCATCGTCGGTATCCTGGTTCTGGCAATTGTGTGTTTGATAGAAGCATTAGTTTGCGCAATGAAGTTTTTTGTCCCCGCTTCGATCTGATTTGCGAGCTATAGTTCATTGTTATTGATGTATTGGATAATGAAGCGATTCGCAACTACTGGCAGAATTTCTT
>JAZJYB010000248.1:0-3280 GCA_040390685.1 Pseudomonadota bacterium | reverse complement strand
CCCAATAAAAGCCAGGCGCTGCGGCGTAAAATTTTACGCTGGCTGCGTTCGATAAACGGCGTGATCGTCGAGATCGCTTTAGATACCGTCAGCGCACCGATGATGCGGCCATTGTCCATAATCGGCGCCGCCACATGCATCACCGTGGTGGCGTCGTCGAGCGGATCAGTGCGGGTGCTGCGCGCGCCGTATTTGCCTCGTAGCGTGAGGTACACATCGTTCCAGCGCGAATAGTCTTTGCCTACATCTTTGTTCTCGGAATCAAACAACACAATGCCTTGCTGGTCGGTCATGGTGATGCGGTAATCCAGGCTAGCCTTGCGCACGCCGCTGATCTTGACATCGACACTGCGCCGCGCATAATTTTGCATGCGGCTAAGTATCGCCGCATGCGGTAAATCGCCGGCCTTGACGTCTTCCGCCACCAGTTGCGCCAGCAGTTGTGCGGTATCGACCAGCGTGTCTTCCAGCGTGGCGCGCACACCGGGTTTGACTTCCTCGACAAATACATTCAACACAAACCATGCGGCTAGGCCGACGATCAGAAAATACCCGAGCAAGATGCGCAGACCGATTTTCATGCTGCGCTTATTTCGCCGCGAGGCTGTAACCCATGCCGCGGTGAGTTTGGATCGGATCGTCCTCTGGATCAATCAGACGCAATTTGGCGCGCAGCGCTTTAACATGTGCGTCGACAGTACGCTCCAAAGTCTCGGGAGCATTGGTCCAGACCAGATCCATCAATTGCGCACGTGAAAATAATTGGCCGGGGCGCTCAAGTAAAGTTTTAAGCAAAAGGTATTCATAGCGCGTCAGCAGCAAATTTTGCCCGTAATACGAGACACGTCCTTCCTCCGTGCGCAGCTCAAATTGTGTTGTTGAAGAGGTTGAAGCAGACGCCTGCAAACGCCGCAAGACAGCGCGAATCCGCGCCACCAGTTCACGCGGAGAAAACGGCTTGGTCACGTAATCGTCCGCACCAATTTCCAGGCCGACGATGCGATCAATCTCATCGTTACGCGCAGTCAAAAAAATAACCGGCGTATCAGAAAACTGGCGCAAGCGACGGCACACATCAAAGCCGCTCATATCCGGCAATCCGACATCGAGCACAATCAAAGCCGGACGCGGCGATGCAGGCGAGCGCAACAGATCCAAAGCGCTCTGCCCCAAAGTCACATGATGCGCAGTAAAACCATCAGTCGTCAGCGCATACGCCAGCGTGTCAGCGATGGCGCTTTCGTCTTCGACGATGAGTATGGATTTGTCCATGGAATGCTAGCTTGGGTAAAAGATACGGCATGGTAGCAGATAGCGTTTTGAAAATTTATGTTATCCCCATCCAGACACTAGACTTATTTTACTTGCAAATTAAAGATAATTTTTTAATTAAATAATTTAACTCATTGACTTAATTGATTATTTTGACTTAAATTAGAGATATTGCTTAACTCCATTACAGATAATTCTGGTTATGCCTCAATTTATACATCACGACTTGCGCTTGGCGAATCCTGCCTTTGACTCGCCTTTGGTCGATGTCTTGACCGAACTTGGGCATTTACGTCGTTTGCAATTGGGCGGCACTACACCAGCGCCGGTTTTCTTTCAGTTAAAGCATATTTTTCATATGCTGGAAAGTCTGGGGTCGGCACGCATCGAGGGTAATCATACGACCTTGGCTGATTATGTCGAAAGTAAGCTAGATGGTCATGCAAATGGGGCAGACCATTTGCGTGAAATGGAAAACATTGAAGATGCAATGGAGTATGTCGAGCAATCTATACAGTCAGGCGCTGTGCTGACTGAGCATTTTATTCGAGAGCTTCATGCCATCGCGGTAGTTGATCTGAAGCGAGAGGGAGATAAAACACCCGGTGCTTATCGCAATCTTAACGTAAGCATTGCACAAGCCGAACATCTGCCCCCCGAGCATTTTCGAGTGCCGCATTACATGCAAGAACTGACGGCCTTTATCAATGCGGCAGACCCACCTAAGTACGATCTGATTAAAGTGGCATTGGCACATCATCGCTTTGGCTGGATACATCCTTTTGGCAACGGAAATGGTCGCGTAGTGAGACTATTGACTTATGCATTATTGATTAAATATGGCTTTAATGTGAAGGCGGGTGGCCGTGTATTAAATCCGACTGCGGTGTTTTGCAATGATCGCGATTGTTATTATTCTATGCTGGCACTGGCAGATACTGGCACCGACGAAGGACAAGAGGCTTGGTGTGTTTATGTGTTAAAGGGCATTTTGGACGAACTGCGTAAAGTTGATCGCTTGGCTGATTTCAATTATTTGCGTGAAAAAATTCTGACGCCGGCTTTGATCTACGCAAAGCAACGCGAGGTAATTACTGGCATGGAAGAAAGCATCTTGCATATTGCTGCGAGAAACGGTGTGGCGAAAAAAGCCGACCTTTCAGCTGCCATGCCAAATATGACGGATGCACAACGCACTTACCAAATCAAAAAATTAGTCGAACGTAAAATGCTGCGCCCCGTAAGTGAAGGGGCGCGGCAATATACTTTTGGTTTCAGCAACAATTATCTGATACGCGGTGTAATTAGGGCTTTATCGGCTGAGGGATTTATTCCTGATACGCTAAATCGTGCTGGTTAGGATGCGTTTTGGAAAATATGAAATCGTATCAACAATAAAGACGCCCTATTCCCGATGTAAATTTCAATAACAAGCCTACCAAAACACCAAGATTATTCTCAATGCAACAGCGGCTTGCGCATCGTCAAGGTAAAGGTAAAGTCAGGATCTTCCACCACTTCGCCAGTTGTCTTAAGTTGGTATTTACCGCGCCTGGCTGGCGATAATTCTTCCAGTATCGGTGGCATGCGCCAGGTTTTTCCTTCGTGCACACCGCCTAGCTCGATTTCTATGGCGTCGGCATTGGCGGTGATGATGACGCCGTGCAGTTGCTGTTGTGAAAGCACCTCGCCTTTTTCGGAGGTGCGGGTGATGCCGACCAGCAGGTATTTACCAATAAATCCATCGGCAAAATCTTCGTCAAATGCATCGTTTTGTGAGTAGTTACTAGTGTCCATCGATAGCTCCTAGGTAGGCTGACCGACGCACCATGCGCCGGAACTATACGGAAGATTGCGTAATACGAAACATACTCATGTGAATGATAGTTTTTTGACAGATTGAAATAAAAAAAGTTGCGAAGAGAACAGAAATTGTTAAAAACAAAATCCCTCTTGAGTTGGGCGTCTGCTAACTACATTATTTGCCTACATCAAGGGGCAACGATAG
>JAZJYB010000247.1:0-2498 GCA_040390685.1 Pseudomonadota bacterium | reverse complement strand
GAACGGGCTGAACCCAACCCGATCTTGGTCATCGCATCTTTAAATTTGGAACGGTCTTCTGCCTTATCAATGGCCTCTGGAGAAGCGCCGATTAATTCGCACTTATATTTCTCCAAGATTCCGTGCTTATGCAAATCCAATGCGCAATTCAGTGCCGTCTGTCCACCCATGGTCGGCAAGATCGCATCTGGACGTTCTTTGTCGATAATGCGCTCAAGCACTTTCCATGTAATCGGTTCGATGTAAGTCACATCTGCCATTTCTGGATCAGTCATGATCGTGGCCGGATTACTGTTGACCAAAATAACTTTATAACCTTCTTCGCGCAATGCCTTACATGCCTGCGCGCCAGAATAGTCAAACTCACATGCCTGGCCAATGATGATGGGACCAGCGCCAATAATCAGAATACTTTTTATATCAATACGTTTAGGCATTTTAATTTTTCTCCATCTTTGCCTGAGCCATCAATGTGGTAAAGCGGTCAAACAGGTAAGCGATATCGTGCGGACCTGGCGACGCCTCAGGATGCCCTTGAAAGCAAAACGCTGGTTTGTCTGTGCGCGCAAAACCTTGCAAGGAACCATCAAATAGCGAAACGTGTGTCACCTTGCAATTCGCTGGCAGAGTTGCACCATCAACAGCGAAACCATGATTTTGAGAGGTGATCAATACTTGTTTGCTATCGAGATCTTGCACCGGATGATTCGCGCCATGATGGCCGAATTTCATCTTCATAGTTTTGGCGCCAGAAGCCAAGGCCATGATTTGATGGCCGAGACAAATACCAAAAGTAGGAATGCCTTTTTCAATCAGCTCTTTTGTCGCTGCGATTGCATAATCACAAGGTTCAGGATCACCAGGACCATTCGACAAAAATACACCATCTGGATTCAGCGCCAATACATCCGCAGCTGTTGATTGCGCTGGCATGACTGTTACCTTGCATCCTCTTTGCGCCAACATGCGCAAGATATTACGCTTAACACCAAAATCGAAAGCCACTACATGAAACTTCGGATTGGTTAAAACGCCATAGCCTTTACCCAATGTCCATTCGGCTTCAGTCCACTCGTAGGCTTTTTTAACAGAAACAACTTTGGCCAAATCCATACCGGAAAGGCCTGGAAATGACTTCGCCAACTCAATAGCTTTTGCTGCATCGGCGCCGACCAGAATGGCTCCACCTTGCGCACCCTTTTCGCGCAAGATACGAGTTAACTTTCGTGTATCAATGCCCGCAATCGCAACAATATTTTGCGATTTCAAATAATCCGACAAGGATTGTTCAGAGCGAAAATTCGACAGCAGAAGAGGCAGATCCTTGATAATCAGGCCAGCTGCATGAATTTTGTCGGACTCGACATCTTCCGAATTCACACCAGTATTGCCGATGTGCGGATAGGTCAAGGTCACAATTTGTGAGCTATAGCTAGGGTCAGTTAAAATTTCCTGATACCCTGTCATTGAAGTATTAAAAACAACTTCACCGATGGTGTGTCCTGTAGCGCCTATAGAAACCCCAGTGAATATCGTGCCATCAGCGAGGGCAAGAATAGCGGTGGCGTCTTGATTGGGACGAAGAGACTGCGGAATGGGCAGCAAGGGCAACTCCTATAATGTTACCGCCGCTGCGCCGCACAAGTATGATCGTAGCAAGTGTCACCCAGAAAAATTGTGAGCAACAAAAACGATCAAATGAGAGTGTGGATTAGGTATGCGCTACGACGAGATTTGAATTAGCTAAACCCTCGAATTATAGCGCAAAACCACCCTTCAAGCAATCGCCCTTACCAGAGAAAAGCGAACTTAAGGAAAAACTTAAACCAAGCTTGCTCGCTTATACAATCAAAGCGGCAATACCAGCCTTGGCAATTTGAGCATCTTCTGAAGATTTGACTCCAGAAACACCCACGGCCCCGACACACTGGCCGTTAACAATAATCGGCACGCCACCCTCCAACATCCCCTCCAGCAAAGGCGCACTGAGAAAAGAATACCGGCCATTATTGATAATATCTTCATATATTTTTGATTCACGTCGTCCAAGTGCCGCTGTGGCAGCTTTCGCGGGCGCAATGTGCGACGAAATTGGCGCGACACCATCAAGACGCTGCAACCACATCAGATGGCCGCCATCATCCACAATCGCAATAACCACTGCCCAACCATTGGCCTTCGCCTCAGCCTCAGCTGCTGCCGCAATAATTTTTACATCATCCAAAGTTAATACTGATTTAGTTTGCATAATTCGCTCCCGTTTAAAGATGGGTGATTGTACGGGAAGCATGTTCAGTATACAAACCAAAATCATCAAGCCTTATAAAATTACCCAAAGGCAAGAAAAGACTCAAAGTTTACAATATCCGGAAGATCGCTTACATTAGTCCAGTTTTCAAACTGGGTGTACCGATGCAAAAAAAGGGCTTTAGATTTTCTAACAATATTAAATTTATCTTTACGATAATTTTGCTTCAGGCCGCGATCAGCAATCAGTG